>CAZICN010000102.1:0-13090 GCA_964537655.1 uncultured Aestuariivirga sp.
TCTTCGTCGCGGGTCTGGGCGATATAGACGATCTTGCGGTAGTTGCCGAAATACATGGACAGCAATTCGGGATGGCGGTCGAGGCCCAGGCCGCTCCAGATCAGCTTGTCGAAATGACGGGCGAGATAATCGGTCAGGAAGAACGACGTGATGTCGTCATCCTCCTTCGCCTTGAACGCCTCATTACCGGAGAAGAAGGCGTAGCAGTGCGGCCCCGGAATGCGCTCGACGCCCTCTTCCTCCAGCAGCCTGTCGAGCATGCCGCCGGTGCCGCAATCGCCATAGAGGACGTAGATCGATTTGTACTGGCCCTTGGCGGCGCGGATCTTGTCGCGGATCGCGGGCACGATGAATTGCGGCGTGTTGTGCCACTTGGCCGGCAGGCACGCCACGTCGAAAGCCTTCCACTGATTGGTCTCGATCAGGTCGACGATCTCGCGCGCCAACGCCCCGCAGGCGATCAGCAGCACATGGCCCTGGCCGTTGAGGAATTCGAACTCCTCGGAAGGTTTGACGTTGACGAAGGTCATGCGCCGATCCTCGTTCCGGCGCCCGGGATCACGCAGACGCCGCCAATAGATTGTGCTTGCGCTTCATGAAGTCCTTCGCCGTCTCGACCGCGACCGCGGCGTCACGGCAATAGGCGTCAGCGCCGACAGCCTTGGCGAATTCCTCGTTCAGAGGTGCCCCACCGACCAGCACGATATAGTCGTCGCGCATGCCTTTTTCCTTCAGCGTATCGATGACCACCTTCATATAAGGCATGGTAGTGGTGAGCAGCGCCGACATGCCGAGGATGTCCGGCTGATGTTCGGCGATGGCGTCGAGATATTTCTCGACCGGGTTGTTGATGCCGATATTGATGACCTCGAAACCCGCCCCTTCCATCATCATGGCGACCAGGTTCTTGCCGATGTCGTGGATGTCGCCCTTGACGGTGCCGATCACCATCTTGCCGAGGCGGGGTGCCCCGGTTTCGGCCAATAGCGGGCGCAGGATGAACATGCCGGCTTTCATCGAATTGGCGGCCAGCAGCACTTCCGGCACGAACAGAATGCCGTCGCGGAAGTCTATACCGACGATGCGCATGCCTTCGACCAGCGCTTCAGTCAGCACCTTGTAAGGCGTCCAGCCGCGCTCCAGCAGGATGTTCACGCCCTCTTCGACCTCTTCCTTGAGGCCGTCATAGAGGTCGTCATGAATCTGCTGGGTCAGTTCCTCGTCGTTCAAGGACCTGAGATCAAGTTCGCCTTCGTCGCTCATCACTGTCTCTCCCGGCAATCCGCCGCTCTTCTGAAGGCTAAATTAGCGCAAGGCAAGGGTTATTCCCCGTCACCTGCGACGCGGAGAGGACTGAAACCGACCAGCTCTGGAACCCGCGAAGGGACGGTGCTATGCCGGGCCTTCCATCCACCAGAGCTTCCCCATGACCTCAGCATCCTTCCCGATCGAGGCGCTCCGCGCCGAATTCCCCTCGCTCGCCCTCAAGGACGGCGCCAGGCCGCGCATCTATTTCGACAATCCCGCCGGCACCCAGGTGCCGCAAAAGGTGATCGACCGCACGCTCGAGGCCCTGATCGGCAAGAACGCCAATCTCGGCGGCTATTTCGCGACCACGGTGGCCGCCGACGAGCTGGTGAACGAGGCTCATCAGGCGATGGCGGATTTTTACCACGCGAAGTCGGCGCGCGAGATCGTCTTCGGCCAGAACATGACGACGCTGACGCTGCACATGTCGCGCTGCCTCGGCAGGCGGCTGGCCGCAGGCGATGAAATCGTGCTGTCGCGCATGGACCACGACGCCAATGTGGCGCCCTGGCTGCTGCTCGCCGAAGACCGCGGGCTCACCGTGCGCTGGATGGACTTCGATCCCGAAACCTATGAATTCGCCGAGGATGCGCTCACCAAAGTGCTGAGCAGCAAGACGAAGCTGGTCGCCATGGGTTTTGCCTCCAACTGCACCGGCACCATCAATGACGTGAAGCACTTCGCCCGTGAGGCCCATGCGGCAGGCGCCCTCCTCTATGTCGATGCGGTGCAGCTGGCGCCCCATTGCGGCATCGATGTCCAGGATCTCGGCTGCGACTTCCTCGTCTCCTCGGCCTACAAATTCTTCGGACCGCATCAGGGAATCCTCTGGGGCCGCGAAGAGCTGCTCGACGAGACCTTCAGCTACAAGGTGCGTCCGGCCGGCAACGACCTGCCGCACAAGTTCGAGACCGGCACCTTGAGCCATGAAGGGATGGCCGGCACGCTCGGCGCCATCGACTATCTGGCGAGCCATGGCGCAAAGCCCGGCTCTTCCGGAAGGACTTACGCGCATATGTCGGAGCGCGGCGCCCGTATCCATCGGGCCTTCGATGTCTTCACCGACTGGGAACATCATCTGTGCAACCGCCTGATCGCCGGCCTGTCACGGTTCAAGGGACTGACCATCCGCGGCATCACTTCGGCCAACGCGGCTCACCGGCGCGTGCCGACCGTGTCCTTCACGCTCGACGACCACACGCCGCAGGCACTCGCCAAAGCTTTTGCGAAGAAGAACATCTTCGTCTGGTCGGGCCACAACTACGCGGTCGAGCCGGTCACGCGCATGGGCCTCATGGAAACAGGCGGCGTGCTGCGCGCCGGCCTCGCCCACTACAACACGGAAGCGGAAGTCGACTCTTTCATCGCGGTGCTCGGGGACATCGCGCACCAGCGGAATTAATCCTCGTTCCCACACGCTGAAAGGGCTACACTTAGCGCGCTTCCCGGCGAAGTGGAACCACTTCGCCGAAAAGGATTCGCGCCAAATCAATACCTTGGAGCAAATCCTTGTCGCCAAAGTTTTTCAACTTTGGCGGGATTTGCTCTAGTCACGCCTGTGATCAGCTGGGAACCATCACATGAGCGATGCGTCGCGTAATCCGGCCCTGTCACCATGGGTCAGGATATTCACGGGTGCTGCTCTCATCGTGCTGATCGCCGGGCCGCTGCTGCTGTTCGCGCCGCAGATCATCGTGCCGCGCTGGCCATGGGCAATCGCGCCCTTCAATGCGCGCTTCCTCGGCGCCGTCTATGTCGCCGAACTCGGCTGCATGGCCGTCCTGTTCATGAACAACCGCTGGTCGCCCGGTCGCGCCAGCCTGGTGGTGGCGTTCGTCTTCACTTTCGTCGTTTCCGTCGCCTCGCTTATTCACCTCGCGTCCTTCGTCGGCATGCGGCGCGTGGTCTTGTGGTTCGTTCTCTATGTCGGCTATGCGGCGCTGACCCTGGGCGGCCTCAGCCTCTACCGCAATCTGCCGCCGCCGCCCGTTCTCGCGATCAGCGACAGGTTCCGGATGACCATGCGTGTCGGCGGCGTGCTCATGACGCTCTATGGCGTGGCCCTGTTCATCGCGCCGACATTCGCCGCAGGCTTCTGGCCCTGGGGCATCGATGCGATGCATGGGCGCATCTACAGCGCCGTGTTCCTGGCGCCCGGCCTCACGATATTGCTCCTTGCCCACTCGGCGGCGCGGGAGGAATGCCTCGTCGGCGGTGTGTTCAATGCCGGTCTCGGCGTCTTTGCCATCGTCAGCCTCATCCTCGCCCATCTGCAGACGGGGCGCGCCAACTTCGCCAGCCCGGGAACCTGGTTGTGGCTTCTCATGTTCCTGGCGATCTTCCTGCTCGGCCTCGCACTGATCAGGGCGTCGCGGGCGCGAGCCTGAGGATCATGCCGTCCTCCTCGTCGGTCACCAGATAGAGCGCGCCATCGGGACCTTGCGCCACGTCGCGGATGCGCACGCCCAGTTCGCGCAGGATACGCTCCTCATGCGTCACCTTGGCGCCATCGAGTTCAAGGCGCACCAGAGCCTGCGCCCGCAGCCCGCCGACGAAGAGATCGCCTTTCCATTGCGGGAACAGATCGGCGGTATAGAACGCCATGCCTGACGGCGCGATCACCGGCGTCCATTGATAGATCGGCGGCTCCATGCCGGGCATGGCGCTCTTGCCGCTGCCGACCGGGGTGCCGGAATAGTTCACGCCAAAGGATACTACGGGCCAGCCATAATTCTTGCCGGGCTCCGGCAGATTGATCTCGTCGCCGCCCTTCGGCCCGTGTTCGATCTCCCAGAGCTGGCCGGTCTCGGGATTGATTGCCGCGGCCTGCGGGTTGCGATGACCGTAGGACCATATTTCCGGCAGAGCCCCTTGCTTGCCCACGAAGGGATTGTCGGGCGGTACCGTGCCGTCCTCCATGAGGCGGACGACCTTGCCCAGATGTGAGCCCAGATCCTGGGCCTGCACGCGGAATTTGGGCGCCGAGCGGTCGCCCAGCGTCACGAACAGATGGCCCTTGCCGTCGAAGACCAGGCGGCTGCCAAATTGCAGATTGCTGCGCACCTTCGGTTTCTGCGAGAAGATCACCCTGACGTCGTTGAGCGCCGTTGCGTCCTCGCTCAGCCTGCCCATCGCCACCGCGGTGGAATTGCCGCCAGGGCCCGCTTCGGAGAAGCTCCAGTAGATCAGCCGGTTCTCGGCAAAATCCGGATGAACGGCGACATCGAGAAGGCCGCCCTGCCCGCCGACATCGGCCTTGGGGACGCCCTTGATCGGCTCGCCCACGTCACCCGATTTCGTGACGAGCCGCATCCTGCCGTCGCGCTCGGTGACGATCATCCGCCCATCGGGAAGGAAATCGATCGCCCAAGGGTATGACAGCCTGTCGGTCAGGATCTCGACGGAGATCGGCCCCTTCTCGCTGTCGAACGTTTCTGCCGCAGAGACCGGATCCAGGATCCAGAGGCTGAGCGCCAGCACCAGAGCAAATCGCATATCTTTCCTCAACGCAATGATTCACCGAAAAGATAGTCGCCCGCGGCGAAGTTCCCAACTCACCGATAAGTTATTGATCGTGCCGTCGCTGCCTATGTATGGCGCCAGCCGTCGGCGAAGTCCTGCGTCTTCAGGAAGGTCAGGAGCCGCGCACGAAAATCCACGTTCACCGACTTGTCGACGTTCTCCGATGGTGGGTCGTCGGGGAAATCCGGCCAGGGCGAAGCTGCGAACCACCGCTTGAAGGATTGGGCGAAGCGCGGATCGCCGGCCCAGCCTTTCTGCCACGGCTTCGGCCGGTTGACGAAGTGATAGACATTGGGGCGGATCACGCCTTCAAGATCGAGGCGCATGAAATCGCCCATGAAGTTGAAGCGCGGCGACAGCCTGGCGACATTTCCCTTGAGCAGCGCATTGAGCGCGCTCTGCTCAAAGCGCAGGCAAAGTGCTGGGTTCCTCTCGATGAAACGCAAGGTGCGGTCGCCCAGCTCGGCCTGCGTCCAGGCCCTCCGGTCGATCACGGTGAGGCCGTTGTTGAAATAGAGCATCTCCCGCGACATGCCCAGTGCGGCGCGATAGGCCTGGAACTCATCCGCCAGATGACCGCCCCAGTCCATATAGGAGATCATGTCGGTCGCCGCCGCCATGACGGCGCCGCCGAGATCGAGCCCGACGAGCGGCGCCAGCCCTTCATTCGCGATCATCATGTCGGAATCGATCGGGATGATGCGGTCATAGTGCTGCGGCAGGATGCGATCGAGGAACAGACGGCGGGTGATCGCATGTTCGCCATTGTCGTTGGCCGGCAAGCTATGGGTCACATTGTGAAAGGACACGACGATGATGTGCATCTTGTCGCGCAAGGCCTCGTCGACTTCCTCGAAGCGTGGCCAGATGTCCATCTCTTCGCAGACGAGAAACAGATCGGCATCGGCTGGCAGACCGCATTCGATGATCTGTGCGGCGACACAGAGGGCCGGCCCGAAGAACCGGCGGTCAGGCGTGAGGCATATAGCGGTTGGCACCGATGCTAGTCACGAGCGCGTCGGCGTTCGCGCCGCGCCGCACCGGCGGCCGCGGTGTCGAAACCCTTGGCGAGTTCGGAGACAGGACCGAGCCTGGCCTCGATCGTCTCGACCGAGGGACGCGCGCCTTTGCTGTAGGTCTCGAGCGACCGTCGCATGGCGGCGAGATGATCGGGGCTGGTGCCGCAGCATCCGCCAATGATGCGGGCGCCCGCGTCAAGGGCGATGCGGGCATAGTCCGCCATCAGTTCGGGCGTGCCGGTATAGTGAATATGGCCGTCGACATATTGCGGTATGCCGCAATTGCCCTTGGCGACGACATGCGCTTCGGGTCTCGCCGCGGTGATGCCGAGAACGGTGGCGACGAGCTCGGAAGCGCCGACGCCGCAATTGGCGCCAATCGCCACTGGCTGCGCGCTGAGGCTGGCGGCGAGCGCACCAAAGGCCTGCGGCGTGATGCCCATCATGGTGCGGCCATTGGTGTCGAAGCTCATGGTGGTGACGATCGGAAGTCCGGCCTGGGCGGCGCCTTCGACGGAAGCGCGCAGGTCCTCTTCCGACGACATGGTCTCGATCCACAGGACGTCGACGCCGCCCTCCTTCAGGGCCTTGGCCTGCTCGGCGAAAGCGGCAACGCCGTCTTCATGCGAAAGCGAGCCGATGGGCTCGAAGATCTCGCCCGTCGGGCCGATGGAACCGCCGACATAGACCGGGCGCTGAGACACATCGGCTTCGGCCCGCGCGTTCTTTGCCGCGGCGATGTTGATCTCGCGCACTTGGTCTTGCGCATTGTGCAGCTTGAGGCGGTGGCGGTTGCCGCCAAAGGTGTTGGTGAGAATGATGTCGGCGCCGGCTTCGATGAAGCGGCGATGCAGCGAGCGGACACGGTCGGGAAACTCGAAATTCCAGATCTCCGGCGCATCACCCGAGACGAGGCCCATCTGGAAATAATTGGTGCCGGTGGCGCCGTCGGCGAGCAGCCAGGGGCGCGAATTCAGGGCCTCAACAAAGGTCGGACGCGTCATCGATTGGGTTCCCAGAGAATACATCATCATATAAACATATCTTTATATGAATATCAACTACCCTGCCGCCAGTCGCCATAGGACGAAGGACCGGCCAAGAGCGCCAAACGGTCATTAATCGTATAGCGGTCCGGATTCTGGCTCGCCGGCGGCATCTTCTTGTCGCGAATGGCCTTGAGCCCGGCGATCAGGTCCCTGAGGTCGTCCCGCGACAGTTTCGGGGCCTCCACCAGGTCGTCCTTCGGCGTCTCCCCATGCGCTCCCAGTATAAGGGCACCGGCAGGCAGCCAACGGTCGATGGCTTCGGCGCCGACGAGATACTCCGGCAGGGACGCACCCGGCACTTGTCCATAGAGATCGCCCGGATAGAGAAAATCGGCAGCCAGCAAGATGTTGCGTTCTTCATCGAAGAGCGAAATCGATTCCGGCGAATGGCCGGGGGTGGCGATGATTTCGAACCCTCTTCCGCCCAGATCGATGCGATGGCCGATCGGCCACCAGTGCCGGACAGCATGCGGCACCCAGGTCATGTTTTCATATGAGCCCAGGAACATTTCTTCGGGCGCGTGCAGGAGGCCGCCCCTCTCACAGGCGCGCAGCATCGGCAGATCGGCGAGCGCGGTATCGTCAAAGCGATGAAAATTGCCGGCGTGATCATAATGGAGATGCGACAGGAGCGCCGTCACCGGCAAGTCCGTCAGGCTCGCCACAACGGTCGTGATGTCGCGAAGCCCCGGACCGGTGTCGAACAGGAGCGCCCGCTCGGAACCGACGGCCAGATAGTTCCAGTTGAGCTGATGATATTTCGGCTCGCCGATGCCATAGAGGCCGGGCGCGATCTCTTCGACCGCGTACCAGTCGTCGAACCAGCGCACAGTCATCGTCGTCATCTGTCGACCCAGGATTGCTGATTGCGCGGCAAGAGCTTTTCTGGATCTATCGCCCGAAGCCGGGGAGCGCCAGGCGCATTCCATCGCCAGATCGCAGCACAGCTACCCCCTGGAGAAATCGACGAAGGATAGATCACGCCGTCGTAGCCTTGTTCAAGCAGGCGCTCGCGCAGATCATGCGTTGCCGGACTCCGGCCATTGTCGAGATCGGCACGCCAGGGGCACTTGTGTATTTCCGGCGTGACGCCGAAACCCTGTAGGGATTCCGCAACACAGAGATCGGCCAGGGAAGCTCCGGAAAGCTCGATCTGGAGGATGAGAGCCGGATGCTGGACAAAGCCCTGATTGTATTCCGCCCATGCGGTCGAGAGTTCACGGGCCGCATACATCGTCGGCGCGCCAGCCGGATTCCAGCGACCACCGAAACGCCCTGCTCCTTCTCCCGAAGAGGTTCATGGGCCCAGCGCGGCACATAAGCGCGCCAGAGGATGTGAAGCGAGGCCGCATCGGCCTCACGCATAGACGCCGGAGCGCACCGCCTCCAGATAGGCAAGCACCTTGTCGGCCTTGCCCTCGCCGACGAGATCATATGCCGTCTTGCCCGCCCAGCCCGGAATCGGCTGATGCTTGAACCAGATGACGGCGCGGCTCTCATCGCCCGCCATATCGATCGCCATGGCCAGGATGCGCACGACGGGACTGAGCGCCTGATCGACCTTGCGCGCGCCCGACTTCGCGGTCAGCGTGTTCCTGGCGACGCCGACAAGCTTGGCCAGTTCCGACTGATTGATGCCGAGGACATCCGAAACACGATGAGCAGACAGGAAGGGCGACCGCTCTTCACTGAAATGACCGGCGGTGAGCTCGAGGCCCATGACACTCTCGCATGTTCTGGTCACAGATTGAACAGTATGTGATCAAAACATGAAAAAATCAAGGGCAATCCACGTTCAAATTACGCTCGTTCCGTGCCGTAAAAAAGCGACACGACATGCTGGGCCTCGGCGAAAAACAGCCAGCGCTCGACCAAAGCCGCCGCGGCCGAGAGCAGAAAGGCTACCGCCGAGAAGGGAATGGCCAGACCTGGCGGGGTCAGCGCGCTCACCAGAATGGCGAGAACGAGCAACGTCATCACGATGCGGCGAAGCTTCTCGGCATGCTTGCGCGCCACCACGAAGCCCATCTCCTTCATGATGAAGTTCTCGGCCGTATGCGGCACTTCCCATTGCCGGACCCTCTCGCCCTCACGGGCGAGACCGGTTGCCGCTTCGATGGTCCGGGTCCGCGGCTCGTTGTCGATCCTGCGCCAATAGAAGATCTTCAGGGCCAGCGTCAGAGCCAAAGCGGCGATGGCGAGACCGGCCTGAAAAACCTGAAAGCGTCCGAAGACCGAGGCGACGGCCATCAGGAGGACGGCGCCCGTCGCGAGCGCGAAAGCGAGATAGACCGGCACGGTGAGCGGTTGATGCCATTGCCGGATGGTGGTGAGCGTCGAATAGATCTTGGCAGTACAGAAGACGGTGACCACACACATCAAGGCGGTCGCGAGACCCGCGACACCGATCCATTGCGGGTAATCGAGGAAACCCAACCAGAGCGCACCGAAGATGAGCGCCGGCACGAAAGTGATCACCGAAGCCACACCTTCGCGCGACAGCCAGGACGAGCGCCATTGCGAGAAGGCACGCCAGGCCCGCTCGGGCCGGCCGAGATGGAAGCTCGATGACAGGAGGCCCATCGTGATCAAGCCCAGGGCGATCACCAGAGCCGAGACTCCGAACCAAAGGCTGGTTGCCGGACCGTGATTGAAGCCGACCAGCCCCAGCAGGGCGAGCAAGCCGTAGCCCGCGCCCGAGGCGGTGGTGAACAGGATGACGGAATAGGCGGGATGCATCGTCTTATCGGCTCAACAGGCGATCGGCCCAACGGAAAAACCCGTCCATCACCGTCTTGCCGTCGCTCGGCACTGGCTCATCCTGCATCCTCGCGGGTGCCTGGCGCTGGCGCGGCGGCAGATACTTGTTCACCGGCTTGTAGCCCATCTCCGGCAACAGATCATAGCCGCCGCGGTCGGCGACGAGACGCGAAACCTTGCTTTCGGAATCACCCAGGTCGCCGAAATGACGCGCCCCCGTCGGGCACGCCTTCACGCAGGCCGGCACGCGGTCTTCCTCGGCGAAGTTCTCGTTGTAGATGCGGTCGACGCAGAGCGTGCATTTCTTCATCACGCCGTCGTCATAGTCATATTCGCGCGCGCCATAGGGGCAGGCCCAGGAGCAGAGCTTGCAGCCGATGCAGGTGTCGGGATTGACCAGCACGATGCCGTCCTCGGCGCGTTTGTAGGAGGCGCCGGTCGGGCAGACGGTGACGCAAGCCGGCTCTTCGCAATGCAGGCACGAGCGCGGAAAATGCACGATGCGCGACTGATCGGCCTCGGGCGCCTTCACCTCATAGCCATGAATGCGGTTGAGCCAGGCGCCCTCGGGCGAAGCGCCATAGGGATTGCTATCGGTTAGGGGTGCCGAATAGCCTTGCGTGTTCCACTCCTTGCACGAAGTGGCGCAGGCCTGACAGCCGACGCAGATATCGAGATCGATGACGAGGCCAAGCTTCTTCTGGTTGGGCTGCGGCACCGGAAGCGAGGTCATGCGCGTCTCCTTCCGGCAATGCCGCCGAAGTCCTTCAATGCCGGGAACTGCGGAGCGCTGACCGCATCCTCGTCCTCAGCCCTCTCGATGCGCACGCGCAAATCATACCAGGCGGCCTGACCCGTGACGGGATCGGAATTGGAATAGCGATAGCCGCCATCGCGCTCAGGCAGAAGCTCGGCGATCAGGTGATTGAGGAGGAAGCCCTTCTTCGCTTCCGGCGCATCGGGCGACAGAGCCCAGGCGCCGGAGCGCTTGCCGATCGCGTTCCATGTCCACACCGTATGCGGATTGACGCCGTCCATGAGTTTTATCTGCACCTTGATACGGCCCGTCGCCGAGGTGACGGTGACCCAGTCGCCATCGCTCAAGCCCATTTCCTCGCCGCGCGAACGCGCCAGATAGAGCCAGTTGCGCCCGAGGATCTGCCGCAACCAGGCATTCTGCGAACCCCAGGAGTGATACATCGCCATCGGCCGCTGGGTGATCGCATGCAGGGGGAACTCCTTGTGATCGCGCAAACTCTCTTCGAGCGGCGCATACCAGCCGGGCAAAGGATCGAAATATTGAATAAGGCGCCGGCGGTGCTCTTCCGGCGGCGTGATCGCCCCGTGGCCTTGGGCCGCCAGCCTGAATTTCTGCAAGGGCTCGAGATAGAGCTGGAAGACGATCGGATCGGGCTTGCCGATGAAGCCGAAGGAGGTCGCCCATTCGAGGTAGTCGCGATTGGCATGGCGATAATATTTCACATGGTCCGGCAGCTCATAGAACCAGTGGCAACCATTCTCGATATAGCGCTCGAGCTGCTTCGGATTGACCTCGCCCCTGCCATGAAAAACGCCTTCCTTGCCGCGCCAGCCGGCGAGCGGACCGATGCCGGGACTCCTTTCATGATTGACCATGTAGTCGGCATAGCCGCCGGGATAACGCGGCGTTCCGTCCTCCTTGGTCATGCCGGTGAGGCCGAGCCTCGCCCCCAGATCGAGCAGCACCGTCTGGAACGGACGGACATCGCGGTCAGGATCGACAACCGGCTGGCGAATGGCGTCGGCGGGACCGTCCGCTTCCGAGATCGGACGGTCGAGCAGCGATATGCAGTCCCAGCGTTCGAGATAGGTCGTGTCGGGCAGGATCAGATCGGCGTAATGCACCATCTCCGACGCATAGGCGTCGGAATAGATGATATGCGGGATGACATAGTCGCCCGTCGCCTCGTCTTTGGCGGTGAGATGCCCCGTCGTCTCGGCGACATTCATCGCCGAGTTCCAGCTCATATTCGCCATATAAAGGAAGAGCACATCGATGCCGTAGGGATCGCGCTTCGCGGCATTGGCGATGACCGTATGCATGAGACCATGCGCGGCGAAAGGCGCTTCCCAGGAATAGGCCTTGTCGATGCGCTGCGGCTTGCCGTCCCTGTCGATCAGGAGATCTTCGGGCTGGGTGACGAAGCCGAGCGGCGGCCCCGGCAGGGCGGTGTTGGGCTTGACCTGCCCCGGCTTGCCGGCGGGCTTGATGCCGGGCGGCGCCGGCTTCGGAAAGGGCGGGCGATAGCGGAAACCACCCGGCACGTCGATGGTGCCGAGGATGATCTGCAACAGATGCAAGGTGCGACAGGTCTGGAAGCCGTTGGAATGCGCCGAGATGCCCCGCATGGCGTACATCGAGACCGGCCGGCCGATCATCTTGTCATGGATGCGCCCGGCCCAGTCGCGCCAGCCGATATTGAGGCAGAGTTCCTCCTCAAAGGCGGTCTTCGCCAGCTCGGCGGCGATGCGGCGGATCGTTTCGGCCGGGATGCCGCAGCTTTCGGCGACACGGGCCGGTGCATAGTCGTCGGACAGGAAGCGTTCGGCCAGCAGCATGAAGGATGGCACGGCGCGCCGGCCGTCAACCAGCATGAACTCGCCGACGAGCTTCGGTGACGTGTCGGCGCGATGGGCCGAGAGCGGGCGGCCAATGACCGCGTCATAGATCAGAGGCTCGCCATTGGCGTTGCGGGCAAAGGTGCCGTCATCGGCGTGTCCGGGATTGCGGATGACGAGCCAGGCGGCATTGGTGTAGCGGGCGAGATAATCGAGATCGACCTTCTGGTTGCGCAGCAGTTCATGAATGAGGGCGCCGGCGAAGAGACCGTCAGTACCGGGGCGGATGCCGATCCATTCATCGGCGATGGCCGAATAGCCTGTGCGCACCGGATTGATGGAGACGATCTTGACGCCGCGTGCCTTGAGCTTGCCGAGGCCGATCTTGATCGGGTTCGAGGCATGGTCTTCGGCGACGCCGAAAAGCAGGAAGTATTTGGTGTGCTTCCAGTCAGGCTCGCCGAACTCCCAGAAGGAGCCGCCGAAGGTGTAGAGCCCGGCGGCGGCCATGTTCACCGAGCAGAAGCCGCCATGCGCCGCATAGTTCGGCGTGCCGAACTGGGTAGCCCACCAGCCGGTGAGGCCCTGCGACTGATCACGCCCGGTGAAGAAGGCAAGGCGCTTCGGATCCTCGCCGCGCACTTTCTTCAGCCACGACGTGGCGAGGGTCAGCGCCTCCTCCCATTCGATTTCGCGAAATTCGCCGGAGCCCCGCTCGCCGACCCTGAGCATGGGCTTCGACAACCGGGCCGGCGAATAATGCTGCATGATGCCGGAGGCACCCTTGCCGCAGATCACCCCCTTGTTCACCGGGTGGTCGCGATTGCCCTCGAT
>CAZICN010000103.1:0-5206 GCA_964537655.1 uncultured Aestuariivirga sp.
GGATGAGAATGCCGCCGGCCAGGGCGCAACTGTCTCCTTGCCGAGTCGCTCGCGATAGGCTTCCGGCGCGCAGGAGCGATAGATGAACGCCTTGCCCGTGACCCGGGTCGCCATCGTGGCGATCTCGCTCATTGAACAGGACGCGGCGCCGGTCATTGGCCAGACCGGGTCCACCCTGTGCAGCAGGGCGTGAACGGCCGCGGCAGCCACGTCGTCGCGCGAAACCGGAGCGATGCGCGCATTGCCGAGGGGAAGCATGATCTGTTTGTCCCGCAGCCAGTGGCGGAGGATGAAATCGGAATAGAGGCCGCAGCGGATGATCGACGACGCGAATCGCGACGCCTTCAATTTCCGCTCGGCATCCCGGTAGGCTTCCGAAAAATAGAAGGGCGAATCTTCCGCGACATCGATAATGCTCGTGAAGACGACTTCGGCGATCGGACTGCGATTGGCGGCCGCGACGACATTGGCATGGTGGCGCATCATGCCGGCGGCGAAGCCGTCGCTTGCCACGAACAACAGCTTCGTTGCTCCGGCGAAGGCCCGCTCGAGGCTCGGCGGATCGTCATAGTCGGCGATGGCGATCGGAGCGCCGAGCGGCAGGGCTTGCCGCAGACGCTCGCCGTCGCGCCCCATCGCGGTCACCGGGACGCCGAGGTCGAGAAGACGAGAGACGGCTCTGCTTCCGATGTAACCGCTGGCGCCCGTGACAACGATCATTCGTGTTTCTTTCCAGCTTCTCCGCCCGACGGGCCGGAACCAAAACCTTATCATGGCGAAATCGCCCGGACGAGGGAGCGCGCGTTCGGCTGCGCCTGCCGCGGGCCATCCGTGCTTGCCCACGCCCTCAGCGAATCACCCGGACTTGTTTAAAGCTTGGCGCGGGCGATCAGGGAGCGAGCCATGCATGCGGTGACCGAAACCACAGGGAAACGGACCCTGCTGCTGGCGCTGGGCGCCGCCGGGCTCTGTGCTCTTCTCTTCGCGGCCGCTTTATTCCGGGCGCTGACCGAGGCCGGCGGCACCAATGCCTATGCGCTGGTCGCCGAAAGCCTGCTGTCCGGCCGGCCCGACGCCTCGACCTGCTTTGGCGCCGATTGCGGGCTGCGCGACGGCAAGACCTATATCGTTTTCCCGCCTTTTCCCGCGCTGCTGGTGATGCCGCTGGTGGCCATGTTCGGGATCTACGCCAAAGGCTTCGTCGTCCTGTCGATCCTTCTCTGGGCGGGGGCGCTGGCGCTGTGGAGCCGGACGTTCAAGAGCTTTGTCGTCACTGCCGAACAACGGCTGTGGCTCCTCGCGGCGATCGGTTTCGCAAGCCCGCTCTACTATGTGATGCTGCGCGGCGACGGCGTCTGGTTTTTCGCGCAATCGGTCGCTTTCTTCTTTGTCACCTTAGCTATCCATGAAGTCGTGGCGGGACGCCGGCTGGCGACGGCGGGACTGGCGCTGGGCTGCGCGCTGCTGTCGCGCCAGATGTCGATCTTCTATGCGCCGCTGCTCCTGCTGCTGGCCTTCCGGCCGGAAGAGCCGCTCCTGCGTATCACAGCCGAACGCATTTCCGCGGCTTTCAAGCTCGGCCTGCCGATCGCGGCCGCACTCATCCTCTATCTCGCCTACAATTACTGGCGCTTCGGCAATGCCTTCGATTCGGGCTATGGCAGCATCCCGTTCACGGCCGATGGCAGCGTGCTGGGCGAGCGCGTGGCAGCCCATGGGCTGTGGGACAGCCACTATGTGCTGTTCAACCTGTTCTACTTCTTCCTGCAGGGCTTCCATGCCGACTTCACCGGCCCGATGCGGCTGACGCTCGGCGGCCTCGACGATGCGGGCGCGGCCGTTCTCGCGGCAAGCCCATGGCTGCTGCTGTTGTTCTTCACGCGCCTCGGGCGCGTCGAGCTCACCGCACTCCTCCTCATCGCCGGCTTCGCGGCGGCGCTGCTCTTCTATCACTCGAACGGTTTCAGCCAGTACAATGCGCAGCGCTACATGCTGGACTGGCTGCCGGCGGCGCTGCTGCTGTTGGCGAGCGCCCTTACGCAAGCGCGTCTCGAGAGCTTCCGCTTGCTGGTGACCTGGGGCATCGTGCTCAATGTGGCGACAGTCGCGGTGCTGGCGCTCACGAAGTCCGGGTAACGCGGAAGGTGATCTCGCGATGGGCGACATAATTGGCGGCCGCACCCAGCGCGATCGCCAAACCGTGGGCCAGCGCCTCGACCAGGGCGGACCGCCCGACAAAGAGCCCGCCTGCCGCCACGAGGCCCAGCGCCGTGACGAGGACGAGGCCCGCCACGGCGATGTTCACGCAGACGAAGGCAAGGACCTGGCCCCAGAGCGGGCGTGCGCTGGCCGTCCACACATAACGCCGGTAGAGAAGGAAGCCCGCCAGCATGCCGGTCGCATAGGCGACGACGACCGCTGATCCGAAAGGCATCCATAGCGAGAGGACCATGCGGGCGAGCCAGTTCACGGCGGCGGCGAGCGTGCCGCAGATCAGGAAAGCCGGGAGAGGTCCGTGCAGTTTCCCGATCAGGCGAGCCATGGAACATGATTCCCGAGGGCCGCGGCGAGAAAGGCGAGACCCAACGCTGCCCCCAGCATGAGGCTCGAGCGGTCGCGCAGCGCGAAGGCGACCGGATCGTCATCGAGTTCGCCTCTCTGCGAGAGCATCCAGATGCGCGAGAGCCACAGAAGAATGATCGCCGGGGCGAACCACAGGAATTGAGGCGCCCCATAATGGGCGGCGCGAAAGGCGTCATTGGACAGATAGAGCGACAGCAGCACGACCGAAGCGAGACCGGAGCCTAAACCGAGTGCCAGCAGGAACGGTTCATCCCGTCCGTCATAGCCACGACCCGCGCTGCGCTCCAGGCCATGGGCGCGCAGCCGGACCACCTCGACATGACGCTTGGCGAGCGAGATCGAGAAGAACAGCGCCATGGAAAACACGAATAGCCAGGGCGACAGTGCGGCGCCGATGGCGACGACGCCCAGCAGCAGGCGCGAGGTGAAGAGGCCCGCGAGCGTCATGACATCGACGATAGGCATGCGTTTCAGGCTGAAGGAATAAAGCAGCGTCGTGGCGCCATAGAGCGCCAGGACAGCGAGGCTCGCAGGTCCGAGAGAGAAGCCGAGGCCCGTCGCGATGGCCAGGAAGGCCGCGGCAACGAGCAAGGCGGCCGGCACCGACATGTGTCCGCAGGCGAGGGGACGTTCCCGCTTCGACCAGTGCCTGCGGTCATCGGCGAGATCGGAAATGTCGTTGAGTAGATAAGTGGCGGAAGCGAGGAAGCCGATGGCGAGGAAGGCGAGGCCGGCATCGAGCCAGGCGCCCATGTCGGTGAACTTGCCGGCCAGCGGAACGGGCGCCAGAACGAGGGCGTTCTTCGCCCATTGCTGCAGGCGGATGGATTTGAGCAGGCTCTTGAAAGTGAGCCCCGGCGTGTCGATGTCGAGCGTCGGCTTGCCAAATGCGCGCGCCTTGCGGCGCGTCGCCATCGAGGCGCCGACCGTGACCACACCTTGCGCCTCTTTCCACACCGCAAGATCGGCGGGCGAATCGCCGGCATAGAGGAAGCCTTGCGGATACTCCGCCATGAGCACCTCGGCCTTGCGGCTGCCTTTCAGATTGAGGGTGCCGTCCGAGGCGATGACGCGGCTCACAAAATCGAAGCGGCGCCTGAAGCGGTTGGCGAGGAGCTCGTCCGCCGCGGTTGCCAGAACAATGGACCGCCCGGCGCGCCTCTCGGCCTCGGCCAGAGAGACGAGCCCGGCACAGGCGGGAATGAGGTCGGTGTCGAGTGGGGCAATCGCCGCGAGCCTGCGCTTGAGATGCGCGCGCCCGCCAGTCACCAGCCAATAGAGGCAGGAAAAAACGATCAGGACATTGCCGCGCAAGGCCGTAACGAAGTTCTCGAACAGGAGATCGCCCGAGATCAGGCAGCGGTCGAGATCGAGAACCAGCGGCAGGGTGAGCGGCATCGAGGGAAAATGCGACCCCGCCGCTTTGTCCTGGACGCGTTTCTGCGCCGCGCCCTTGTGCCATTTTGACATGAGTTGCCTCAACCCGATCTGGAGCCGATCACGGAGCACGAATCATGCCATGGACGTGGTCATGGAGGCCGGGCGCGCGTCCGCGTCAGGATCGACCGTGCCGCCAGTCCGTTTTGTTCAAGGGAGATGTGATGAAACGTTATGTCCTGCATGGCCGCCCTGGCTGGGGCTCGGTCCTCGCCGAAGCCCAGCTCGAATGGTACGGATTGCCCTTCGACTTCGCCGATACGGGCGATCTCTTCGAGGACGAAGCGGCGCGCCGGAAACTCGCCCGGCTCAACCCGCTGGCGCAAGTGCCTGTCCTCATCCTCCCCGATGGCCAGGTGATGACCGAGACCGCCGCCATCACGCTCCATCTCGCCGACGCGGCGGGCAGCCATGATCTCGTGCCAGCACCCGGCGATCCGGCGCGGCCGCGCTTCCTGCGCTGGCTCGTCTTCATGGTCGCCAATATCTATCCGACCTTCACCTATGCCGACGTGCCGGGACGCTTCGTGCCCGGCGACAAGGCGGCCAAGGGCTTTCGCGCCAATATCGAGGACTATGCGAAATCGCTGTGGCGCATGGTCGAAGCGGAGGCGCAGGCGCCGTGGTTCCTGGGCGAGCGCTTTTCGGCGCTCGACATCTATCTTTGCGCCATGACACGCTGGCGGCCCAACCGCCCATGGTTCGCGGAGAACGCGCCGAAGCTCGTCGCCGCGGCGGACCGCTGCAGCGATTTGCCGAAGCTCAAGCCGGTCTGGCTGCGCAACTATCCGCCCGGGGACCAATAGACTAGACTAACCCCACATCCGATCACCGCTTCGGGTTATGATCGGAATATCCAGAAAAGGGAGGTACGAGCCCATGAAGCGCCGTCTCATTCTCTCCGCCGGCCTATTCGCCCTGATGACGCTCAGCAGCGCCGCCGAGGACATCACCGTTTCGGGCTGTGCCGCCGCCGGCGTCGAGGCGAACTGCATCATCCTCGAAGCGGACGGCAAGACCTTTAATATCTCGGCGGCGCAGCCGACGCCGGTGCCCGGAACCTATGGCACGATCAAGGGCACGCTCACCAACAACATGTCGACCTGCCAGCAGGGCCAGGTGGTCGAGCCGGCGACCTGGGAAGTCGAGCCCGGCAAGCAATGTCCGGTCGACACGTCGCAATAGC
>CAZICN010000103.1:5306-13033 GCA_964537655.1 uncultured Aestuariivirga sp.
GCTTCATCCAGACGGCGCTGCGCGAATGGGCCTATGCTCAGGCATATCCAACGTCAGATCGTCGCGCCGAAGAGCTGCCCATCTGGCTTCATCGCTACAATTGGCACCGGCCTCATGGTAGCCTCAAAGCCCAAACGCCTATCAGCCGCCTCAGCCTAACCGAGGACAACCTATTGAGGCTCCACATCTAATGCGCCGCCTGGCACAGGCGGTGGTCGCTCAGCACTTCGATCACCCGGCAGTCGCAGACGCGGCCATGGCCGCATTCCGCCACCATGCGCTTCAGTTCCTTCTGCAACACCTTCAACCGCCTGAGGCGCTGCTCCACTTCCTCGAGCTGACGGCTCGCTATGTCGTCGGCGCGCTCGCAGCTCGTCTGCGGGTTGTCGGACAGGCTCAGCAGCTCGCGGATGGCGTCGATCGAGAAGCCGAGCTCGCGGGCATGGCGAATGAAAGTCAGGCGCTTCAGGTCTTCCCTATCGTAAAGACGGTGGCCGCCTTCAGTGCGGGTGAAGGGCGCCAGAAGCCCGATGGTCTCGTAATAGCGGATCGTCTGCACCTTGGTGGCGGTCGCATCCGCCAGCTTGCCAATCGATAGGCCGGACATGAAATTTTCCTCTTGAAGCTCTAGTGGCTAGAGATTGTAGGTGATGGGCATGATGTCAAGAGAGCCCCTTATCCAAAAGTTCAAGATCACCGGCATGGACTGCGCGAGCTGCGCCCAGAAGATCGAAAAGGCGGTCGCGCGCGTCCCTGGCGCCAGCGGCGTCAAGGTCGGCCTGACCAGCGAATCCCTGACCGTGACGCTGGCCGAACCCGAGCGTCGAGCCGAAGTCACGGCGGCGGTCAAAAGCCTCGGCTACGGGATAGGCGAAGCGCCCACGCCGGGCGGCGCACCGGCGGTCGATAGCGGCCATGCCGGACACGACCATGGCGATCATGCCAAGCCCATCGAAGGCAAATGGTGGCAGTCGCCGAAGGGCCAACTCGTCCTCACCGCGGGCGGGTTGATCGCGATGGCCTATCTGGCGAGCCTGATCGCACCCGCGGCGGCCTTCTATGTGTTTCTTGCCGCCTGCGTCGCCGGCGCCATCCCCGTGGTCAAGCGCGCCGTCATGGCGGCAAGGCTCGGCTCGGTCTTCACCATCGAGATGCTGATGACCATCGCGGTCGTCGGCGCCGTCATCATCGGGGCGACCGAAGAGGCGGCGCTCGTCGTGTTCCTGTTTGCGATCGGCGAACTGCTCGAAGGCATCGCCGCCGGACGGGCGCGCTCGGGCATCAAGGCGCTGGCCGACATCGCGCCCAAGACGGCGATGGTCGAAACGCCGGACGGCATCGTCGAGAGGCCCATCGGCGAGATTGCCGTCGGCCAGATCATCATCGTGCGTCCGGGCGACCGGGTGGCGGCCGATGCGACGATCCTCTCCGGCACATCGGCGCTCGATGAATCGGCGCTGACGGGTGAATCGGTCCCGCGCGTCAAGGAGCCGGGCGACATGGTGCTCGCAGGCTCGATCAACAGCGAGGCGATGCTGCGCTGCCGGGTGGAGAAGCCGGCCGAGGACACGCTCATCGCCCGCGTCGTCAGGCTGGTCGAGGAAGCGGCCGACGCCAAGGCGCCGACCGAACGTTTCATCGATACATTCTCGCGCTATTACATGCCGGCGATCTGCGCGCTGGCGCTCGCCGTGGCGATCGTCCCGCCGCTGGCCCTAGGCGCCGAGTGGTCGACCTGGATCTACCGCGCCCTGGCGCTGCTGCTCATCGGCTGTCCCTGCGCGCTCGTCATCTCGACGCCGGCGGCCATCGCCTCGGCGCTGGCGGCCGGCGCCCGCCGCGGCCTCCTGGTCAAGGGCGGTGGCGTGCTCGAAGCGATCGGCAAGGTGAAGACCATCGCTTTCGACAAGACCGGGACGCTCACCGAGGGCAAGCCGAAAGTGACCGATATCGTGCCCTTGTCCGATCTCGATGAAACGGAAGTATTGCGCATCACCGCGGCGGCGGAAGCGGCCTCCTCACATCCCCTCGCCGTAGCGATCGTCGCCCATGCGAAGGCACGCAACATCGCCTTCACGCCCGCCAGCCATTCGGAAGTGCTGCCCGGCAAGGGGCTGAGCGCCAGGGTCGACGGCCGCATCGTCAGCATCGGCGCACCCGCCCGCCTCGGCGTCACCAGCAGCGAGGTGCTCGATCAGGCGCGCGGGCTCGAGGCCGAGGGCAAGAGCGTTTCGGTCATCCAATCCGGGGGCAAGGCGCTGGGGCTCATCGCCTTGCGCGACGAGCCTCGCGCCGATGCGGTGCAAGGGCTCAAGGAGGTCGTCGGCCTCGGCATCCGGCCGGTGATGCTGACCGGCGACAATCGCGCCAATGCCGAAGCGATCGGCCGTTCGCTCGGCATGGAGGTCAATGCCGAGCTTCTGCCCGAGGACAAGCTCGCCTTCATCAGGAAGCTCGCGGCAGAGGAGGGCGGTGTCGCCAAGGTCGGCGACGGCATCAATGATGCGCCGGCGCTGGCCGCGGCGACGGTCGGCATCGCCATGGGCTCAGGCACGGATGTGGCGCTCGAGGCCGCCGATGCGGCGGTGCTGAACAACCGGGTGAGCGATGTCGCCGGGCTCGTCCGCCTGTCGCGGCGCACGATGCGGGTCATCCGCGAGAATGTGACGATCGCGCTCGGCCTCAAGGCGGTGTTCCTGGTCACGACGGTGGCCGGCATGACCGGCCTGTGGGTCGCCATCCTCGCCGATACCGGGGCGACCGTGCTGGTGACGGCCAATGCCCTCAGGCTGCTCAGGAAGACCCGGTAAAATGCCGTGAATATCCTTAGGTAATCCTTAACCTAGGCTATCCACGGATTCTTAGAAGTTTGTCTGCATTTTTCTGCATAGTTGAAGAGGCGGCGCTATGCTGAAAGTTCTAACCTGCCTGACCGTCGACCATGATCTGAGGCTCGTCGCGCTCGCCGCGGTGATCTGCGCGTTCGGCAGTCTCGTTTCCATGCGGCTGTTCATGCGGGCGCGGGCGTCCGAAGGTGCCGTGCGGCGGCGATGGCTGCTCATGGCCGGCACCGCGGCGGGCACGGCGACCTGGGCCACGCATTTCCTGGCCATGCTGGCTTTCGCGCCGGGATTGCCCACCGGCTATGATCCGGCCCTCACCACTTTCTCGCTGGTCGTGGCGATCATGGCGATGACGGTTGCCTTCAGCGTCGCCGGGCAGCCGGCGTCGTTCCATGCGAAAGTGGGCGGGGCGCTTGTCGGCCTCGGGATCAGCGCCATGCACTATACCGGCATGGCGGGCTTCCGGACTGCCGGCGTCGTGCAATGGGATGCGGGGCTCGTCGCCGCCTCGGTGATCGCCAGCATGGCCTTCGGCATGCTCGCGCTCCATCTGACGCGCTGGCCCGAGACCTATCGCGGCCGCTATGCGGCGCCGCTCGCTCTCGTGCTCGCCATCGTCAGCCTGCATTTCACCGCCATGGGGGCCGTCACCATCGTTCCCGATCCGCTGATCGATGTGCCGCTCGGGGCCGTGCCCAATCATGTGATGGTGTTCTTCATCGCCGCCGCCGCGGCGCTGGTGATCGCCATCGGCGTTTCCGCCTATTTCGCCGACAAGAGCGCCCATGGCGAAGCCCAGACGAGGCTGCGCCGGCTCGCCAATGCGGCGATCGAAGGCCTGATCATCGTCAAGGACAACCGCATCGTCGACGTCAATACGAGCTTCGAGGAGCTGAGCGGCTTCCGGCGCGACATGATCATGAGCCGCGACCTGTTCGACGATATGCTGACGATCGAGGGCGGCGTGTCGCCCGCCGCCACGCTGCGCACCGAGGGCCTGCTGCGCGGCCGCGACGGCAGGCTGATCCCGGTCGAACTGCTCTCGAAGCCCAATGACCCGCTCACCGGCAGCCGCGTCTATTCGGTGCGCGACCTCACCGAAAAGAAATCGGCGGAAGGGCGCATCCACTATCTGGCGCATTTCGATCCGCTGACCGGGCTGCCCAACCGCAATTCCTTCCTCGAGCGCCTCGCAGGCGAGATCCGGGAGGCGCAGGCGCAGAACCGGCGCTTCGCGCTGTTGAGCTTCGACCTCGACCGCTTCAAGGAAACCAACGACGTGTTCGGTCATGCGGCTGGCGATGCGGTGCTGGCCGAGATATCGAGGCGGCTCAGGGCCTGCCTCAAGGGCTCGGAATATGCCGCGCGGTTCGGCGGCGACGAGTTCTTCGCGATCTTCGCCTCGGCGGGCGAACCCGAACAGATCATGGCCTTCGCCGACCGCATCCTCGCCGCGTTGCGGGCGCCGCTCAGCGTCGACGACAATGAGCTCGCCATCGGCGCCAGCGTCGGCATCGCCGTCTTCCCGGACGATGGGGCCAGCGGGCCCGAGCTGATGGCCAATGCCGATCTCGCGATGTATCGCGCCAAGGAAATCCAGGGCAGCAAGGCGTGCTTCTTCGAACCCGGCATGGATCTCGAAGTGCGCGAGCGCCGCAACCTGGCGCGCGATCTCCGGCAGGCTCTGGCCCAGGAGGAGTTCGAGCTCTACTACCAGCCGCAGTCGCGGCTCACCGACAACCAGACGATCGGTTATGAGGCGCTCATCCGCTGGCGTCATCCGGTGAAGGGCATGATCTCGCCCGCCGATTTCATCCCGATCGCCGAGGAGACGGGGCTCATCGTGCCGATCGGCGAATGGGTGCTGCGCAAGGCCTGCGCGACGGCCGCGTCCTGGGCCGAGCCCTATCGCATCGCAGTCAATCTCTCGCCGGTGCAGTTCGCCCATGGCGGGCTGCCCGAAACCGTGCACGGCATCCTGATCGAGACCGGCCTGCCGCCCAAGCGCCTCGAGCTCGAGGTGACGGAATCGCTGCTGATCTCCGATCCCGACATGGCGCTGCATACGTTGAGGAGGCTCAAGACTCTCGGCGTGTCGATCGCCATGGACGATTTCGGCACCGGCTATTCCTCGCTGTCGACGCTGCAGTCCTTTCCCTTCGACAAGATCAAGATCGACCGTTCCTTCGTCGACAAGCTCGGCAAGCAGCGCAAGTCGGACTCGATCATCCGCGCCGTGCTGGCGCTCGGACGCAGTCTCGAGATCCCGGTCCTCGCGGAAGGCATCGAGACCAAGGCGCATCTCGACTTCCTGCGCCAGGAAGGCTGTGACGAGGCGCAGGGCTATTTCCTCGGGCGGCCGATGCCGGTCGACCTGATGTTCCCACAGGCCGCGGCGAGTCTCGCATAATTTATTGTGCCTGCGTGGGCACCGGCTGCGCCGTGCGCCTGAGCAACAGCTGCAGCAGCAGGATGAGGGCGAGCGCCACCGCCATGGCGACGGCGCAGAGGCCGAAGGCGAAGCTCGTCGAATGGGCGGTCGCGACCCAGCCGAAGAACCACGGCGCCAGCACGCGCGGCAGGCCCGCCACCAAGGAGACGATGCCGAGGCCGCGGGCGCGGTTCTCGGTCATGTGCCTGGCAGTGATGGCGAAGATCGCCGGGATGACGCAAGCGGTGCCGAGGCCGGTCAGCGCGAAGGCGATGGCGCTGACCGCAAAGCTGCCGGAAACGCCAATCAGGACGAAGCCCACAGTCGCGAGCAGGAGCGAGCCCAGGATCAACGGTATATCGCCGAAGCGGGCGCGGATCGTATCGCCGGCGAGGCGTATGGCGGTGCTGCACAGGCCATAGAAGGCGGTGCCGAGGCCGGCGATGGCGGCCAGCGCCGGCGCCTGCTCGTCGAGCAGCTTCGCCGACCACATGATCGCCGCCGTCTCACCGGCAATGACGAGGCCGGCGGCGAGGCCGAGGACGATCAGCGGCGTCAGCGGAGGGGCAGGGGTCGCGGGCGATATGCGCGCCATCGCCGAATAGCGGGCGGGCAACCGTCTCGCGGCGAAGATGCCCATGGCCAGGAAACCGATGCACAGGAGGGCAGCTGTCCATAGCGGGCTCGCATCGGCCATGATCAGGCTGCCGATCAGGGCGAAGACCGCCATCCCGGCCGATGCCGCGGCGTGGAAGCTGGTAAAGACCGGGCGCTTCAGCTCGGTCTCCACATAGCTCGCCTCGGCATTCATGAAGAGATCGAGCAGGCCCTGGGCCGCGCCGAAACACACCAGGGCGATGAGAAACCACAGCGGGCTGGCCGACATGAGCAACAGCGATCCCGTGAGGGCGACAGCCGGCAGGCTCGCCAGGATGAGGGCGCGATTGGTGGCGAAGCGGGCGAGGGCGCCCGCCAAGGACATGACCATGACATAGGCAATGCCATAGAAGGTGATGCCGAGGCCGAGCATCATGCTGTCGATGCCGGCATTGCGCATCACGGCCGGAATGGATCCCGCCCACAGCCCCGACCCGATGCCATAGGCAATGAACACGGCCGTCATGGCGGCGCGCGGGGTGGCGAAATACCGGACTTGGGGAGACATGGCGCGCCGATCACGTTTATGAGTTTGGATCGCAACGATCCAAACTCATCGTGATCTAATTGCGTCCGGCCGATCCGGCAAGCAGACCCGACGCAGGGCTCGTGCTCAAGCGATGATAAATTTGCATGCCACTTTCTTGAGCACGCGAGCGGCGGCTCAGGCCGTCAGGTGCCGCCACAAGGCGTCGATGCGGGCGGCGAAGTTCTTCGGCTCCTCGGCAAAGAGATGCCCGGTCTCGCTGGCGATGCGGGCGAGAATGGATTTGCGCCGGCGGTCGATCAATTCGACGGCGCGGGCCTTGGATTCGACTGCCGCGAACGGGCTGTCCGCGCGGTCCAGTTCAGCCGCGAGATCGTCGAGGTCGTTGAGGTCGCCCAGGTCCTCCCTGAGCGTCTGCAACTCGCCCGCCCACACCTTGAACAGTTTCGGCCACAGCGGCGCCAGGAGCTCGATATGGTGCAGATGGTGGATGACGGATTTGCGCGCCTCATGCAGGAGCGGCATCTCCTGGCGCTCGAGGCCCTGACGCAGCAGCCGGCGGGCCTTCGCGAAACAGGCGCGCATGCCCTCGACGAACAGGCTGATGTCGCGCTTCGGCAAGGTCCAGGACGAGATGCGTCCGCGCAGCTCCTCGATAAGGGCCAAAGCTTCCGCGATGCTGCGGGCGGTGTCCTGCGGGCTTGCGACATCCTCCCGGTGATCGCGGGCCGCGGCCTCGAGTGCGGCAAAGACCGCCATATCGGGTGCGAGGTCCTCAGCCTCGGCCTTGAGCTTGGCAATGGCCTCGATCATGGCCTCGGTGTGCCTCAGACCCGCCAGCCTCTGGGCGGCGTCGCGCAGCGTCTGGTTTTCCTCACGGAAACTCTCCGCGCCCAGGGCCGGCCTCATCAGCCGCAACTGGCTGCGGGCAAGCTTCAGGCGGCGCCTGGCGGGATGAACGGTCTTGCCCGAGCGGGCCTGCTCCAGGTCCTGGGCCAAAGCCCGCATGGTCTTGCGCATCAGCCGGCGCAACGCCTCACCCGCCGGATGATCCTGAGAGATCCTCGGCACCTCTTCCCCTCGACTGGCCCCTGCCTTCACTTCCGGCGGGAAGCGCTTTCCCGGAACCCTGTCGGGCTTCATTGTCACAATCAATATTTTCCACCGAATTTTCTTGGCATTGGGGGTTCACAAGGCCCCTTTCGGTTGCTACATAAGCGCCGCGTTGGCGCATCCCCAGGGTCGTCGGTTGCATTTGACGCGGGATGGAGCAGCCCGGTAGCTCGTCAGGCTCATAACCTGAAGGTCA
>CAZICN010000104.1:0-4776 GCA_964537655.1 uncultured Aestuariivirga sp.
CTTTTCCTGATCCCGCGCCCCGCCAAAGTCTTCAACTTTGGCGGGATTTGCTCTACGTCACCTGCATTGAAGTCCGATGTGAACTGGCGCAAATAGCTCTCCATGAAGTGTCTCGATATCACCTATCACGGCGAGACGGTGACCCTCGCCGACCTTCCGGAATACCGGAAATTCTACGGCAAGCTCGCAAGCGGGACGTGGGAGCCGCGAACTTTCCGTACACTGAGCGATGCGCTCGGACCGGACGTCACCTATATCGATATCGGCGGCTGGATCGGCGTCACGCCCTTCTGGGCGGCGAAGCGGGCCAAGCGCGTGATCGTGGTCGAGCCCGATCCCAAATGCCGGTGCATCCTCAAGTCGTTGCTGCCGCGCTATCCGAATGTGACCCTCACCGAATGCGCGCTGTCGCCCAAATCCTGCCTGACCCTCAATGCGGTCGAAGGTTTCGGCAGCTCGGAAACGAGCGCCCTCGCCATCGGCGATGGCGGCTCGGTCGAAGTCGAGGGCCGTCCGATGGCCGACATATTGGCGGCGGCCGGGCCCGGCCCGGTCTTCGTCAAGATCGACATCGAGGGTTATGAATACAAGATCGTGGACGAACTCAAGGCCCTCGATGCCGAGAAGGTCAAGGGCGTGCAGCTTGCCGTCCATCCCGCCCTCTATGAGCGGACGCTTTCCGGCCTCCGGCTCTACCGTCGCGGCAGGACACTCATGGCGACGCTGCGGCTGGCGCGGCTTTTCGGCAGGCTCGAGCGGGCTGCCGCGGTTGGCAAGTTTCCGAGCCTCATGGCCTATCTGACGGTTGGGATCGCCTGGCAGAAGGAGCCCAAGGGTGCCGATCTTCTTTTCCTTAACCGGATGTCCCCGTTGCAAAATCACGGCCCGGATCACACATTAGGACGCTTCCCGGCTTGATCTGATGCCTCGATGCACGGGAAACCTCAGCGCGCCAGCAACGGAGCACAAAATGACGGCCGCCCAATATGAGACGTCGGAAATCCTCATCGATCGAGTCTCGGACTGGCTGAAGCAGGCGTCCTTGCGCAACACCGATCTCGAAACGGTGGTGCGCGGCTGCTGCGAGAGGCTGGCGGCGACCGGCATTCCCCTGAAGCGCATCCATGTCTCGCTCTCCATGCTGCATCCGCTCTACCGCGCCATGGGCTTCACCTGGCGGCGCGGCGAGGGACTCCAGGTCGAAGGCTATCGTCATGTCGAGCCCGGCCAGGAGAAGAGCGACCTCTTTCTCAAGAGCCCCTATTTCCATCTCCTGAGCCACGGGCTCGACACCATGCGCCGGCGCATCGATGTGGAGGAGAAGCCGGAATTCCCCATCTTCGAGGACCTCAAGAAAGAGGGCATCACCGACTATCTCGCTTTCGTCTCGGGCTTCGATGAGGAATGGACGCAAGGCATCCTCGGCTCGTGGTCGACCGACCGGGCCGGCGGCTTCAATGAAAGCGACATCGCCGCCTTGCTGCGCATCCAGAGCCGGCTCGCGGTGGCGACACGCGTCGCGGTGCTGAGCCAACTCGCCGGCAACATGCTGACCACCTATCTCGGCACCGGCGCCGGCAAGCGGGTGCTGTCGGGACAGGTGCAGCGCGGCGACGGCGAGACGATCCGCGCCGCTCTCATCATGGCCGACATGCGCGGTTCGACGGCGATCGCCGAGCAGGCGGGCCGGCAGGTCTTCATCGATACGCTCAACCAGTTCTTCGACGCGATCGCCACACCTTTCGGCGAAGGCGGTGCCGAAATACTGAGCTTCCTCGGCGATGGCTTCCTCGCGGTCATCCCCTGCGCCAGGCACCGGGGGCCGTCCGAGATCGCCTGCCGCCAGGCGCTCGCCGCCGCCCACAGCGCGGTGGCGCGGATGACGCAGCTCAACGAGCAGCGCCGCGCCGGAAGCCTGCCGGATATCGGCTATGGCCTCGGGCTCCATGTCGGCAATGTCATGTTCGGCAATGTCGGCCTCAAGGACAGGCTGACCTTCTCGGCCTTCGGCCAGGCGGTGAACGAAGTCCAGCGCCTCGAGAACCTGTCGAAGAAATACAAGACTCCGATCATTGCCAGCGACGAGTTTGCCCTCTATAGCGGCGGTAACTGGAAAACGCTGGGGGTCGAGACATTGCGCGGCACCGAATACGACATGAAGGTCCATGCGCCGATCGAGGGTGGCAAGGCCACCGTCACCGACTATGTGCCGGCGAGCAAGGCGCGCGACCTGACCGATGCCGAGCAGCTCATCCTGCTGCACCGCGATAAGTATCTCATGAACCAGCGCAAGGCGAGCTGATGCGTCTCTTGGCGGCAACGGGCCTGGTGCTCGCGGGTCTCCTGATGCCGGGCGCAACGCCTGCCGCAGCGACCGAGAACCTCACCTTCGAAAGCAAACTGGTCGATGGCTTCGAAGGACCGGACTTCGCGCCCGAGGGCGGTCTCTATTACAAGAAGAATTTCGAGCAGAGTGCCGGAACGGTCGAGTTCCAGAACAAGGTGGTGCATACCGGCAAGGGCGCGCTCAGGTTGTCGGTCAAGCCGCATTGCCCGGCGAGCCAGGCCCTGTGCAGCGAGCGGGCGGAAATCTGGGAACGCAGCAAGCTCAGGGTTCCCTACGACCGGGGCGTGTGGTTCGGCTTCGCGGTCAAGTTCGAAGAACCGCTGCCGCAGGATGATCACCGCTATCTGATCGCCCAGTGGAAGCGCGAGATCGATGCCGGGGCGGATGGCGATTTCAGCCCGTTCCTGGCGTTCCGCTACAATGAGGGCAAGTTCTTCATCACGGTCGAAACCAATCTCCTGCCGGGCAAGGAAGGCGAGAAGAGAAAACGGGCGCAGTGCGGCCAGGGCGAAACGGCCGTCTGGCTCAGGCCCGACACCAACCAGACAAGGGCGCTGGTCGCTTTCGACAAGAATTTCGGCCCGCAGAACGGCGATGAGTTCACCGCCTGCACCGACAAGATCACGGTGATCGACCGCGGCAACCGCCTGCCCGCGCCGGACAGCGGCTGGATCGACTTTGCCGTCTATTCGAAGCCGGGGCCCGAAGGCACCGGCCATATCGAGATATTCGCCAATGACAAATGGATCGTCACGGTCAAAGGGCGAATCGGTCACAACGACAAAGGCCTGGGCGAGAACCAGTATTTCAAGTTCGGCCCCTATCGCGCCGCAGGTCCCGGCGTCTGGGCTCTCTATTATGACGATTTCCGCCGCAGCTTCCGCTGTGCAGATGTGGCCAAGCCCGAGATTTGCCCCTTTCCCTAAGGACCGAAAAACGGCTAGGCTCCCCCCACTCTAAGGGGAAGCGTTTAGGTCGGCCATGTTGCCAAGGCGTAAGTCTGGACCGCAATGACGGCGGCAGGGGATATTCTCCGCATTGAGGATCTGGGAATCGGCTTCGCGCTGCACGCCTGGGATTTCGATGCGGTCAAAAATGCGAGCTTCCGGGTCCTGCCCGGAAAGGTGACGGCGCTTGTCGGCGAATCAGGCTCGGGCAAATCGGTCATCGCCCAGACCATCATGGGCATCCTGCCCAAGCCCGGCCGCATCAAGCAGGGCAAGATCCTGTTTTCCGATCCGGTCAAGAACAAGACGACCGACCTCGCGGGACTGAACGTCGATGGCGACAAGTACCGCCATATACGCGGCGGGCGCATCTCGATGATCTTCCAGGAGCCGATGACCTCGCTGTCGCCGCTCCACACGATCGGCGACCAGGTGGGTGAGGCCTATCGCATCCATTTCCACGCAGGAGAGAAGGAAGTCCGCGAGCGCACCGAGGAGATGCTGGGCCTGGTCGGCTTTCCCGATCCCAAGCGCGCTTATGGCATGTATCCGTTCGAATTGTCGGGGGGCCTGCGCCAGCGCGCCATGATCGCCATGGCGCTGATCTGCCGGCCGGCGCTGCTCATCGCCGATGAGCCGACCACCGCGCTCGACGTCACCATCCAGGCGCAGATCCTTCAGCTCCTGAAGGAGCTGCAGCAGAAGCTCAACATGGCGGTGCTGATCATCACCCATGACCTCGGCATCGTCGCCAATATCGCCGATGAGGTGGTCGTCATCTATCGCGGCGAGATCATGGAGGCGGGAACCGTCGCCGACATCTTCGGCAATCCGCAGCACCCGTATCTGAAGGCCCTGCTCGCGGCGGTGCCGCATTTCGACATGAAGCCGGGCGAGCGGCTGAAGGCCCTGCGCGACGTGCCGGTCAATGCCGGCTCGCTCCTCGGCGGCAAGACCGGCAACCGCAAGAGCGGCGGCATCCTTCTCAATGTGCGCAATATCGGCAAATCCTTCTCGACCCGCCAGTCGGGATGGTTCGGCAAGAGCGACGCCAGGGAAATCCGCGCCGTCGACAATGTCAGCTTCGACATCAAGCAGGGCGAGTGCTTCGGCCTGGTCGGCGAATCGGGCTGCGGCAAGACCACGGTGAGCAAGATCATCATGCGGGCATTGACGCCCGATGAGGGCTCGGTCACCTTCGACTGCGGCGAAGGCCCGGTCGATCTCCTCAAGGCGGAAGGCGAAAAACTCAAGGCCATCCGGCGCCGCATCCAGATGGTGTTCCAGGACCCGTTCAGCTCGCTCAGCCCGCGCATGACGGTGCAGAACATCCTGAGCGAGCCGCTCGAGATCCACAATCAAGGCACCCCGGCCGAGCGCAAGCAGATCGTCGAAAGGCTCATGCAGGCGGTCGGCCTCGATACCCGCTTCCTGTCGCGCTATCCGCACAGCTTCTCGGGCGGGCAACGCCAGCGCATCGGC
>CAZICN010000104.1:4805-13022 GCA_964537655.1 uncultured Aestuariivirga sp.
TGCCAGAGCCCTGGCGCTCGGCCCCAACCTGCTCATCTGCGACGAGCCGGTCTCGGCCCTCGATGTCTCGGTGCAGGCGCAGATTCTCAATCTGCTCAAGGACCTGCAGAAGGAACTGGGACTCACCTATCTGTTCATCTCGCATAATCTCGCGGTCGTCGACTACATGGCCGACCGGATCGCCGTGATGTGCCGCGGCCGCATCGTCGAGATCGCGCCGCGCGAAACACTGTTCCGCAATCCGGTGCATCCCTATACGAGGGCGCTGCTCGCCGCCGTGCCCTATCCCGATCTCGGCCGACCGCTCGATTTCAAGACGCTCAAGCTCGGCGGCGCCTCCGACGACAGTGCCTGGGGCAAGGAGTTTCGCGACGAGGGCGAGGGGCTCGACTATCGCGATCTCGGCGGCTCACACTGGATACTTGCCCAGCGCGACCAACAATCTCGGGAGTTAGGTCAATGAATCTGCGGTTTCTCCATAGTCTCCTGATCCTCGTCCTCTGCGCGGTTCCGGCAGCGGCGGGCTACCTCGAATCCGATTCCCTGAAAGAGAAAGTGGCCAAGGGCGAGTTGCCGCCGGTCGACCAACGCCTGCCCAAGGAGCCCTTGCGCGTCACCATCGCGGGCGAAGGTAAGGCGGTGGGCCAGTATGGCGGCACCGCGCGCATTCTGATCGGCGGACAGCGCAATATCAGCCTGATGACCGTCTACGGCTATACCCGGCTGCTGCGCTACGACGACAAGCTGCAGCTTCAGCCGGACGTGCTGCAATCCTATGAGGTCAAGGAAGGCCGCATCTTCACCTTCCATTTGCGCCAAGGCCTCAAATGGTCGGACGGCGTGCCGGTGACGACGGAAGATTTCCGCTATGCGCTCGAAGACGTGCAGTTCAACGAGGATCTGAGCAAAGTCATCTCTCCCAATCTCCTCGTCGACGGCAAGGCGCCGGTGTTCGAGATCCTCGACGACCAGACGGTTCGCTACACCTGGGATGCCCCCAATCCGGATTTCCTGCCGCAGATCGCGGCTCCGCAGGCGCTGAGCCTCCTGATGCCGGCGCATTATCTGAAGCAGTTCCATAAGAAGTATCAGACCGAGGAAAAGCTCGAGGAACTGGTCAAGGCCAATGGCGAGAAGAAATGGACGGGCCTTCATATCAACAAGGCGCGGCAATACCGCCCGGAGAACCCCGACCTGCCGACGCTCGATCCATGGCGCAACACCACGAAGCCGCCTTCCGAACTGTTCGTCTTCGAGCGCAATCCCTATTTTCACCGCGTCGACCAGGATGGCCGCCAGCTGCCCTATATCGACCGCTTCGTGCTGAGCGTGAGCTCGTCCTCGCTGATCCCGGCCAAGACCGGCGCGGGTGAGGCCGACCTCCAGGCCCAGAATATCAGCTTTGCCGACTACACGTTCCTGAAAGAGGCCGAGCTTACGCAGCCGATCAAGGTCAAGCTGTGGGCGAGCGGCAGAGGCTCGCGCATCGCCCTGTTCCCCAACCTGAACTTCGCGGATCCGGAGTGGAGCAAGGTCCTGCGCGACGTGCGCTTCCGCCGGGCGATGTCGCTGGCCATCGACCGCAACGAGATCAACCAAGCCAAGTTCTTCGGGCTGAGCCGCCCGAGCGCCGACACGGTGCTGCCGGCGAGCCCGCTCTATCGCGACGAATATGCGAATGCCTATACTTCGTTCGATCCCGCCGCGGCCAATGCGCTGCTCGATGAAATGGGCCTCGACAAGCGCGGCCCCGGCGGCACGCGCCTGCTTGCCGATGGCAGGCCCGCCGAGATCATTGTCGAGACCGCCGGCGAGGATCCGCTCGAGACGGACGTGCTCCAGCTCATCACCGATCACTGGAGCAAGGTCGGGCTCAAGCTCGTGATACGGACTTCGCAGACCGATGTGCTGAGGAGCCGTGTCATCGGCGGCACGACGATGATGACCATGGCGTCCGGCCTCGACAACGGCACGCCCACCGCCGACATGAATCCGAAGGCGCTGGCGCCGACGAGCCATGAACAGCTGCAATGGCCGCAATGGGGCATCTTCATCGAATCCGCCGGCGAGAAGGGCAGCGAAGCCGATCTGAAGGAGGCCAAGGAACTTCTCGACCTGTACCAGCAGTGGCGCAAGGCCTCCGATACGCAGGCGCGAACCGACATCTGGCATCGCATGCTGTCGCTGTATACGAGCCAGGTCTTCTCCATCGGCATCGTGAACTCGGCGCAGCAGCCGATCGTCATTTCCTCGAAGCTGCGCAACGTGCCCGACAAGGGCCTCTATAGCTTCGATCCCACCGCCTATTTCGGGGTCTATGGCATGGATACGTTCTGGTTCGAGAAGGGAGGCTCCTAAGGATGTTCCGCTACATCATCTGGCGCATCCTGATGATGGTGCCTACGCTGGTAGTCATCTCGGCCCTTGTGTTCACCATCATCGAGCTGCCTCCTGGTGACTATTTCGAAAGCTACGTAGCGGAACTTCAGGCTCAAGGCGAGAGTGTCAATGCCGAGCAGATAGAAGCGCTGCGCCGGGAATATGGCTTCGACCAGCCGCCCCTCATACGCTACTTCCACTGGGTCGGCGGGATGCTCACCGGCGATTTCGGCTATTCCTTCGAATACCGGCTGCCGGTCATGGACGTCGTCGGCGACCGGCTGTGGCTGACGATCCTCGTCTCCTTCACCACTATCATCTTCACCTGGCTGATCGCCTTCCCGATCGGCATCTATTCGGCGACGCATCAATACAGCTGGGGCGACTACGGGCTGACTTTCGTGGGCCTGCTCGGAATCGCGGTGCCGAACTTCATGATGGCGCTGGTCTTCATGTATCTCGCCAATGTGTGGTTCGGAACCTCGATCGGTCGTCTGATGGCGCCGGAATACATGGACCAGCCGATGAGCTGGGAAAAGGTCAAGTCGATCCTCGAGCATCTGTGGATTCCGGTGGTCATCATCGGCACGGCGGGAACCGCCGGCATGATCCGAAGGCTGCGCGCCAACCTGCTCGATGAGCTGCAGAAGCAATATGTGGTAACGGCGCGCGCCAAGGGTTTGCATCCGTTCAAGGCGCTGGTGAAATATCCGCTGCGCATGGCGCTCAACTTCTTCATTGCCGATATCGGCTCGATCCTGCCGGCGATCATCTCGGGGGCGGAGATCACCGCGGTCGTGCTGTCGCTCGAGACCACCGGCCCGTTGCTGATCCGGGCGTTGAAGAGCCAGGACATGTATCTCGCGGGCTCGTTCCTGATGTTCCTCGCCTTCCTCACGGTCATCGGCGTCCTCATTTCGGATCTGGCGCTGGCGGTGCTCGACCCGCGCATCAGGCTGCAGGGCGGTAGCACCAAATGAACGACATGACGCCGCTGCCGCCGCCGGGTCAGCCGCTCCGGCACTATGTGTCGACCGCTCCGTTCGACCCGAGTTCCGGCGAGACGATGAGCGAGCAGCAGAAGCGGGTGTTCCTCGCTTCGCAGTGGAAGCTGATGTGGTGGAAATTCAAGCGCCACAAGCTGGCGCTCGTCTCCGCCATCATCCTCGCCGTCCTCTATACGATGATCGTCATCGCCGAGTTCCTGTCGCCGTACAATCTCGCCACCCGCAATGTCGACAGCATCTATGCGCCGCCGCAGAAAGTGCGGCTGTTCCATGAAGGCCAGTTCGTCGGGCCGTTCGTCTATGGCCGGTCGGTCCAGCTCAACATGGAGACGCTCAAGCGCGAATATGCCGACGACACGAAGAACGTCCAGAAGCTGCGGTTCTTCTGCCGCGGCGACGGCTACGCATTCTGGGGCCTCGTCGAGGGCAACCTGCATTTCGTCTGCCCGGCGGAAGGCGGCCAGTTCTTCCTGCTCGGCACCGACCAGCTCGGGCGCGACGTGCTCTCGCGCATTATCTATGGGGCGCGCATCTCGCTCACCATCGGCCTCCTCGGCGTCGCGGTCAGCTTCATTCTCGGCATCGTCATCGGCGGCATCGCCGGCTATCGCGGCGGGATCATCGATTTCCTGACGCAGCGTGTCATCGAAGTGCTGCAGTCCCTGCCCAGCATACCCCTGTGGCTGGCGCTGGCGGCAATCATGCCGGTCACCTGGTCGCCTTTGCTCGTCTATTTCGGCATCACCTTCATCCTGGGCCTGCTCGACTGGACAGGCCTTGCCCGTGCGGTACGCTCCAAACTGCTGGCGTTGCGCGAGGAAGACTATGTCCTCGCGGCACAACTCATGGGGGCGAAGGCCAGCCGGATCATCGGCCGCCATCTGGTGCCCGGATTCATGTCGCATCTGATCGCTTCCGCCACCATATCCATCCCCGGCATGATCCTCGGCGAAACCGCATTGAGCTTCCTCGGCCTCGGCCTGCGCCCGCCGATCGTGAGCTGGGGGGTGCTTCTCAACGAGGCCAGCAACATCAATGTGGTGGCCCTCTACCCCTGGCTTCTGCTTCCGGTGATTCCGGTCATCGTCGTCATCCTGGCGTTCAACTTCCTGGGAGACGGGCTGCGCGACGCGGCCGATCCGTACAAATGACGTGGCAGACCGACCATAGTGCAACGACACGAAGGGGATGCTGATGCGGCGGCTGGAACACGCCCGTATCCTCATGTACAGCCACGACACGTTCGGGCTCGGCCATCTCAGGCGCTGCCGGACGATCGCGCATTCGCTCGTCGAGAACTATCGGGGCCTGAGCGTCCTCATCATTTCGGGCTCGACCATCGCCGGCGCCTTCGACTACCGCGTGCGCGTCGATTTCGTGAAGATCCCCTCGATCATCAAGCTGCATAACGGCGAATACACCTCGATCGACCGGCATACCGACCTGCATGAGACGCTGGAAATGCGCCAGGCGATCATCCGCCATACGGCCGAATCCTTCCAGCCCGACATGTTCATCGTCGACAAGGAGCCGATGGGCCTGCGCGGCGAGCTCGAGGAGACATTGTCCTATCTCAAGACGCGCGGCACGACGCTGGTGCTCGGCCTGCGCGAGATCATGGATGCGCCGCACCTGCTCGAGGCCGAATGGGCGAAGCGCGACGTCCTGCGCAAGATCGGCATGTTCTACGATTCGATCTGGGTGTACGGCCCGGCCGATTTCTACGACCCGCTCACGGGCTTCGACGTGCCGCAGGCCATCCGCTCGCGCATGCATTATGTGGGTTTCCTGCAGCGCCACCTGCCGCACAGCGGCGTGTCGATGCGCGAGATCGAGGGCAACTACATGCTGGCGACCACGGGCGGCGGCGGCGACGGCGCCGACCTGATCCACAGCATTTTCGATGCCTATCATCATGACGAGGCGCTGAAGCACCGGATGCTGGTGGTGCTCGGGCCGTTCATGCCGGCCCGCAAGCGACGCAAGCTCCTGAAGAAGGGCTCGTCCATTCCCCAGGTCGAGATCATCGAGTTCGACAACCGGATGGAAAATCTGGTGGCCGGCGCCAGCGCGGTGGTCGGCATGGGCGGCTATAACACATTCTGCGAAATCCTCTCCTTCGACAAGCCGGCGCTGATCGTGCCCAGGGTGACGCCGCGCGAGGAGCAGCTTATCCGCGCCGAGCGGGCGGCCGAGCTCGGCGTCATCGACATGCTGCGGCCGGAACAGGCGGAAGACCCGGTGCGCCTCGCCCGGGCGCTGAAGGTGCTGCCCAGCCGCGCGCCGCCCTCGCAGGTCACCTCCAAGCTCAAGCTCGACGGGCTCGAGCACATCACCGACCTGGTAGGTGAATGGCTCGAGCCCGGCTCAAAGAAGCGTCTCAGCGTCGTCGAAGGCGGCAGTTGACGAAGAAGATCGTCATCGTCCTCAAGGGCTATCCGCGTCTGTCCGAGACGTTCATCGCTCAGGAACTGCGCGGCCTCGAACGCGTCGGTCACAAACTGTCTCTCGTCTCGATGCGCCGGCCGACCGACAAGAAGCGTCATCCGGTCCATGACGAGATCGAAGCGCCGGTCACCTACCTGCCGGAATATCTGCATGACGAGCCGATGCGGGTCGTCCGGTCATGGTGGAAGATGCGCCGGCGGCCGCAATACAAGGTTTTGCGCAAGGCGTTCCTCGCCGACTACCGCAAGGACCGCAGCCGCAACCGGGTGCGCCGCTTCGGTCAGGCGCTGGTCCTCGCCGCCGAATTCCCGGCGGATGCCGACTGGCTGCATGCGCATTTCATTCATACCCCGGCCTCGGTCACGCTCTATGCCAGCCTCCTGCTCGATGTGGGGTGGAGCTGCTCGGCGCATGCCAAGGATATCTGGACGTCGCCCGACTGGGATCTGGGCGGCAAGCTGGCGCAGGCGCGCTTCGTCGCGACCTGCACCAGGGCCGGCTTCGAAAAACTCCGCAGCCTCAGCGCCGATGCGGCGCGTGTCCATCTGAGCTATCATGGCCTCGATCTCGCGCGCTTCGGCCATTTCGAGAAAGAGCGTCCGGCGCGCAACGGCCTCGACAAGGGCGATCCGGTGATCCTCATGAGCGTCGGCCGGGCAGTGGAGAAAAAGGGCTACGACATGCTTCTCGAAGCGCTGGCGCTCCTGCCCGGGACGCTCGCCTGGCGCTTCGTCCATATCGGCGGCGGCGAGCTTCTCGACAGGCTGAAAGCGCAGGCCGAGACGCTCGGGCTATCGGACCGCATCTCGTGGCTGGGGTCACGGGCGCAAGATGAGGTGCTGGCGCAGTATCGGGCCAGCGACCTGTTCGTCCTGCCCTGCCGCATCGCCAGCGACGGCGACCGCGACGGCCTGCCCAATGTGCTGGTCGAGGCGGCGAGCCAGAGGCTCGCCTGCATCTCGACGACCATATCGGGCGTGCCCGAGCTCATCACCGACGACGTCAATGGCCTCCTGGCAGCGCCGGACGATCCGCGGGCGCTCAGCGATGCATTGGCGCGCGCCATCGGCGCGCCGGACCTGCGGCGGCGTCTCGGCGATGCGGCGGAAAAGCGGGTGCGCGAAGAATTCGACCACGTGGCGAGCATCCGGCAGCTCACCCAGCTCTTTCGCACCGCGAGGGGCTCGCCATGAAAGCGCTCATCTATGTCCAGCATCTTCTTGGCATCGGCCATCTGGCGCGGGTCAGCCGCATCGCTGCGGCACTTGCGGCGGCAGGTCATGACGTCACGCTGGCAAGCGGCGGTGCGCCCGTCGAAGGGTTTCCGAAGGCGGGCGTCAAGCTGGTGCAATTGCCGCCGATAAGGTCGCGTGACGCAGCCTTCTCGGCGCTCGTCGATGCCGACGATCAGCCCATAGACGATGCCTTCAAAGCCGGCCGGCGTGACCGCCTTCTGGCCGAGTTCGACGCACTGCAGCCTGATGTGCTCCTCATCGAGGCCTTCCCCTTCGGGCGGCGGCAGATGCGCTTCGAGCTCCTGCCGCTGCTCGAACGGGCGAAGACTGCGGCGCGCCCGCCGTTGATCGCAAGCTCGGTGCGCGACATCCTGCAGGAAAACCGCAAGCCCGGGCGGGCCGAGGAAACGCTCGGCCTGGTGCGCGAATTCTTCGACCTCGTCCTCGTGCATGGCGATCCCCGGTTCGCGCGCCTCGAAGACACATTTCCCGCAGCGTCGCAGATCGCCGGTCGCATCGCCTATACCGGGCTGGTGGCGGGCGAGGCGGCCTCTTCGCCCGATCGTTTCGATGTCGTGGTTTCGGCGGGCGGTGGGATCGTTGGGCACAAACTCATCGCCACGGCGGTGGAAATCGCAGCACCGCTCGCAGCACAGCTTCCCCGCTGGTGCCTCATCGCCGGGCCGCATTTTCCGGCGGCCGAGCGGGCGAGACTGGAAACGGCGTTACCCGCCGGTGTGACGCTCGAGACATTCCGCCCCGATTTTCCTGGCCTTCTCGCCAATGCGCAGCTTTCCATCTCGCAGGCGGGCTACAACACCGTCTGCGATATCCTGCGCGCCCGCTGCCGGGCGGTGCTCATTCCCTTCGCGGCGGGGGGCGAAACCGAGCAGAGCGAGCGCGCGTATCGCCTTGAGAAGCTCGGCATGGCGACCATGGTGACGGAGGAGCAGCTCAGCCCCGAGAGCCTTATCCTCGCGATCAGGCGGGCGCCGGCACCCGCCGCGCACGGAATCAATCTCGAGGGCGCCCGGGAGACGGCGCGGCTCATCGCCGAGCATCTCGCGGCCCGGCAAAGGACCCGCCCATGAAGGCGCTAGGTCACGATGAGTTTGGATCGTTACGATCCAAACTCATAAACGTGATCG
>CAZICN010000105.1:0-1993 GCA_964537655.1 uncultured Aestuariivirga sp.
ATGCCGACGGCCTGGCGGATCTTCTCATTGTCGGGGTCGAAGCCGGCTTCGCGCACATAGTGATCGGGCATGTTGCTGCCATAGCCCCAGATGGTCTTGGCGAGGGCGGAGGTGACGTCCGGCGTCAGGCCCAGCGCCTGGCCCACTTCGCGGATGGCGCGGCGCGAGCGGTAATGCACGACGGTGGCGCAGATGGCGGCGCGCTCGCGCGTATAGCGTCGGTAGATGTATTGAATGACCTCCTCGCGCCGCTCATGCTCGAAATCGACATCGATATCGGGAGGCTCCCGGCGCGCCTGGGAGATGAAGCGCGAGAACAGGAGCTTGGTCGAGCGCGGATTGACCTCGGTGACGCCGAGGCAATAGCACACCGTGCTGTTCGCCGCCGAGCCGCGCCCCTGGCAGAGGATGTACTGGCTGCGCGCAAAGGCGACGACATCATGCACGGTGAGGAAGTAGCGGGCATAATCGAGCTCCTCGATGATGCGCAATTCCTCCAGGATGTTCTTGGCGACATCCTCGGGCACGCCGCCCGGATAGCGCTTCTCGGCTCCTTTCCAGGCGAGGTCGGCGAGGTGCTCCTGCGGCGTCTTGCCGGGCGGCACCGGCTCGTCGGGATACTCATATTTGAGATCGTCCAGCGAGAAACGGCAGAGTCGGGCGATTTCGGCGCTGCGCCGGACGGCATCCTCATGGCCGGCGAAAAGATGCAGCATCTCGGCTTCCGCTTTGAGATGACGTTCGGCATTGGCGTTGAGCCGGAAGCCCGCTTGCGCGATGGTGCATTTTTCGCGGATGCAGGTGAGCACATCGGCGAGCGGGCGCCGGCTGGGCTCATGATAATGAACGTCATTGAGGGCGGTGAGCGGCGTTCGATGCTGACTTGCGCAAGCCGCGAGCCGGGCGAAATGTTGTCTTTCATTGCCCTGATGACGATGGACGGCGCCGAGAAAGACGCGTTCCGGCGCGGCTTCGGCAAGCTGCGCCAGCTGTGTATGGAACACATCGTCGAGCTTGTCGGGTGGCAACGCGATCAGCATCTGCCCTTCGCTCGCCGCGCAGATATCGGCGAAGGTGATATGGCATTCGGCCTTCTTCGCTTTCCGGTTGCCGTTGGTCAAAAGGCGGCAGAGGCGGCCATAGGCGGCGCGGTCGGTCGGGTAGGCAAGCACTTCGAAACCGTCCAGTGCCACCAGGCGCACGCCGGGGAGATACGGGATCTTGCGGTCCCTGGCCTCGGCATGGGCCCTGACCACGCCGGCGAAGCTGTTGCGGTCGGCAATGCCGATGGCGGCAAGACCCAGCTCGTCGGCACGCGCGACCATTTCCTGGGGATGCGAGGCCCCGCGCAGGAAGGAGAAATTGGTGGTGACGGCAAGTTCCGCGTAAGCCATGCGCCGCCCCTCACGCGAAGAAGCCGTGGACGAACCAGCGCGGCGTGGTGGTCTCGCGTCCATAGAGACCCTCGCGATAAAGCCAGAGGCGCTGGCCGGCCTCGGTCTCGAGGCAATAATAATCTCGGGTCAGCTCATTCGTGCCGCTTCGCCACCATTCGGGGGCGATGCGTTCCGGGCCTTGCGCCGATGCCACGTCGTGCGTCCTGCCACGCCAGCGGAATTGCCGCGGCGGCCCGTCGGGAAGGAGGGCGATGACATCGGCTCTTTCAGCCTGCGGCAGAAGCAGCGGCGGCCGGACACAATCCGCCTCCGGCGCGGGCCAGGCGGCTTTTGCGCTGTTCGCCTCGAGCAGAATCTCGGCGCGCTCCGGGATGTGGCTTTCGACGGGCCTGAGCTGCCGCACGCTGCCGGTGCCGAGGCGCTGGCGCAGCGCATCGAGAAGCCGGGCATGATTTTTTGCCTCCTCTTGCCGGCCGCCGGGCGAGGCGAGATCGCCTTGTTCACCCTGGATGGACTCGGCGGAGGTGACGGAAAGGCTGACGCAGTCGAAGCCGAAACCGGCCTCGAGCCCGCCCGCCAGGCTGTCGAGCTTGAGA
>CAZICN010000105.1:2093-8165 GCA_964537655.1 uncultured Aestuariivirga sp.
GCAGTCGAAGCCGAAACCGGCCTCGAGCCCGCCCGCCAGGCTGTCGAGCTTGAGAGCGATGAGACGGGCGATATGGCCGGGATCGCGGGTCGGCGCGGCAAGCCCCAGATCGAGCTGCCGCATATCGCCATCGACGCGATAGAGCCCGAGCCGCAAGGAACGGATGCCGACGCCGTCCCGCTCAAGCGTAGGCTTGAGCCGCTCGACCAGTCTTCGTGCCGTCGCGACGACGATCTCTTGTGTGAAGATCGGGTCGAGGAAGGAGCGCCGGACATGATAGACGGGCGATGGCGCAATATAGTGCAAGACTTCCGGCCGCAGCCCCAGCGCCTGGTCGAGGCGGTCGAGCAACTCCTTCTCGAAACGTGCCGCGAAGGGCGCGCGCGGCGCATCGACCAGCATGCCGATGCGCTTGAAGCCGAGACGATGCAGGGCGGCATGAGTATCGGGACTGAGCCGCAGGGCCTTGAGGGGGAGCGGGCTCAGCGCTTCTTTCTCTTTTCCTTCCGGCAAAGCATTTGGCAGAGAGGAAGCATGATGGGAAAGCGCCCAGGCGGCGCCTGGCGTGCCGGCAATGGCGCAGCGCGCGGTGAGATGGAAGTTGCGCAGGCGCTCGACGAGGTCCTCGAGCAGGGCCGCTTCGCCGCCGAAGAGATGTGCCGCTCCGGTGATGTCGATGAAGAAGCCGTCGCTGCCGTCTTCGGGACCCCAGGGCGCGACGGCGGGCGCATAACGTGTCGCCCACAGCGCCAGGCGGCGCAGCGCACGCGCATCCTTGTCGGCTTCGAGGGGGCGGGCCTGCAAGAGGCCGCCGGCCTTGGCGCGCGCATCGCTCAGGCCCTGGCCGGTGAAGAGGCCGATCCTCTCGGCGGCCGGATTCGTGGCGGCGATGCGCGGGCCGCCCGACGCATCGACGGTCAGGACGAAAGGCCGGTCAGGCGCTATGGTTCCAGACGAGTCTTGCGCTGTCAGAAAGCGCAGGATCGGCCATCGCGGCAGCCAGACTGAAGCGATGCGACGCATGTGACCACTCCAACACAAACTCACCAGTCGAGCCATTGCGGCAGCGCTCCAGCGCCACACGCCAGCTCGTCGCCAGAAGACCGCCCGCCGCATCGCGCCGCGCCGGCGCGGCCGCGACCCGCCAGCGCGTTTCGGCAGCACTTGCCGCAGTCGCTCTCGGCGGCCGCAGCAGCACAAGCGGCCGCTTCGCTTCGCGCGCTGCAAGGCTGAGGCGCTGGCTCGTCCTGAGATCGAAATTCTGCGCCAAGAGTCCGAGCGTGACGGGGGCAGCGCCTGAGCGCAGCGTCTCCTCGATCGCCCAGAAGGCATCCTGATCGTCGCGCGCCTCGACCAGCGTGATGCGGCCGGGATCGAGGCCAAGTCCCTGGAGGCCATGGCCATGGAGCCGGCCAGCGGAGACGAGACTCTGCGCCGAGGAGATGATGAAGACCGGTCCGGTGGGGCTGAGCGAAACCGTGAGCGCGGCGATAAAGCCGAAAGCCGCCGGCAGGTCTTCGGGCGCAGCGGCGTGGACCTCATGCAGGCTTTCGAGCGACAGGCCTTGCCGTGGCAGATATTTGTCGAGCGCAAGCCCGAAAGAGAAGAACCGGCTCTTGCCGGAACGGGTGAGAGGCGGGGCCAGAAGCCGGCGCAGGTCCTCCAGGCTGACAGGCTTTGCAGGCCGCCGCTTGGGAGGGAGGGAGGAGATCGCCGGAGTGGAACTCATGGGAAAATTTATAGAACAAAAAAAGAACATAAACAATCCGAAAGCCAGGGTTTTCGAGTTTCAACCTATCCAGTTGAAATCGCCCGCTTTCGCGAACCTGCCTCACTCCTGCGTCTCGAAATCCTTCATCAACGGCGTGGGATCGGTCACCGGCGTCGGAATGGCGATGCCGATGCGGGCCAGCGTATAGCGCACCCGGCGCAGCGACTCGCGCGCCCTTGTCCCGAGCTTCGTCGCCACGCCGGCCGCGATCGTGTCGATCACCGCCAGATGCGCGTAGCGCGACGGCGTCGGCACCAGCACATTGTCGCCCTCGGCTATGGTGATGGCGATGACGATATCGGCCGCCTTGGCGAGCGGCGTGCCCGGCCGCGTCAGCGCGATGGTGCGCGCACCGAAGGAACGCGCGATCTCGACCGCCTCGACCACCGGCTTCGAGCGCCCGCTGTTGGAAATGGCGAAGACCGCATCGCCCGGCCTGAGTGTCGCCGCCGACATGCGCTGCTGATGGCCGTCGCTATAGGCCGAGACCGGGATGCCGAGCCGGAACAGCCGCAGCTTGGCGTCCTCGATCATGGCCGCCGACCCGCCGCCTTGGCCATAGACATCGATGCGCCGGCTCCCGGCCAGGGCCTCGATCGCCAGACCGATCACTTGCGTGTCGACTTGGTCGAGGCATTCGCGCACCGCGGTCGCGGCGCGCATCATGACGGTCTGGGCGAGCTGGCCGATATTGTCGTCGAAGACGCGGTCGGACTTGAGATAGGCCGCCGCCACGGTGAGCGTGGTGGCGAGCTTGATCTTGAAGTCGGCGAAGGAGCTGCAGCCGAGCGAACGGCAGAAGCGCGTGACCGTCGGCTGGCTCACCTTTGCCTTGCGCGACAGGTCGGCGATGGTGAGCCGCGTCGCCGCCTCGTAATCGCGGCAGACGATGGCGGCGACGCGCCGCTCCGAGGGCGGCAATTCGCTTTCGATGCGCTGGATGCGCGAGACGATGTCGATCGCCGGAGGCTGCTCTGTCGGTCTCTCGCTGCGCCGCCGCGCCATTCCGCTTCGCCCTCGAGGCTGCCGGGACTTTCCAATCTCGTAATTAAATTACACCCTTTTTGAATTTCGGCAAGCATCCTGGCGAGCATCGCCGGAACCGTAAAAATCCCCTGGATTCGCGCAACAATGGCGAGGAACCTGGTGTCCCGAATCCGAAGTTGGCATCCCTGGCGGCGTCCTCCGAGCGAACTTCGGATTCGCAAGGACACCAGAAAATCCAAGATTCTAGGGTGGTTTTGGTTCAGAGATTCTCTCGAATCCTGACCGCAATACTGGAGGGAATTTCTGAACCACCACACTAATGTCGCTTCATTTTTTGGTGAATTGTGATCGGCGAGACTGACTAATTGCTATTGCAGAGTCTGAAATTTTGTAACATGATTTGATAAAATAAACGATGCCAAGTCGTCGAGGGCGGAAACACCATGATGGATGCGACGCATATGCGCAAAGCACCCGGCGCTTCGGACAAAAGAGCGACCAAGATGTTTGTCGAGGGCGCCACCAAATATTACCAGACCCGCACCGGCTCCGTTCATGCGCTCGACAATGTCTCGCTCGAAGTTCGCGATGGCGAATTCCTCTGTATCCTGGGACCCTCGGGCTGCGGAAAGTCGACGCTTCTGTGGTCGATGGGCGGCCTGCATGATCTGACCGACGGCGAGATCAGGCTCGGGCCCGAGAGGATCACCAGGCCGCATCCCGAGATCGCGATGATCTTCCAGGACGCCAATCTCCTGCCCTGGCGCAGTCTCGCCGCCAATATCGCTCTGCCCTTCGAGCTCAAGCGCAAGCCGGTCGACCGGGAGCGCATCGACGCGCTCCTGAAGCGCGTCAATCTCTGGGGCTTCGAATCGAAATTCCCGCGCGAGCTGTCGGGCGGCATGCAGCAGCGCGCCTCGATCGTGCGCAGCCTCTCCGTCAACCCCTCGCTGCTGTTGATGGACGAGCCCTTCGGCGCGCTCGATGCCTTCACCCGCGACGAGATGAACCTGCTCATCCAGGAAATCTGGATGGAGACCGGCAAGACCATCGTCTTCGTCACCCATTCGATCTCGGAAGCGATCTTTCTCGCCGACCGCGTCGTCGTGATGTCGGCGCGGCCCGGCCGCATCGCCTCCATTTTCGACATCGACATACCGCGCCCGCGTCCGGTCGACATTCAGACCAAGCCGGATTTCATCGAGCGCGTGTTGCATATCAAGGCGAGCATCGATCATGGCCGCGGCCCGAATGAGGGGCTGGCGATCACCTAGAAAACACTGAAGGCAATCGCATGCGAGACCTCCGCTCCACCCATCCGTCACCCCTGCGAAAGCCGGGGGCCACTAAATTCTCTCAGGGCCAGCACCGTCGTTCGCCTGAGCCTGTTCATGGGATACCGGCTTTCGCCGGGATGACGGTTAGAGATCTGGGAGGATACTGAAAGTGGACAAGGCGCTGGGCAACAAGATCCCGGAATTCAACAAGAAGAAGAGTGGCGGCGGCGACGGCGTCGGCCTGTCCGGCGCCTCGCTGGGGCTCGGCGATCACCGCACCAAGTTCGAAACCCTCATCATCATCCTGGTCGCCGTGGTCATCATTGGCGGGACGGAACTGCTGCTCAAATGGTTCGGCGTGCCGCAATATGTGCTGCCGACGCCGAGCCAGATCGTGACGGCCTTGTTCACCGAATGGACCTTCATCTGGCCGCATCTCCTCACCACGCTCTACGAATTGCTGGTCGGCTTCGCCATTGGCGCCTCGATCGGCTTCATTCTGGCCGCCGTCATCACCCAGTTCCCCTTCGTCGAGAAGATCGTGACGCCCTACATTCTACTGCTGGTGACGACGCCGATGCTGGCGCTGGTGCCGCTGCTCATCCTGAAGCTGGGCTTCGGCAGCGAGCCGCGTATCATCGCGGTGGCGCTGGCCTCGGGGCCGATGGTGATGATCAATTCGGCGACCGGCTTCCGGCGTGTCGATCTCGCCAAGATCGCGCTGGCCCGGTCTTTCGGCGCCTCGACCTTCCAGATCTTCACCAAGATCCGCATCCCGATGGCCATGCCGATGATCATTGTCGGCCTGATGGTCGGATCGATCTTCGGCCTGCTCACCACGGTGGGCGCGGAGATGGTCGGCGGCGCCGAGGGCCTCGGCAACCGCCTGACCTACTACTCGGCCCTCATCCGGATGCCGCAGTTCTTCGCCGTCATCCTCATCCTCGCCATCATCGGCATTTCGATCTACGTTCTGTTCTTCTGGATCGGCAAGAAATGGGCGAGTTGGGAGGCATGACGCATCGGCCCGAAAAGCTCGTGGCCGGGCTTGGCCCGGCCATCCAGTAACTAAAATTAAGTGCGTGACGACAAGAGCACAAACAGGAGGAAACCAGACATGAATCAGATGATGATTGGACGGCGTCGTTTGCTGAGCCTGACCGCCGCGGGCGTTTCGGTCGCGGCCCTGGGCGGCCTCGGCGCGCGCCAGGCCCGTGCGGCCGGGACGGTGCGCTGGGTATCGCCGCGCGGCACGATCGAGGTGCTGGACGACTATCCCTACTGGGTCGGCAAGAAATACGGCTATTTCGGCGATATCGAAACGACGCTCGAGCCCGGACCCTCCGATGCGACGGCCACCGTTAAGCTCGTCGACCAGAACCAGGCCGACATGGGCTACCCATCGCCCGGCGTCTTCTCGCTGGGTCTCGCCCAGGGCATTCCGCTGGTCTCGGTCTTCCATATGGGCGGCTCCGACGTGTTCGACTTCGCCTTCCGCAAGGGTGAGAGGCCGGCCGACATCAAGGGCCTCGAAGGCAAGACCATCGTGTTGGGCTCCGCCGGCTGGCAGTCGATCTGCGACCCGATGCTGAAGGCAGCGGGCGTCGACATCACCAAGGTGAAATATGTCGATGGCGGCTGGCCCGCCTGGGGCACGGTTCTCAAGCAGGGCAATGGCGATGCGGCTCTGTCCTGGGAAGGCTGGCGCGCCCAGTGGAAGGGCCAGGGGCTCGATTTCGACTATTTCCTCGGCCGCGACTTCTCCAAGCTGCCCGCCAACAGCTTCGTCATCCGCAAGGCGGATTTCGAGGATGCGGCGAAGAAGGAGCTGTATGGCCGCTATCTGCAGGGTTGGGCCGCCGGTCTCGAATTCGGCCGCCAGAATCCACGCGCCGCGACGCAGATCGTCATGGAGCAGTTCCCCGGACTGTCCTCGCAGATGAATCCCTCGGTCGCGACGGAATCGATGATGCAGCTCGCCAATGTCTTCGCCGGCCGCTGGGACGAGCGCAAGAAATGGGGCTACCACATTCCGGA
>CAZICN010000105.1:8175-12998 GCA_964537655.1 uncultured Aestuariivirga sp.
TCGACACGGCGAAGGAGATCGGTCAGATCCAGGGCGATTTCACCGTCGCCGATGTGGTGAAGAACGACCTCGTCGACGTCGCCAATTCCTTCGACGCGGCCAAGGTCAAGGCCGATGCCGAGGCGTTCGCGCTCTCGGACGACTACAAGAAGGTCGATGTCGAGGCGATCAAGGCGGCCCTCTAGCGCGGGATGCGAAAAAGTGGATACCGGTTTTTCGCGAGACTCCCTTGTTTTTTTGTTGGGTGCGTACCTCTCCACCCTCTTGGTGTTCTTGCGGGGTACGGGGGGCGGCCCCCGGGGCCCCCCCCGACCTCGTTCCGTCCCCTTTAGAGAGATGGACCCATGTTCGTCTTTGACCATGTCGGCATCACCACCACCGTGCCCCAGCCCGACGAGAACTGGGTGGAGCAGAGCCGGGTGTGGGTGACCAATCCGCGCAATCACCCCGAGCATATCGAGTTTCTGCGTTATGCGCCGGGAACGACGGTGCCCGATATCGTGCGCAACAATCCGCATATCGCCTTCCGCGTCGCAACACTGGCGCCTCATATCGAGGGGCAGGAGATCCTGATCCCGCCCTTCGTCGTCGGCGACTTCCTGGAAGTCGTGTTCATCCGCAAGCACAACACCGTCTTCGAATACATGCATTATCTGAAGGAAGGCTGGTTCGGGAACTAGAACCGGCGGCCCCTCCATCCGGACATCCGCGTCATGAGCTACAAGGCCATCTATACCTATGCCTGGGACCTCGCCGAAGAAGGCTCGGGCAAAGCCGTCGACCAGTTCCGAAGACTCGGCCTCGATACCGTGACGCTCGCCGGCAGCTATCACGCCGGCAAATTCCTCAGGCCGCATGGGCGAACGGGTAAGATCTATTTCCCCGAGGACGGCACCGTCTATTTCAAGGCCGATCCCGCCCGCTATGGCGCCATCAAGCCCGTCCCGAATTCGATGCTGAAGGAGCGCGACATCCTGCGCGAGCTGACCGACGGCAAGCGCATGAGCGTCAATGTGTGGCTGGTGCTCCTGCATAATACGCTGCTGGGCAGCGCCAATCCCGAATCCTCGGTCACCAACGCCTTTGGCGACAAATATATCTACAATCTCTGTCCTTCGGCGCCCGAGGCGCGCGCTTATGCCGTCGGGCTCGCCCGGGACGTGACCGAGAGCTATCCCGTTTCCGGGATCTCGCTGGAGACGCCGGGCTTCCTGCCCTATGCGCATGGCTACCACCATGAATTCGCGCTCAACATGCCCAATCGCTGGCTCGATGGCCTGCTCGGCCTATGTTTCTGCGATCACTGCACGAAGGGCGCCGGGAAAGCCGGGATCGATGCGCCGCGCTTGAAGGCCGAGGTCGCGCGCGATGTGAGCGAGTATCTGGCGAGCGACGTCGACTTCCCCGCCGACATGGCGGAAGCCTTCTGGCATGCCGATACGCTCTGCGACCCCGAGCTCGGGCGGTTCCTGCGCTGGCGCGAGGACGTCGTGACGTCGCTCATTGCGGAGATTCGCAAGGCGGTCCGCAAGGACGCCAATGTCGCGGTCATTCCCTCGGTCGCGCGCCCGACCGGCGGCGCCTGGTATGAAGGCAGCGACCTCAAGGCTCAGGGCCAGGCGGCCGGCATCATCGAGGCCTGTTTCTACGAGCCGGGTGCGGCGCGGGTGAAAGCCGATCTCTTCGATGTGAAGCGACGGCTGCGCGGCGCCGGCAAGCTGCGCGGCATCCTGCGCCCGGCCCATCCTGATTTTCCCGGTGAGGCGGAATTCCTGGGCGCCGTCGAGGCACTGGCCTCGGGCGGTGTGAAGGAGCTCGCCTTCTACAATTGGGGCCATCTGCGCCAGGTCAATGTCGAGCGGATCGGCAAGGCGATGAAAATTCTGGATCGGCACGCATGAGCTTCAAGGGCAAAGTCATCGCGGTCACCGGGGCGGCGGGCGGCATCGGCCAGGCGGTGTGCCGCTATTTTGCAAGCGAAGGTGCCGCGATTGCCGCCATCGACAAAAAGGCAACCGTCGCATCCTTCGCCGATGAGCTGAAGCGCGATGGTGCAAAGGCAGCGCATGCGGTAGCCGATATCGGCGATGCCGTGGCCGTGGCCAAGGCTTTCGCCCATCTTGTCGCCGAGCTCGGCCCGGTGGACATCCTCATCAACAATGCCGGCTACTCCGATCATGCGACCCTGGCGCGGACCGACCCCGCGGGGTGGCAGGCCGACATGAACGGCAATCTCAACGGCGCCTACAACTGCGCCCATGCCGTGCTGCCCGCCATGCGGGAAAGACGTCAGGGCTCGATCATCGCGGTGGGGTCGGTCAACGGGCTCTCGGCGCTGGGCGATCCCGCCTACAGCGCGGCAAAGGCCGGAATGATCTCGCTCACCCGGTCGCTGGCGCTCGAATATGGCCGATTTGGCATCCGTTCCAATATCGTGCTGCCGGCAACAGTGCGCACACCGCTTTGGGACGAGCGGGCAAAAAAAGACCCGAAGGTCCTGGCGACGCTCATGCGCTGGTATCCGCTGGGGCGGATCGTCGAGCCGATCGACGTCGCGCGCGTCATCGGCTTCCTGGCGTCCGATGCCGCCGCTGCCGTGACTGGCGCGGCACTTCCGGTCGATTGCGGACTGATGGCCGGCAATATCGTCATGGCGCGTGAACTGACGCTCGAGGATTTCTGAGGGGAGACACATGGACAGATTGCGCATCGGTGTCATCGGCCTGGGCTGGTTCGGCGAGATCCATTGTGACACCATTGTCGGCGTTCCCAATCTCGAGCTTGCCGCCCTGTGCACGCGCAAGCCCGATCGCCTTGCCGCACTCGCCCGGAAATTCGGCGTCAAGAAAACCTATCGCGACTATCGCGACATGCTGGCCGATCCCGACATCGATGCCGTGTCGATCGTCACTATGTGGGACCAGCATACCGAGCCCGCCATTGCAGCACTCGAGGCCGGCAAGCATGTCTTTCTCGAAAAACCCATGGCTTCGACTGTCGCCGATTGCACCAAGATCATCGCGGCTTCGAAGCGCTCCAAGGGCATTCTCCTCGTCGGTCATATCTGCCGCTTCAACCCGCGCTATCGCATGGCGAAGCAAGCGATTGATGCCGGCAAGATCGGCAAGATCGTCGCCCTAAGCTCGAGGCGCAATATTCCCGCCGCCTGGACGCCCGAGATCCTGAACAAGATCGGGCCTATTGTCGGCGATGCGATCCACGACACCGACCTCATGCTGTGGTTCACCGGCGACCGGATCGTCAGCACCTATGCCCAGACGGTCGATGTGCGCGGCCTGAAGTTCCCGGATATCGGCCAGACCATGTATCGTTTCGCCGGCGGCGCCACGGCGACGCTCGAGACGGTGTGGTGCATGCCGGAGAAAACGCCCTTCGACATCGACGAGCGCATGTCGATCATCGGCACCGAAGGCATCATCCATGTCCAGGACACGTTCCCCAATCTCGGCATCGTGTCGAAGGACAAGCTGCACAGTCCCGACACGACCTATTGGCCGGAATTCGACGGCGTGCGCGGCGGGGCCCTGCGCGAGGAGTTTGCCTATTTCGCCAACTGCGCCTTGAAGGGCAGGACGCCGAGCGTCGGGCGGCCGGAGGACGCGGCTGCCGCTCTCGAAGCGACGCTCGCGGCCGAGGAATCGGCGCGCACCGGCAATGTGATCAGGATCGGAGGAAACTAGACATGGCTAAGAAACGGGTTTTGGTTGTGGGCCTCGGCAATATGGGCATGAGCCACGCGCTCGCCTATACGCGCATTCCGGGCTTCGAGGTCGTCGGCGTGTGCGAAAGGCGCATCGACAAGCGCAAGCTGCCCGATGCGCTGAAAGGTGCCAAGAAGTTCGCCAATTTCGAAACGGCGCTTGCCGAGCTCAAGCCCGATGTCGTCTCGATCAACACGCTGCCCGACACGCACGCCGATTTCGCCATCAAGGCGATGGAGGCGGGCGCCCATGTCTTCGTCGAGAAGCCGCTCGCCGATTCGGTCGCCAATGCCGAGAAGGTGGTCGAGACGGCGAAGCGCACCAAGCGCAAGCTGGTGATCGGCTATATCCTGCGCCATCACCCGTCCTGGATCAAATTCATCGAGATCGCGCGGAAGCTCGGCACGCCTCTGGTGTTCCGCATGAATCTCAACCAGCAGTCCAATGGCGAGACCTGGGAATGGCACAAGCGTCTCATGGACAGCTTCCCGCCCATCGTCGATTGCGGCGTGCACTATGTCGATGTGATGTGCCAGATGACCAAGGCGAAGCCGGTCAAAGTGCATGCGATCGGGACCCGGCTCACCAACGAGGTGGCCAAGCAGAATTACGGCATGCTGCAGGTCTCCTTCGATGACGGATCGGTCGGCTGGTATGAGGCGGGCTGGGGCCCGATGATGAGCGAGACCGCCTTCTTCGTGAAGGATGTGATCGGGCCCAAGGGGTCGGTGTCGATCGTGATGGCCGAGACCGCCGGCAAGGTGAAGTCCGACGACATCAACGCCCATACCAAGACCAACCAGATCCTCTGGCACCATGCCGACATGTCGAAGCCCGATGAGCGGATCGACATGACGGACGAGCCCGATCATGACGGCCTGTGCGAGCGCGAGCAGCGCTATCTCCTGAAGGCGATCGAAGAGAACATCGATCTCACCGACCACATGAATGACGGCGTCAAGAGCCTCAAGATCGTCGTCGCCGCCGATCGTTCCATTCATGAGGGACAGGTGGTGGCGCTCTGATGCCGCGCCGGTCGCCTTGCTGAGCATCGGACCGAAAAGTGTTGGTGTGGACGGCCCCCCGACGGCATCGATGTGC
>CAZICN010000106.1:0-12920 GCA_964537655.1 uncultured Aestuariivirga sp.
ATGACCGACTGGGCGTGGCCCTTGGAACGGCGCACGACCGCGTGGATGCGGGCGACGAGCTCATCCTTGTGAAACGGCTTCGTCATGTAATCGTCGGCGCCGAAGCCGAGGCCCCGGACCTTGTCCTCGATGCCGGCGAGACCGGAGAGGATCAGGATGGGCGTGTTCACCTTGCTGACGCGCAGCGTCTTCAGAACCTCATAGCCCGACATGTCGGGCAAATTCAGGTCGAGGAGAATGATGTCGTAGTCGTAAAGCCTGCCGAGATCGACGCCCTCTTCACCGAGATCGGTGGTATAAACATTGAACCCTTCCGACTTGAGCATCAGCTCGATGCTCTGGGCCGTCGCTGTATCGTCCTCGATCAGCAGAACTCTCATGCGTATCCCCTTCATCCGCCCCGGATGCGGCGTTTGCCGGCGCGGGCCCCAAGAAACCCTTGCCGTGAAACGGTCAGTTAACGTTGATTGTTAACATACGCCGGGAAAGGTTAACAAAATCTAATGGACCTGACTCAAGATCACTGACACCTTCGACCCAAAAGCCCGGATTTACCCGGTTTTAAGGTTACGCGCCCAAGATAGGGCGTCTGAGGGTCGAATCTTCAAACTAGTTGATTCGCGCCTCCATGCCTAGGGAAAGCCGGACCTTTGCCCGCGCTTCGCCGGGCGCCGTGTGTTGAGTAGAAGAGGGTTATATGCGTTCGTCACGAGAGACGCTTCTCAGGCTGCACCGTTTCCGCACAGAAGAAAAACGCCGGCAGGTCGCCGACATCGAAACGATGATCGCCGATCTCATGCGCAAATATGACGATCTCGACGCCCAGATGAAGGTCGAGGAACAGCGCACCGGCGTCAACGACCCGGCGCATTTCAATTATTCCATGGCGGCCAAATCGACGCGCGGACGGCGCGACAACATCCTCAAGACGGTCGGCGACCTCAAGGACCAGCAGGCGGCCGCGCAGGCGCTGCTGCAGGAAGAAGAGGCCGAGCTGCGCAAGCTCGAACTCCTCGCCGAGAAGGAACTCGACCACCGCCCGGCCTCGCGTGGCGCCCCCACCGGATTTGCGCAGCGCCAGGCGGTCAGCTGAGCAATCTCCCTCCGCCGCGCAAAGCGCGGGGAGGGTGTCCGCCCATAGGGCGAACGGGTGGGTCTTTCCACCGACAAGTGCTCAAACGTCGGAACAGCGCACAATCATGTTGCGGGATGGATTTCCCACGCGGGGACACCCCGCCCGTCGCGCGTTCCGCGCGCCACCCTCCCCGCCTTCGGCGGTGGAGGGAGGATTGGTGCTAAAGCTTATATTGCCGTAAGCGCTCATAAAAGGGCTGCGCCGCGTCGGCGATCCTGGCCAGGCTCGCCTCGAGCTTCACCGGCCGCCCGGACGGCGGGGCGAAGCCGGTCGACTCCCACACGGCATTGTACCAATGCGGCGCCCACACGCCGTCGAAGCTCTTGGGTCCCCTGGGCCAGGCCAGCATGCGGTCGTCGAAGGCGATCCCGCAAGCCTCGCAGAGCCGCGTGAGCGTGGCGCGCGGGGCGCTCAGCACATCATCGGCGTCGATGACGGCGGGCGCCTGTCCCAGGCGATCCGCGACGAGGTCGAATATCTCCGCCTGCTCGACGAAGCCGATGTCGCGCAAGGAGACGTCGGCCCATTTCTTCGTATAGGAGGCAAGCACGCGCTCCGGCCGCCGGATGAGGAAGGCGTTGACGAGCTTCAGCACCCATGCGCGGTCGAAGCCCTTCAGCATGTGATGCGTCATATGCTTCTGATAGAAGACATGGCGGCCATCGGGCGGAGGACCCAGTCAACGGGCGACGAGCCTGTCCCAATCGCTGTCATTGCCGGCGATGATCTCATCGCGCATCGGATGATCATTGCCATGCACCTTCAGCGAGAAGGCGTAGAAGGGCTCATCCCACGCAAAGCAGTCCGGCCGGTTACCGAAGGAATACATCATGGCGGTCGAGATGTTGCGCGGGCCCGACCACATGGCGATGGTGACAGGCGGCTTCACAGGACGCGCTTCGCCTCGCGCTGCGCCAGCGCTTTGTAGAGGAGGGTGAGTTTCTGCGTCATCGGCCCGATGCCGGCCCAGTCGCCCTTGGGCGCCAGCGGATGGGCGACGACACGCCCGTCGATCTCGCGCACCGGCACGAGGCCGGCGAAAGTGCCGGTGACGAAAGCTTCGTCGGCGCCATAGACATCATAGAGCGAGAACTGCTTCTCGAAGACCGGTATGGCGTTCTCCCGGCAGGCGCGAATGACGGCGCTGCGCGTGATGCCCGGAATGCAGTACTGCCCGCTCGACGTCCACACCTCGCCGCGCCTGACGATGAAGAAATGCGTCGAGTTGCAGGTGGCGACGAAGCCCAGGGGATCGAGCATCAGCGCCTCATCGGCGCCGGCATTCATCGCCTGGACGCAGGCGGTGATGCAGTTGAGCTTCGAATGCGAATTAAGCTTCTGGTCCTGAACGTCGGGAGCGCCGCGGCGCACATTGACGGTGTGCAGCCGGAGGCCCTTGGCCACGATCTCAGGCTTCGGCGCCTTCCATTCGGGGATGATGACAATGGTCGCGGGCGAGATCGTCGCGCGCGGGTCCTGGTAGGGGGTGGCCTTCACGCCGCGCGTCACCATGAGGCGGATATGGACGCCGTCCTTCATCCGGTTGGCGTCGAGACAGGCGAATATCTGCCCGACGAGCGCGTCCGGGTCTAGGCCGATATCCATGAAGATGGCCTTGGCGCCTTCATAGAGCCGCTCGATATGCTCTCTCAGGAAGGCGATGCCGCCATTATGCAGGCGCAGGCCCTCCCACACGCCATCGCCCAGGATGAAGCCTGAATCGAACACCGAGACCATGGCCTTGTCGCGCGGGACGAGCTCGCCATTGATCGAAATCAGGATGTCGGCGTTGCGCAGGTCGATCTTGAACTCTTGCGTCACGATGCGGCCTTCTCCTCATTCTCGCTGATGCTGCGGGGATCCTGCGCCGCCTCCGCCAAAGTTCCCCAGGAACGGTCGGGAGCGAGTTCGATGCGCGGCCGCTGGTCGCCCGACAGGACGCGTTCGATCTCGGCTTGGGCGATGCGCGAGATGTCGATGATCGCGTCGATGTCGCCGGCATGCTGGGCGGTACGGCGCAGCAGGGCCTCGTCATGCTTGCGGAACAGGCGCAAGGCGCGGGCGGCCTCATAGGGATGGGTGCCGAGCGCCACCAGCGCGTCCTCGGCCATGGCGAGCGAGGAATCGAACACCTCGCGATAGACATGGCGGACCCCGGCGTTGAGCAGCTCATAGGCATGGGTGCGGTCGAAGGCCCTGGCGAAGATCTCGAGATGCGGGAAATGGCGGCGCGCCAGCGTCACGATCTCGGTGGTCTTCTCGCGATTGTCGATGGCGATGACCAGGATACGGGCATCGGCGGCGCCCGCCGCCTGCAGGAGATCCTCGCGCGAGGCATCGCCATAGAAAACCTTGAAGCCGAACTTGCGCAAGGCGTCGATCTGCTCGGCGTCATGATCGAGAACCGTCGCGCGCGAGCCATTGGCCGCGAGCACCCGGCCGACGGTCATGCCGAAACGGCCATGGCCCAGGATGATGGCGGGCGATCCCGCCTGGTCGATCCTGTCAGGGTCGCGCGTCAGCCCGGCACGCTCGAAGCGCGGCTGGATGACTTTGGCATCGAGCATCATCAGGAGCGGCGCTGCCGCCATCGACAGCGCCACGACGGCGACCAGCATATTGGCTTCGGTGACGGCAAGCAGCCCGAGGCCGGCGGCGAAGGAGATGAGCACGAAGGCGAACTCGCCGCCTTGCGCCAGCGAGAAGGAAAACAGCGAGGCGCGCGGCGGCTTCATGCGGGCAAAGCGGGCGATGGCATAGAGCACGACCAGCTTGATCGCGACGAAGGCGACCATGCCGCCGAAGATCAGTGCGGGTGCGGAGGCGATCAGACCGAAGTCGATGCCGGCGCCGACGGCGATAAAGAACACCGCCAGAAGCAGGCCCTTGAAGGGCTCGAGATCCATTTCGAGCTCATGGCGGTATTCGCTTTCGGCGAGCAGCACGCCGGCGAGGAAGGTGCCGAGCGCGGGAGAAAGGCCGACGGTTTCCATGAGCAAGGTGATGCCGACGACGAGGGCCAGCGCCAGGGCGACGAAGATCTCGCGCAGGCCGGTCATGGCGATGAACCGGAAGAGCGGGCGCATCAGATAGCGCCCGGCCAGCACGATCAGCGCCACCGCGGCGAACACGATCAGCGCCTGCTGCCAGGCCGGCAGGTTTCCGAGATAGCCGGCCGAGCCATGCGACGGCGTCCCGCCGCCCGCCGCGAGAAGCGGCAGCAACGCGAGGATCGGAATGACGGCGATGTCCTGGAACAGCAGGACCGAGAACACCGCCTGTCCGCCCGAGGTCTTGATCTGGCCGCGTTCGGCCAGGCTCTGCAGCACGATGGCGGTCGACGACATTGCGAGGATGAGGCCGATGGTGAGCGATGTCTGCCAGGCGAGGCCGAGAAACATCGTGGCGACGGCGAGTGCCGCCGCGGTGCCCACCACCTGCAGGCCACCCAGGCCGAGGATGGGCTTGCGCAAGGTCCACAGTTTCGAGGGCTGCAGTTCGAGACCGACCAGGAACAACATGACGATGACGCCGAACTCGGCGAAATGCAGGACGTCCTGTCCTTCGCTGCCGACCAGTCCCAGGACCGAGGGACCGATCAGCATGCCGGCGATGAGATAGCCCAATACCGAGCCGAGACCGAGGCGGGTGGCGATCGGCACCGAAATGACGGCGGCGGTCAGGTAGATGAAGGCGCCGAGCAGGAAGACGTCAAGTTGCATGGCGCTTTTTCTGGGGCCGTTGCTCCTCGAAGGCAAGCGGCAGGGCATAGCCCTTGGCGAGGCGCGCCATCGGATCGATGCGGTCGTCGCGAAAGCCCTCGATGAGGCCCTGATAGTCGCTCGCCCTGAGGGCCAGATCCTCGTTCGTCAGCCAGCGCCCGGCGAAGACGGCAAATGGCTCGAGATAGGCCATGCCGCATAGATGCGCCGACTGGTTGAAGGGGCTGAGCAATTCGGCGAGCTCGAAGCGGTTGCGGCCGTGGTGGCGGTAGGCGGCCTCGGCGCCGCCCGTCGATATCGCATTCATCAGGAACTTGCGATGCAGACTGTCGCCGCCCGGCCCATAGGCCCAGCCGATCTCGAGCACGAGATCGAGCCATTCCTTGATGATGGAAGGCGCCGAATACCAGTAGAAAGGGTGCTGCAGCACGATGAGATCGTGCTCCGCGAGCAGCGCCTGCTCGTGGCCGACATCGATGGTGAAATCGGGATAGGCGGCATAGAGGTCGTGGAAGGTGACGCCGGGCAGGCCCTTCACCGCGTCCACGAGGACGCGCTGGACATTGGAGCCGGACAGGCGCGGATGGGCAAAGAGGATGAGGACCTTCATGCGGCGCTCAGGATAGAGCGAGGGCTTTCGGAAGCAAAGGCTCATGGTGTCTCATTGCGCCGCTGCTTCGCCTTGATGATGCCCTTCGCCATCCTGCCGAAGGCCCGGTCGCGGGCCCGCCGCTCGGCAAGGCTTTCGTTGTTGTAGGCCTCTTCGGCGACAAGCTTGCGCCAGCGCCTGACCCGGTCGGCCTCCAGCGTACCCTGGTCCAGGCCGGCGCGGATCGCGCAGCCGGGCTCGCTCTCGTGCCGGCAGTCGCTGAAGCGGCAGGCTTGCGCCAGGGCGACGATATCGGCGAAGACGCCGTCGAGGCCCGTTGCGGCATCGGCGAGCTGCAATTCGCGCATGCCGGGTGTGTCGATGAGCCAGCCGCCGGCCGGCAGAGGATGCAGCGCCCGGCCGGTCGTCGTGTGGCGGCCCTTGTCGTCATCGACGCGGATGGCCTGCGTCCCGATGTCGGGCTTCCCGGTGAGGGTGTTGATCAGCGTCGATTTGCCGACGCCGGAAGAGCCAACGAAGGCGACCGTCTGGCCGCGCTTGCACCAGGGCAAGAGGCAGGCCGTGCTCGCGGGATCGAGGGCATTGACGGCTTCGGCGAGGAGGCCGGGCAGGAGTTTCGCCGCCGCGCGCGTAAAGTCCTCTGGCGCATCCGTAAGATCGGCCTTGGTCAGGACGACGACCGGAATCACTTGCGCATCCTCAGCCAGAACGAGATAACGCTCGATGCGGGCGGCGTTGAAATCCTGGTTGCAGGACGACACGATGAAGAGCGTGTCGACATTGGCGGCGATGAGCTGCAGACGGCGCCCAGTCCCGGCGGCGCGGCGCTTGAACAGGCTGCGGCGTTTCAGCAAATGGCGGGCCCGGCCCGCATCGGGGCTGAGCAGCAGCCAGTCGCCGACCGTGGCGGCGGATTCCTCATCGTCGTGAGCTTCGATGAAGGGTGCGATCACGGTGTCGAGGCCACGGCCCGTCACCTCCAGACGGTCGCGGTGAACCGCCATCACGCGGGCAGGGATGAGCTGAGTGTCGGGATCGAGTTGGCTTGCGAAAAAGTTGTTCCAGCCGAGATCGGCGAGGTCGAGGATTGGCGATGTCATGGGTCTACCAGCTTCAACGCGCCCATGAGGGCACGATCAAACAAGCGTCCTCTGCCGCGGCGGAGGGCGGATTCGGGCCGGAGATCAGCGAAGAGACGCGTTACCGCGCTATGCGGATTTCTCCAGCCGAATGGGACACAGCGACAATCACCAAGGCCTCCTTTCAGGGTTCCTCTACGGTTCTAGCGCGGGATGCGAAAAAGTGGAAACCGGTTTTTCGCGAGAACCCCGCGCTATCATAGAAGAATCGATCACGTTTATGAATTTGGACCGTAACGATCCAAAGCCCATCGTGATCCAGTATGGAAAGGGCCCTGGCCGCAATCTCGCCAAGTCGCGAGCGGACACTCCAACCTGGACGGCATGTGATCTGCGGAGGACCCATGCTGCGACGTATCAAGCGCTATCTAAACCGGATTGCCCGTCCGAACGGCACCGCGCTTTCATCGGTGCCGGATGAAAGGACGCGCGAACTGCTGTCGCGCATCCGCGCGAGCCGGCTCACCTATCTGTCGGACGAAAAGCTCGCCAGCCTGACCAACACCTGCAGCGCCATCGAGGAGGCGAGATTGCCGGGTCTCTTCATCGAGGCCGGTTGCGCGCTGGGCGGCTCCGCCATCCTGATCGCGACGGTGAAGAATTCCGGGCGGCCGTTCCTCGTCTATGACGTGTTCGGGATGATCCCTCCGCCGACCAGGGAGGACACGCCCGATGTCCATGAGCGATACCGGACCATCGTGGAAGGGAAATCGACCGGCATCGGCGGCGATACATATTATGGCTATCAGGCTGATCTGTATGAGGTGGTGCAGGCCAATCTGCGCCGCTTCGGAATAGACCTGGAAGAACGTTCGGTGTCGCTGATCAAGGGTCTGGTGCAGGACACGATGGAGATCGACGCGCCCGTGGCCTTCGCCCATGTCGATGTCGACTGGTACGAGCCGGTGATGACCTGCCTCAGGCGCGTCTTCCCCAGGCTGGTCGAGGGCGGCAGCATCATTCTCGACGACTATCACGACTGGGGCGGCTGCCGGAAAGCGGCCGATGAATATCTGAGAGAGGTCGCCGGGCAGTTCGGTCTCGACGACAGCGCGGGCTCAATGAAGATAACCCGAGTGAAGGTTTAGGGCAGGCCTCACCAAAGCGGCAACGGCGCCAAAGGGGGCGCCGTTTGATTCTATTCAAAATTGTAGGATTTATTGCCTGTATTGCTGGATGCGCGTGGTGCGCAGGCCGGCCAGGCCGTGTTTGTCGATCGAGCGCTGCCAGCTCAGATATTCCTCGACGGTGAGGGTGTAGCGTTCGCAGGCCTCTTCCAGGCTCAGAAGCCCGCCCCGGACAGCCGCCACGACCTCCGCCTTGCGGCGGATGACCCAGCGCTGATTTCCGGGGGGCGGTAAATCCGCAATGGTCAGCGGACTGCCATCGGGCCCTATGACGTAATTCACGCGGGGACGCAACTGACCGTTCATCACCTTACTCGACTGGGTACACAACAAACTATCCAGCGAGACTAGGCGGGTTCACTTAAAATTGGGCTAAACAGTTCCGAACAATTTGCAAATCTTGACCATGGACTGCGTCAATTCAGGACAGATTTCGCCAAATTGACGTTTACAACCGCAGCCCGAGCCGCCATCTATCCGCCCATGACCGCGCCCGACCCGCTTATCGAGCATGTGCGCCGCAGCATCGGCCTTCCCGGCGAGCCAGCCTCGACGCGGATCGTCTGCGCCATGTCGGGGGGCGTCGATTCCTCCGTGGCGGCGGCCCTCCTCAAGCGGGCGGGCTATGACGTCGTCGGCATCACGCTGCAGCTCTATGACCATGGCGAGGCGGTCCGCCGCAAGGGCGCCTGCTGCGCCGGCCAGGACATCCACGATGCCCGCCGGGTGGCCAGCCAGCTCGGCATTCCCCATTATGTGCTCGATTTCGAGAGCCGCTTCCGGGAGGCGGTGATCGACGATTTCGTCGACAGCTATGTGGCGGGCTATACGCCGGTGCCCTGCATCCGCTGCAACCAGACGGTCAAGTTCGCCGACCTCCTGTCGCGGGCGCGGGAGCTCGAGGCCGCAGCCCTCGTCACCGGACACTATATCGAAAGCCGGCCGCGCCCCGACGGCTCCGGCCGGCGCGACCTGTTCACGCCCGCCGACATCGCCCGCGACCAGAGCTATTTCCTGTTCGCCACGACCCAGGAGCAGATCGACTATCTGCGCTTTCCGCTGGGCGCGCTCCCCAAGAGCGAGACGCGCCGCATCGCCGCCGAGATCGGGCTCGCGGTCGCCGACAAGCCTGACAGCCAGGACATCTGCTTCGTGCCGGATGGGCGCTATGGCGATCTCATCGCCAGGCTCAGGCCCGATGCCGCCGAGCCCGGCGACATCGTGCATGAAGACGGAAGGCTTCTCGGACGCCACAAGGGCACCGTGCATTTCACCATCGGCCAGCGCCGCGGCCTCGGCATCGCCGAGGGCGACCCGCTCTATGTGCTGAAGATCGAGCCCGAAGAGCGCCGCGTCATCGTCGGTCCGCGCGCCTCGCTGCTCAGGCACGATATCGCCGTCGCAGCGGTCAACTGGCTCGGCGATGCCGCCCTTGATTCGAAGGCCCGGCCGGTCTTCGCCAAGATCCGCTCGACGCGGCCGCCGGTCGAAGCCGAGATCCGCCGCGCGCCCGAAGGGGCGATCGTCACCATTGCCGCCGGCGAATATGGCGTGTCGCCGGGACAGGCCTGCGTTCTCTACGAAAAGCCGGGGCCGGGTGCCCGGGTTCTCGGCGGCGGCTTCATTTCACGGGGGTTTTCAACCGACGGAAATCGCCGCTTGCCAGAAGCCCTGTCCGCGGTCACATAATCGGGGAAACGGGAGCAGGAGAGAGAAATGCAGGGCAATGCCCGCGCGCTCGCTGAGATCGACAACCATGACGTCATGCGTGCCTACCGGCGTTGGGCGCCGGTCTATGACGCCACATTCGGCAAGGTCATCGAGGCGGGCGTGAAGCAGGCGACCTCGCTCGCCAACAAGTACCACGGCAAGGTTCTCGAAGTCGGCGTCGGCACCGGCCTGTCGCTGCCGCATTACAAGCACAGCCTCAAGGTCACCGGCATCGACCTGTCGCCGGACATGCTGCAGCGGGCGCGCGAGCGTGTGCAGCGCCGCAACCTGCGCCATGTCGAGGCGCTGCTCGAAATGGACGCGACGGCGCTCAAATTCGCCGACAAGAGCTTCGATGTCACTGCGGCGATGTTCGTGATGACGGTGGTGCCCGACCCGGTGCAGGTGATGAACGAACTCATCCGCGTCACCAAACCCGGCGGCCACATCCTCATCGTCAATCACTTCAGCATCGACAAGGGTCTGCGCGCGGTGGTCGAGAAGCGTCTGGCGCGGTTCTCGGACATTCTCGGCTGGCGTCCGGATTTTCCGGTCGAGACCCTGATGGTGAGCGGCAAGCTCAAGCTCGAAGAGCGCCGGCCGCTGAAGCCTTTCGGCTTCTTCACCCTGCTCAGGTTCCAGCGGCTGACCTGATGACGCAATCCCGTCTGCTGTTCTGGCGGCGCTATCTGCACCGCCCGCTTGGCGTGGGCGCCGTGGCGCCGAGCGGCTCGGCGCTCGCCGCCGCCATGGTCAAGACGCTGGCGCCTCGCAAAGGCGATGTCATCGTCGAGATCGGACCGGGCACCGGCCCGTTCACGCGCGCTCTGCTCGCCGCCGGGGTCGAGCCCGCGCTACTCATCCTGGTCGAGTTCGATTCCGAGTTCGTGCGCCATCTGCGCCAGACATTTCCGGGCGTCACGGTGCTGCAGGGCGATGCCTGCGAATTGCCGCGACTGCTGAAAGAGCTCGGGCATGACAAGGTGCCGCGCATCCTCTCGGGCCTGCCGCTCAGAAGCATGCCCGAGCCGATCCGCGTCGGCATCTCGCGCGCCATGGCGGCGTCGCTCGCCGATGACGGCACGCTGGTGCAGTTCAGCTACTTCCTGGCGCCGCCGCTCGCCGAGGCGGAAGCCAAGGCATCGGGCCTCACGGCGCGTCGGGCGAAGACCGTGATCGCCAATATTCCTCCCGCCTTCGTGTGGCGCTACAGCCGTTACGCTTCGTAACTGCAACGATCTGGACAAAGGGCGGCGGGTCAGGCAAACCATGCGCGGGTGAAATGCCGTCGGCCGCGCGAGACCGGGCCTGTCGGCATCCGGTCTTTGCGCAAGAGCCGTTGCCGCCCGCGCCATCCCGCGCTTGCCGTCCGACAGCTTATGAGACTTCGCCATGAATGATTCCGTTCGCATGAATGAACCGCCGCCTGCCCAGGATCGCCCAGCTTCCGCCGTCGCGGCGCGCGGGCTGGTCAAGCATTTCGGCGATGTCCGCGCGGTCGATGGCATCGACCTCGATGTGCCGCGCGGCATGATCTTCGCCATCCTCGGTCCCAACGGCGCCGGCAAGACGACGCTGATGCGCATGCTGGCGACGCTGACATCGCCCGATGCCGGAACGGCGAGCGTCATGGGCCATGATCTCGTCACCGCGCCGCACCATGTGCGCGCCTCGATCGCCATGACCGGCCAGTTCGCCTCGCTGGACGAGGATCTGACGGGGCGCGAGAATCTCCTGCTGCTGGCGCGACTGTGGGGATTTCGCGGCCGGAAGGCGAAAAACCGATCCGACGATCTGCTCCGCGCCTTCGACCTTTCGGAGGCCGCGCACAAGCAGGTGAAGACCTATTCGGGCGGCATGCGCAGAAGGCTCGACATCGCCGCCTCGCTCATCGTGACGCCGGGCGTGCTGTTCCTCGACGAGCCGACGACCGGCCTCGATCCCATTGCGCGCCAGGGCGTGTGGCAGATGATCCGGGCACTCGCCGGGTCGGGCGTCACCATCCTGCTCACCACGCAGTATCTGGACGAGGCCGACCAGCTGGCGGCGCGCATCGCCGTCATCGACAAGGGCAAGAAGATCGCCGAGGGCACGAGCCGCGAGCTCAAGGCCGCCACCGGATCGGGCTTCCTGCATGTGGCGCTCGCCGATCCGGCGCGGCTCGATGAAGCGGCACTGCTCCTGGAGAAACATCTCGGCCACGGCGTGCAGCGCAGTCCGGAAGGGGCGCAGCTCGCCGTCATGGCGGGAACCACCCAGGCCGCCAACAAGGCGATTTCGGCGCTGATCGCCGCCAGGATCGAGCTTGCCGATTTCGCGATGGGATCCCCCAGCCTCGAGGAGGTGTTCTTCGCGCTGACCGGCGGCAGCAGCAGGTTCGGGAAAATGGAGAAGAACGACACATGACCGACATGACCTCAACGCCGCTCGTGCCGCGGCTCGACATGGTGGCGCCGCCCCGCGCACCGTCGGCCTTCTCCAACGCGCTGGTCTTCGGCTGGCGCGCCATCCTCAAGTTCAAGCACGTGCCCGAGCAGCTGTTCGATCTGGTGATGACGCCGATCATGTTCACGCTGCTGTTCACCTTCGTCTTCGGCGGCGCGCTGGCGGGCTCGACCAGCACCTATCTGCAGTTCTTCCTGCCCGGCATTCTGGTCCAGACCGTCGTGTTCAACGCCGTCTATTCCGGCATGGGGCTGTCGACCGATCTCGGCAAGGGCCTGTTCGACCGCTTCCGCTCGCTGCCAATCTGGTCGCTCGCACCCTTTGCCGGCCTGATGGTGGGCGACATTCTGCGCCACCTGATCGCGGGCGGGATCATCCTCGCCATCGGCCTCATCCTCGGCTACCGCCCGGAAGCGGGAATCCTCGGCGTCATCCCTGCCTTCGCTCTTCTCCTTGCGGTCGGCTTCGGCATGGGCTGGATCTTCATCGTGCTCGGCCTCCTGGTTCGCACCCCGACCACGGTGATGACGGTGGGCTTCACCTTCCTGTTTCCGCTCGTCTTCGCGTCCAATATCATGGTCGAGCCGCAGACCATGCCAGGCTGGCTCAGGGCTTTCGTGGATGTCAATCCGGTGTCGCTGATGACCAGCGCCATACGCGGCCTGATGGCCGGCAAGGCGAGCCTGTCCGATGTCCTGCTGGCGCTCGCGGCGCCGGCGGCGCTCACATTGCTGCTCGCGCCCGTGACGCTCTGGCTCTACCGGCGGAGCGACCGGTAGAGACGAAGGGGCAGGGGGCTCTGGCGCCGGGCTTTCCGGCCTCCGCTTCATTCCGCCGGGGCGAAAACCCTGCCTATGGGGTGAAAAATGGACCTGATCGCGCTGATCCCGCCTCACGGCTTGACTTGCGCCATGGGCCAACCCTATATCGCCGTCACGATCTTGGGGCGGAGTAGCTCAGTTGGTTAGAGCACGGGAATCATAATCCTGGGGTCGGGGGTTCAACTCCCTCCTCCGCTACCACTCGCCCCCT
>CAZICN010000107.1:0-12617 GCA_964537655.1 uncultured Aestuariivirga sp.
CAATACTGGAGGGAATTTCTGAACCACCACACTAGACCCGGTCTTCGGGGCCGTAGTCGCGATCTTGGTGTCCGAGATGCGGGTCGCCGCGGTCGACGGTACGCAGGACCGGGCGTTTCTCGCCGAAGACCGGCGGGCGCGGGGCGGCGCGCAGCGGGATGGGGGCATGCTCATCGCCCTGGCCGCGGCCACGCCGGTGCTCGCCCGCATCATGCATCGGCCGGCTCGCGAAAGTGTCGTCGTACCCCCGGTCGAAGGCGATCGGGATACCGGTCTCGATCACCACATCCTGGGCGCCGCCGATGAGGACGAGATGCTCATAGTCGTCGCGCCGCACCAGGACGAGGCGGCGGTCCTTGTCGATCTCGTGATATTCGCTGATGCCAAGTCTGGCACCCTTGCCGCCGCGCACGCGACCGCCCAGGCTGCGCACGACGACGAACAGCAGCACCAGGACCGCGAGGACGATCAAGGCCCCGACGATGTAACTCCAATAAGCCGTCAGAACTTCCATTTACGCCTCCTGTAGAGCGCTCCCCGCCAAAGTCGCCCGACTTGGCCCGTCGCGAACCGCTCCTGAACTCACATGCGAGCCTTTTACCCCAGGTGGATTAACGTAATCCGACCGGGAAGGCCCTGATACGCCGTGGAACCACTCTATCATGAATGCCGGGCTCCGGGGCCAGCGAATAATCGAATGGTAACGAAGGGGCAGCCGGGGGCGATCGCGAGCCATCCGGCCGGTCCCTTTGGATTCCCGAGCGAGTCAAATCGCCTATACTGGGCCGATTCGCGGGATGGGGATTTGCGGCGACGATGACTGACGCCGGTAGCAAACAGGCAGAAATCAAGGCTGCTCCGCTGGGCGGCGGCCGCAAAGGCTGGCCGCTGCTCTCCCTGCTGCTGGCCGTGCTTCTGGCCCTGGCGACCGCCGCCATCGCCTGGCAGCTGCGCGGGCAGGTGCCGCTCTGGCTCCTCGCGGGCGGGGCGCTGCTTGCCTTCCTCGGGCTCATCGTGCTGTTCGGCCTCCTGGCGGGCATCGTCCATTTCGGGCCCGCCGACCGCGACGCGGCGTTCTTCAACGGGCTCATGGACGCCCTGGGCGATGCCTGTGTCGTGACCGATCAGAAGGGCCGCGCGGTTTATGGCAATGCGGCCTATCTCAAGCTCGCTTCGGCGGCCGGCCTTTCGCGCCTCGTCGGGATCGAGAACCTCTATGCGGGCTATCCCGACGTCTCGCAACATATCTACCGGCTGTCGCAATCGGTGCGCGAGCGGCGCCCCGCCGTCGAGGAGATCCGCCTGACCGCCGGGTCCTCCGCGGCCGGCGCCCGGAAGAACGAGCCGGTGTGGATCAGGATCAGCGTCTCGCCCGTCGAGACTGAAGGCGGCGCCGGCCATGCGCTGTGGCGGCACCAGGATATCAGCGCCGACCGGGCCAAGCAGGAAGGGGCGTTCGCGCATCTCCAGTACATCATCAACTACCTCGACCAGGCGCCGGCGGGTTTCTTCTCGGCCGACGCCGAGGGGCGCATCGCCTATATCAACGCCACGCTGGCGGATTGGCTGGGGCTTGATCTCGAGGCCACGACCGGTGGCGCCCTGACGCTCAAGGACGTCGTTTCCGAGGCCGGCGAGAAACTTCTCACCCGCATCGCGCCGTCGGACGAGACATCGGTCACCGAATTCTTCGATATCGATCTGAAAGCGCGCGACGGGCGGACTTTGCCGGTGCGTATCATCCATCGCACCGGCCATGACAGGGACGGGCGCCTGCAGCCGTCGCGCAGCCTCGTTCTGCCGCAATCGGCCAAGGGGGCCGAGACGGCCGACATGCAGGCATCCGAGGCCCGGCTGTCACGGTTCTTCAATACGGCTCCCATGGGCCTCGCCGAGCTCGATGGCAACGGCATCATCCGCAACGCCAATCTCGCCTTCATCGCCCTGTCGCCGCAGGCGAAGCGCGGGGCGGCGCTCGAAGCCCTGGTGGCGCCCCAGCAGCGCGCCCAGGTGCGCGAGGCGCTCAAGGCGGTCGGCGGCGTCGGGGCGAGGTCCATTCACGTGGACGTGTCGATCATCAGCGAGCCGCCGCGCTCGGTCCAGTTCATGATCTCGGGCCACGGCGAGAAGGAAGCGAGCTTCCTCGTCTTCGCGCTCGACACGACGGAGAACAAGTCGCTCGAGGTGCAGGTCGCGCAGGGCCAGAAGATGCAGGCGATCGGACAGCTGGCGGGCGGTGTCGCGCATGACTTCAACAACGTGCTGACCGCCATCATCGGCTTCTCCGACCTCCTGCTCGCCAAGCACCGGCCAACCGACCCGGCCTTCGCCGACATCATGAACATCAAGCAGAATGCCAATCGCGCCGCCAATCTGGTGCGCCAGCTGCTGGCGTTCTCGCGGCGCCAGACCTTACGCCCGGAAGTCCTGTCGCTGACCGATGTGATCTCCGACCTCGGCAATCTGCTTGGGCGGCTGCTCGGCGAGAAGGTCGAGCTCAAGGTCGTGCATGGACGCGACCTCGGTATGGTCAAGGTCGATGTCAACCAGTTCGAGCAGGTGGTGATCAACCTTGCCGTCAATGCGCGCGATGCCATGCCGAATGGCGGCACGCTGACCGTGCGCACCGCCAATGCCAGCGTGTCGACGCTGCAGTCGTCGGACATGCAGTCGATGCCGCCCGGCGATTATGTGCTGTGCGAGGTGCAGGACACGGGGACCGGCATCTCCAAGGATATTCTCGACAAGATCTGGGAGCCGTTCTTCTCCACCAAGGATGTCGGCAAGGGCACCGGCCTCGGGCTCTCGACCGTCTATGGCATCATCAAGCAGACCGGCGGTTTCATCTTCTGCGACAGCACCGTGGGCAAGGGGACGGTGTTCCGGATCTACCTGCCGCGCCATCAGCAGGACAAGGCGGCGCTGGAAGAGGCGCGCGAAGAGCGGCCGGAGGTCAAGCGCGCCGATCATACCGGCAAGGGTACCATACTGCTGGTCGAGGATGAGGATGCGGTCAGGGCCTTCGCCTCGCGGGCCCTGGCGTCGCGCGGCTATACGGTCTTCGAGGCGGCATCCGGCGAGGCGGCGCTGGCCATCGTCGGCGAGAAGGGCGACGAGGTCAGCCTGGTCATCTCCGATGTGGTGATGCCCGAGATGGACGGCCCGACCCTGCTGAAGGAGCTGCGCAAGCGCGGCGTCATGACCAAGGTCATCTTCATTTCGGGTTATGCCGAGGACGCCTTCGAGAAGAATCTCGAAGGCGAGCTGGATTTCGCCTTCCTGCCCAAGCCGTTCTCGCTTAAGCAGCTTGCCGAAGCGGTCAAGGATGTGATGGGAAGCTGATGTTCAAGCCTCTGCGCGCTCTGGCGCAAGATCTCGATGCGGGTGCCGTCTCGGCACAGGCTCTGGTTGAAACGGCGCTGTCGCGGATCCAGGATACTGCTGGGGAAGGGGCTCGGGCCTTCCTGACGCTCGATGCCGCCGGGGCGCTTGCGCAGGCGCGGTTCTATGACGGCGAGCGCAAGGCCGGCCGCAGCGTTCCGGCCTATGCCGGCATACCAATTGGCGTGAAGGACCTGTTCGACCTCAAGGGCCAGGTCACGCGCGCCGGGTCCGCGGTGCTGGCCGGCGCACTGCCGGCCGAAGCCGATGCGCCGGCGATCGCCCGCCTCAAGGCGGCGGGCTTTATCGCGGTCGGGCGCAACAACATGACCGAATTCGCCTATTCGGGCGTCGGCCTCAACCCGCATTACGGCACGCCGCGCTCGCCCTTTGATCGCGCGACGGGGCGCATCCCCGGCGGTTCCTCGTCGGGAGCCGGGGTCGCGGTGGCGGACGGCATGGTGCCGCTCGCCATCGGCTCCGATACTGGCGGCTCGTGCCGGATCCCCGCGTCCTATAACGGCGTCGTCGGCTACAAACCCTCGACCGGCCGCATCCCGACGGATCGCGCCTATCCGCTGTCCAAGACGCTCGACAGCATCGGCCCCCTGGCGTGCAGCGTCGAGTGCTGTGCCGCCACCGATGCGGTGCTCGCCGGCGATTGGGACGGGCGCATCGCGCCGCGGCGCAATGTCCTGCGTTTCGCCGTGCCGCGCAGCTATTTCGCGGGAACGCTCGACGATACGGTCGCCTCCGATTTCGAGCGCGCCGTCGCGGCGCTGGCCAAGGCCGGGTTCCTCATCGAGGACGTCGCTTTAGACGAGCTGGCGCAATTGCCGGCGATCAACGCCAAGGGCGGCATCTCGGCAGTCGAGGCCTTCCTCCACCACCGCGCCCAGATCGCCGAGATGGGCGATGGCTACGACCCGCGGGTGCGCCGCCGGATCGAGCTGGGAGCGCTCATCACCGCGCCCGATTATGTCGATCTCCTGACCCAGCGCCGGACTCTGATCGCGCGCTTCAACCAGGCGATGGCCGGCTACGATGCACTCATCATGCCGACCACGTGCAACGTGCCGCCCGCCATCACCGCGCTGGCGCGCGATGATGAGTATCTGCGGCTCAATTTCATGGCGCTGCGCAACACCTTCACCGGGAACTTCCTCGACTGCTGCGGCATCTCGCTGCCGATGCACAAAGAAGGCGAGGCGCCGACCGGCTTCATGCTGATGGCGCCGCATGGCCGCGACCGGCAGATATTCTCGGCGGCGCAAGCGGTGGAAGCTGCGTTCGTCCCGGTGCGGGGCAAGGTGTAGCCTTTCGGCGCGTTGGTCTACTCTCGCGGACGCGGCAGCTCGACCCGCACCAGGAAGCTCTTGTCGTCATGGATGAGCTTGATGTCGCCGCCATGGCCCAGCACGACGTCGCGGGCAATGGTGAGGCCGAGCCCCGTGCCGCCGGTCTCGCGGTTGCGTGACGCCTCGAGGCGCTGGAACGGCGCGAAGGCCCGCTCGGCCTGATCCTCGGGGATGCCCGGCCCATTGTCGCGGATGTCGATGACAAGGGAAGTCGTCTCGTCGCGCAGCGAAACGCAGACCCGGCCGCCATATTTGCAGCCATTGTCGATCAGGTTCGACAGAGCCCGCCGCAGCGCCACCGGGCGGCAGGACAGCCGGGCATGGTCCGGTCCCTTGTAGCTGACGGTGCGGCCGGCATCGATGAAGTTGTCGCACTGACTGATGAGCAGGCTCGCGACATCGACCGTGCTGTAGGGCTCGCGGTGGATGTCGTCACTCATGAAGGCGAGCGATGTCGAGACCATCGTCTCCATGTCGGAAATGTCGGAAAGGATCTGGCCGCGCTGGCCCTTGTTGGGCACGCTTTCGGCATAGAGGCGCAAGCGGGTCAGCGGCGTGCGCAGGTCATGCGAGATCGCGGCCAGCATCTGCATGCGCTCGTCGACGAATTTCTTCAGCCGTGCCTGCATCTCGTTGAAAGTGTCGGCGATCGCAGCCAGCTCCGGCAGCTTCATGCCGCTGATCGGCGTCGTCTCGCGCTCGCGGCCCAGGCGCTCGGCCGCCGCGGCGAGATTGGTCAAGGGCTTCACGATGCTGCGCGCCATCCAGATCGAGAAGGCGGCGACGAAGAACAAGGTGCCGACGAGGCCCAGTATGTTGCGCAGATAGTGGAGCGAGGTGAGTCCCTCGTCGCTGGGCGCGATCATCAGCCACGACCCGTCGGCGAGGCGCAGGCCGACCTGCAGGTCGGCGATGACGAGGCTGTCGCGCGAGACGAGTGTCTCGGTATCCATGTAGAGCGGCAGGCGCGACACGACGGCGACATTGGTCTTGACCGCGTGCTCCTCGAAATCGAGGGTCGCCACCAGAACATCCGAAGACCCGAGCGCCAGGGTCTTCATCAGCGCGGCCTTCACCTCGCGCGCCACCCGAGCGAGATCGTCCTGCGGGAAGTCGGGAGCCTTGGCGGCGAGGCTGAAGCCCAGCCACTGCGTCAGCGGCGAAGCGGCAAGGGCGCGCTGGCGATCGGCCGCGGGCGTCGTCTCGGCGATGCGCCGGGCCTCGCTCGCGGCATCGGCCAGCCAGGACTGATCGATGATGAGATAGCCGGGCGGCGGCAACAGATACTGCAGGAAAGCGTCAAAGCTCTGCACCGCGACGGTGGTCGCGACGATGAGAATGGCGATTCGCGGCGCCAGGCGCAGGCGCGACCAGAAGGGCAGCCTCATGGCGACACGACGCCGGCGGCGGAGGCGACCGTGGCGGTGAAGAAATAACCGCCGTTCCTCACCGTCTTGATGAGGGCGGGGGCGTTCGGATCGCTTTCGATCTTGCGGCGGAGGCGGCTGACCTGGACATCGATGCTGCGGTCGAAAGCCAGGCTGACCCGGCCCCGCGCGAGATCGAGAAGCTGGTCGCGGTTGAGGACGCGTTGGGGATGTTCGACGAAGGCGACGAGCAGGTCGAATTCGCCGGTCGTGAGGTCGGTGAGGGCACCTTGCGGCGAAACCAGCGACCTGCGGCTCGTATCGAGGGTCCAGCCGGCGAACTGATAGATGGCGCTGGCGAGTCGCTGCGCGGCCGGCGGATTGACGCCGATACGGCGCAATATGGCGCGGATGCGGGCGAGTAGCTCGCGCGGGTTGAAGGGTTTTGTCACATAGTCGTCGGCGCCGAGCTCGAGCCCGACGATGCGGTCGGTCTCGCTGTTGCGGGCGGTGAGGAGGATGAGCGGAATGGCGTTGCTGTTGCGCAATTTGCGACAGAGGGTGAAGCCGTCGTCGCCCGGCATCATGACATCGAGGACGATGACGTCGAAGCGGCCGGTCTCCAGCGTCTTGAACATCTGCTCGCCGTCGCCCGCCTGGGTGACGCGCATGCCGTGATCGGCGAGGAAACGGGCCAGCATGGTGCGAATCTGGCGATCGTCATCGACGATCAGGATGTGAGGCTTTGCCGGTTTTGTCATCGCGCGCGCCCGAAAGCCGGAGCGCGCCGCAACGCTCGCGTGGTAATAATCTGCAACATGTCGAAACCCGCTCGAAACTTCCCTGCCAGGATCGGCTCTTAGACAGACGCTTCCATCCACTCCAAAGGACAGCGTCCATGCGTTCCCGCTTCGCCGGCAACAATCCCCTGGCACCAGCTCTTACCGCAAATTGGCTCATAATCATGGCAGGAATCGCCGGTCTCGCCTATGGCGGCGTTTCAGCCCGCGCCGCCGAGCAGGATAACACCACGTCAGCACAGCCCGCCGGCAAATGGAGCATCGTCGTCGGGGCGGGGGGCGCCTATGCGCCGGACTATGAAGGCTCGGACGACTATGAATTCCAACCTTTTCCATTCGCCGCGGTCGTCTATGACGACCTTGTCTTCATCGAAGGAACTTCCGTTGGCGTAAATTTGCTGAAAGTCGACGGGCTCAAGGCCGGCCCGATCGCCCGCTATGGAGTCGGCCGTGACGAGGACGACAATGACGCGCTGGACGGCCTCGGCGATGTGGATGAGTCGGTCGAGCTGGGTGGTTTCCTCAAATACGAGATCGGCATCTGGTCGGCCGGCCTCACTGTCGCCCAGGACGTCGCCGGCGGCCATGACGGCCTTGTGGCGGAGGCCTCGACCGGCATCGCCGTGTCCCTGGGCGACAGGATGCGGTCGAGCCTCGAAGCCTCGGCGAGCTGGGCCGACAGCACCTATATGGAGGCCTATTTCGGCATCTCGCCGTCGCAATCGGCGAGGAGCGGTCTAGACCGGTTCGAGGCGGAGGGAGGTTTCAAGGATGTCGGCGTGACCCTCGGTCTCGACTACATGTTCACCGAGAGAATCGGCCTTGGCGGGCGGGCGCAATACAAGCGCCTGCTGGGCGATGCCGCCGACAGTCCGATCGTTGCCGACGAGGGATCGGCGGACCAGTTCTTAGGCGGCATGTTCCTGACCTATCGGTTCCGGTAGCTACCGCTCGCCTCGCGCAATTCTTGTCCGCTCAAAGAGAAGCCAGGGCGAAAGTTCGTGCTGACAGCGACAACCGGCTTGCGCCGCCCGGCTGCGCCGCTATGAGTCCTCCAGGTTCAACCTCTGGAAGCTCGGAGGAACGGAATGTTCTTGCAGACGATCGCGGAAGACCAGGCGACCGGCAGGATCGCCGAAATCTACGAGAAGTTGAAGGCGCAGAACGGCTTCGTGATGGAAGCGACGAAATGCTTCACCACGCGGCCCGATCTCCTGCCGCTCTATATCGATTTCATCGACAAGGTGCGCCAGGGCTTTTCATTGGGCGCGCGCGAATGGCGCCTGATCACGCTGATTGCCGCCAAGCATGTGCCGTCGACCTATTGCTCGCATGTCTTCTCGCAGCAGCTGATCGGCGATCTTGGATCGAAGCAGGCGGTGCTGAGACTGCAGCGCGACTTCCGCAGCGCCGGCCTTTCGGCGCGGGACGTCGAGATGCTGAGCTATGCCGAGAAGATCGCGCAGAATGCGTCGCAGATTTCGCGCGACGATATCGACCGGCTGCGGGCGCAAGGCTTCACCGACCAGCAGATCTGCGACATCGCACTCTGCGCGTCGTGGCGCTGTTTTGTCGCCCGGTTCTTCGATGCCACAGGGGCTTCGCCCGAGCCCACTTATATCGATGATGATCCCGCGTTCAGGTCAGCCATGACCGTCGGCAAGAGCCTTGCTCCTGCCGGCGACTGATCTTGCATGTTGCGCTGCTCCCGTCGGCCCCGTCACCTCGACAACGGCGGGACGGGGCGATGGTTCCGCAGGATCTTGATTATTTTCGATTCCTGATGGCTTCGTCGCGGATTTGCGACAGTGTGCGTGCGGGCGTGATCGCCTCCGGGTCGATCAGGCAATGCAGGATCGCCGGCTTGCCTGACTTCACTGCACGCGCGAAGGCCGGGGCAAAATCGCCCGTCGTCTCGATGCGCTCGCCATGCCCGCCGAAGGCCTTCGCGTAAGCGGCGAAATCGGGATTCTTCAGCAGCGTTGCCGAAATGCGGCCGGGATAGTCGCGCTCCTGATGCATGCGGATCGTGCCATACATCGAATTGTCGAGGATGATGACGATGAGCGGGATGCCATACTGGACAGCGGTCGCGAATTCCTGGCCGTTCATCATGAAGCAGCCATCGCCGGCAAAAGCGATGACCGGACGATCGGGATGCTGGCGCTTCGCCATCACCGCGGCCGGCACGCCATAGCCCATCGAGCCCGATGTCGGGGCGAGCTGGGTGCCGAGCTTGCGGAAGCGGTAGTAGCGATGGACCCAGATGGCGTAGTTGCCGGCGCCGTTGGCGATGATCGCCTCGGCCGGCAACTGATCCGACAGCCAGCGCATGACCTCGCCATACTGGAACTTGCCTGGAAGCCTGGGCGGCTTATCGGTCCAGTCGAGGAACTCCTGGCGTGCCTCGCGCGTGGCGCCCTGCCAGGGGGCATCATTGGGATGAGCGAGGTCGGCCAGTGCCGCACAAAAGGCGTTGGGCGTCGCCTGGATGGCGAGCGCCGGCTGGTAGACCTTGCCCAGTTCCTCAGCTCCCGGATGAACATGCACGAGGGTCTGACGAGGGGTTGGTACATCGATGAGCGAATAGGATGAGGAGGGCATCTCCGACATGCGCGCGCCCAGGAGCACCAGGAGGTCGGCCTCCTTCACGCGGGCGGCGAGCTTTGGGTTGGGGCCGATGCCGACATCGCCCGCATAGTTGGGATGATCGGAGGGGAAGAGATGGGCGCGGCGGAACGAAGTGGTGATCGGCACGCCGAACTTCTCGGAGAAGGCAATGAACGATTTCTGTGCTGTCTCGCTCCAGCGTGAGCCGCCGAGGATGAAGAGCGGCTTCTTCGCCTTGCGGAGCAGTTCGCCGAAGTGATTCATGTCCTCGGGCCGCGGCCAGGATTCGGCTGCAGTGACGGGCGGCGCGTCCGGCACGTCGGCCATCTCGGTCAATACGTCTTCCGGCAGAGCGACGACGACGGGACCGGGACGGCCCTGGCAGGCGACGCGATAGGCGCGCGCCACCAGCTCCGGCAGGCGCGCGGCGCTTTCGACCTCGACCACCCATTTCGCCATCGAGCCGAAGAAGGCCTTGTAGTCGACTTCCTGGAAGGCCTCGCGCTCGAGCATCGAACGTTCGACCTGGCCGATGAACAGGATCATCGGGGTCGAATCCTGGGCGGCGATATGGACGCCGTGGCTCGCATTGGTGGCGCCGGGGCCGCGGGTGACGAAGCAGATGCCGGGCTTGCCGGTGAGCTTGCCATAGGCCTCCGCCATGATCGCGGCACCGCCCTCGTTGCGGCACACCAGCACATCGATCTTCGCGTCATGCAGCGCGTCGAGGACGGCGAGATAGCTTTCGCCGGGAACGCAGGCGAGCCGCTCGGTTCCCTGGATCAACAGCTGGTCGACGAGGATCTGGCCCCCGCTTCTCTGTGTCATCTGATTATTCTCCGGCGATGTCGAACTTCACGCCCTGCGCCAAAGGCAGCGCGCGGCCGAAATTGATGGCGCTGGTGACGCGCCGCATATAGGCCTTCCAGGCATCGGAACCCGACTCGCGTCCCCCGCCGGTCTCCTTCTCGCCGCCAAAGGCGCCACCGATCTCGGCGCCCGACGATCCCATATTCACATTCGCGAGGCCGCAATCGGACCCTGAGGCGGAGAGGAAGCGCTCGGATTCGCGCAAGTCGGTGGTGAAGATCGCCGAGGACAGGCCCTGCGGCACGGCATTGTGAAGCGCCAGCGCCTCGTCGAAATCGGAGTAGCGCAGAACATAGAGGATGGGCGCGAAGGTCTCCTCGAGCACCGGGCCCTTCTGGGCCGGCATCTCGACCAGCGCCGGGGCAACATAATAGGCGTCATCGCCGCCGGGGCCCGCGGCACGCTTGCCACCATGCACCTTGCCGCCGGCCTGGGCGGCAGCGCCGAGCGCCTTCTGCATCGCTTCATAGGCGCGTTTGTCGATGAGCGGGCCGACCAGAGTCGATGGCGTCATCGGATCGCCGATCGCCACCGTGTCATAGACCTTCTTCAGGCGCGGTACGAAACGGTCATAGACGCTGTCATGCACGATGATGCGGCGCAACGACGTGCAGCGCTGGCCGGCCGTGCCGATGGCGGAAAAGGCGGTGGCGCGCAGAGCGAGATCGAGATCGGCGGAGGGGCAGAGGATGGCGGCATTGTTGCCGCCGAGCTCGAGAATGGCCCGGCCGAAGCGGCGGGCGAGACGCTCACCGACGATGCGGCCCATACCGGTCGAGCCCGTCGCCGAAACGAGCGGCACGCGCGGGTCATCGACGAGCACTTCGCCGACGTCGCGCCCGCCAATGAGAAGGGTGACGAGATCGCTGGGGATGCCCTCGACCCTCGCCGCGGCGCGGCGGAACAGGGCTTCCGTCGCGATGGCGGTGAGCGGCGTCTTCTCGGAGGGTTTCCAGATGACCGTGTTGCCGCAGACCAGCGCCAGCGCCGCATTCCATGACCAGACGGCGACCGGGAAGTTGAAAGCGGTGATGACGCCGGTCGGGCCCAGCGGATGCCACTGTTCCATGAGGCGGTGGTCGGCGCGCTCGCTCACCATGGTGAGGCCATAGAGCTGGCGCGACAGGCCAACGGCGAAATCGCAGATGTCGATCATTTCCTGCACTTCGCCGAGGCCTTCCGACATGATCTTGCCGGTCTCGATGGTGACGAGACGGCCAAGGCCTTCCTTGGCTTCGCGCAATTCATTGCCGAGCTGGCGGACGAGCTCGCCGCGCACCGGGGCAGGGATGAGGCGCCAGGCGCGGAACGCCTGGCTCGCCCGGCCGACCGCCGCCCTGGCTTCCGCGGCGTCGGCGGTCCTCACCCGGGCGATAGTCTCGCCCGAGATCGGTGAACGGACTTCGTGATTGCCTTCGCTGAGGCGTTCCGGCGGCAAGCCGAGCTCGGCGAAGAATTGCGCAACCTCATGGCCGAGGCTGCGCGGTGTCGTGTGCTTGTTCATCACATGCTCCAGATGGTCCGGATGTCTTCTAGAGCCGGATCGGTAAAAGTGGAAACCGGTTTTTGACAAGGGCCTACGCTGATTTGGAATGGATTGAGGGATCGTACCGCGACCGGCATCCCGCCAGAGAGGCAGGCCGGTAAGGCTCACGACCCGGTGCATCCGTCTTGCGACCGGTTAGGAAAATGGCCGGATCACGTGCCTTGACCGGGAAGGTTGAGCCCAGGCTTCGCTCGATGTTCGAGTTCGTCGTTTAACGAAGCGCAACCTCAGTTATAATCTGATAATTTTTCCATTTTGACTTCATTACATGTGGTTAGGCCCTGTGAGCTTTTGTTTGTACCGTAAGTGCAAAATGCCACTTTCTGACCATTCAGTCCGAATACCCGGAATTCTTCAGTCCTTGTTCTCACTATGTTTCTTTGGTCTACGGATAGCCGCGCTCACCGTTCATGAGATGTTTTTATCCAAACGCCCGGATTACGGGAGGAATTGAATATCGGTTCAATGACGTTGCGAGAGTTCCGTCCTCTGTTTGGGCCGGGGCGCGAATGCAATCATAGGTTTTGAATGCCGCGCGCCATATCCCGCCTATTGTGTCAAGACGACAACGACTGTGTCAACGCCGCAACCGCGCTCGAAAGATATCGCTGGATGGTCGAGTCTCGAGGAGTTCCACGGACTTTCGAGGTAATCCGGATCGGATGCTCATCCAAAGGGATAGACC
>CAZICN010000108.1:0-12534 GCA_964537655.1 uncultured Aestuariivirga sp.
AAATCCAGGATTCTAGTGTGGTTTTGGTTCAGAAATTCCCTCAAATCCTGACCGCAATACTGGAGGGAATTTCTGAACCACCACACTAGTCTGAACCCTCATTAACCAAAGTGAACGAATGCGCTTAATGGGACCTTAACGGCGAAGCTTGCCGGCGAGCACTTCCTGGTAGAAGCCGGCGATCTTCCCGCACATGGATTCGGCCGAAAACCGGGTCCGGGCGTTATCGGCGAGCGCCTGGGCCAGGTTCTGGGCGGCCGGCTCGTCGGCAAGGCCATCCCTGATCGCCTGGGCGAGTGCGGTGGGCACGGCCGGCGGCACCAGATGGTTGGGCGCCAGGATTTCCGGGATGCCCCCGACACGGGTGGCAATCAGGGGCTTGCCGGCGGCGATCGCTTCAAGAATGACATAGGGGAATGATTCCGTCCGTGACGGCATGACCATCAGCCGCCCGAGGCCGAAGGCCTGCCGGGCCGGCAGGGTGCCGGCGAAATGCACACGTTGCGTCAGACCGAGCTTCAGCGCCTGGGCTTCGAAATCCTTTCGATCCGGCCCGTCGCCGACGAGGGTGGCGCTCACCGGCCGCCAGGCGCCGAGCTCCGCCAGGGCGTCGAGGAGGTCACTAACGCCCTTGAGCTGGCGCAGTTCGCCCAGAAAAACCAGATCGCGCGCCTCGGCCGCGAGTGGAACGGTGGCGAATTCTTCCGGCCACAGCCCGTTATGGACAATGCGATGGGGGAGGCCGCCGAGGCCGATCTTTCGTTCGAATATCCGGCGCTCATAGTCGCAGACGAACAGAAGTCCGGCGCTGCGTCTGAGCATCATCCGCTCCGCGGCGAGAAAGACGGCGCCACGCGGATCGGTCCATTCGTAGTGGAGACTGCCGCCATGCGGCGTATAGAGGGCCGGAATCCTGAGCCGCGCCCCGGCGAGCCTGGCATAGACACCCCCCTTGGCGCCATGGCCGTGCAGCAAGTCAGGCGCGACCTTCGTTGCAATGCGCCCGATGGCGGCGGCGGCCGAAACGTCGGCAAGACCGGGCAGTCGCCCGATCGGCAGCCGGTGAATGCCGAGACGGCAGACGTTCTCCAGCGCCGTCAGGGCCTGTTCGGCCGCAGCACCCCCGGTGGTCGAATCGCAGACGATGCCGACGTCATGTCCGAGTGCGGCCAAGCCGCGCGCAAGGTCGCGAACATGGCGAAAAAGCCCGCCGACCGGTGTGCGAAAGACCTGGAGGCACCGCATGCGTGAGCGTCCCGGCCGGCTCAGAACCAGCGTTCGCGAATATAGACGATGTCGCCCGGATAGATCTGCGTGGTGACTGGGGCCTTGTAGGTGCGCGTACCATCGACATTCTTGCGCGTGATCAGGACCGGACCCTGATGGGCGCGCGGCGAATATCCGCCGGCGATGGCGACCGCGTTCTGCACCGTCATGCCCGGCTGGTAGGCGAAGCTGCCGGCGGTGTTGACCTCGCCGAGGATGAAGAAGGGGCGCAATGTCGTGACCTGCACGGAAACGCTCGGATTGCGCAGGAAGCCGTTGCGCAGCCGCATCGCGACGAGCTTTTCGACCTCGGGCGCCGACATGCCGCCGACATAGGTCGTCTTGATATAGGGCATCGAGATATTGCCGGAACCGTCGACGAGATAGTCATTGGTGAGGTCTGTTTCACCGGCGACACGAATGGTAAGACGGTCTCCCGCGCCGATGCGGTAGCCCGTATCATATTCGTATGCCGCAGCCGAGCCCGATGCGCCATAGGGCGGCTGAACGCCTTCGGGCGTGTGCGAGGCGAGTTCCGTGACGCTGGCGACGGCGCCTGGGCCTTGCGCGACATTGCCATCGGCCATCACGCCCATGCCGCCGCTCGCTGCCCGTGGCGGGTTGGCTTCCCAGGTCTCCGCGCAGGCGGACAGAAGGAACGGCAGGGCCGCAAGAAAGATGAGACGCATACGCACTATCGGGCACTCCGTGAGGGCTCTGACTCGCTGGCGAGGCAAATCTGGACGCCGAAGATAGGCAGTTATGGTTAGTAATGATTTAAGCGCGTGGTTGACGTCGGGACGCGTGTTTTCCCGTTAAGACAATCCTTACCAGACACAGGGCATGGTGCCGTCCGGAAACCCTTTATTAAGCATAAACCCGCCGATGACCAATTCAGAGCAAGCCGGACTGAGCGCCGCGTCAGTCGATATGATGGACCTGCTGCGCGGCATGTGGCGGCGCAAATTGCTGGTCCTGCTCATAACGCTGTTGTTCGCGGCGGCCACGGCCGTCGTGGTGCTGCGCGCCAAGCCGAGCTACACGGTCGAGGCGCAGGTTCTCGTCGACAATCTCGAGACGCCGTTCAGCCGGACACAGCCTACCGATGTCTCGCAATCGCGGCCGGCTTTCGACGACCGCGATATACTCAGCCAGGTTTCGGTCTTGAATTCGCGCGATCTGGGAAGCCGGGTTATCCGGGATCTGGGGCTTGCCGGCAAAGGCGAGTTCGATCCCGCACTCGAGGGGATCGGGTTCGTCACTCGCATGGCCATCGTGCTCGGCTTCAAGGACAATCCGCTCACCAAGACTTTAGACGAGCGCGCCTACGACCACTATCGCGACTCGCTCAACGTCTACCAGATCCCGCAATCGAAAGTGATCGTCATCAAGTACACCGCGCGCAACCCCAAGGTCGCGGCCGACGTCGCGAACCGGCTGGCCGGGACCTATGTGACATCGACGAGAGAGACCCAGTCCGAGCCGACCGGGCGCGCCCGCGAATGGCTCGCCGAACAGATCGAGATCCTGCGCGGCAAGGTCGCCGAATCCGAGGCCGCGGTCGAGGAGTTCCGCGCCAAGGCCGGTCTGCTGAAGGGAACCCAGGCGACGCTCGGCACCCAGGAGCTTTCCGAACTCAATTCACAAATCACACTGGCCGAAGCCGCCCGCACCGAGGCGCAGGCCAAGGCCAAGGCCATTCGCAAAATGCTGGATGACAGTGGCTCCGTCGATGTCTCCTCGGATGTGCTGAACTCTCCCTTCATTCAGAGGCTGCGCGAGCAGCAGATCGCGCTTCAGCGCAACATCGCCGAGCTTTCGGTCACCTATTTGCCCAGCCATCCCAAGATGGTGGCGGTGGGTAACGAACTCGCCAATGTCGACCAGCAGATCCGCAATGAGGCGATGAAGATCGTAGCCGGTCTCAAGGACCAGGCGAGGATCGCTTCGACCCGCGAGGCCTCGCTGCGCGCGAGCCTCAATGCCTCGAAGGCCAAGGCTTCCGAGAACAATCTCGACGACGTGAAGCTGCGCGCCCTCGAACGCGACGCCGCCGCCAATCGCACCCTGCTGGAATCCTTCCTCACCCGTTATACCGACGCGAGCGCGCGCCAGGAGATCACCGCTCAGCCCGGCTTCGCCCGCGTCATTCAAAGCGCGGTTCCGCCGTCCAATCCGAGCTACCCTCTGGTCGGACCGACGATCACGCTGGCGGCGCTGAGCGGCCTGACGCTCGGCCTCGGCCTTGCCTTCCTGGCCGAAGTCCTGCGCCTGTCGGGGGCAGCGGCAGCACCCCAACTGGCCCAGCGGGGACCTCAGGCGGGCATCGCCACAGTTGCGTCGTCCGAAGAGGCGTTGGTTCCACGCCTCGGCATTCCCACAGCCCCAATGGGAGCACACGAGGCAGGTCCCGGATTGACGGGTGGTGGCCAGTCATTAGCCGCCAATCAACCGATCCTGAGTGAGATTCCGGAGACCATGGACCTGGTGATGGCGGCGGGCCACGCCAACCAGCCGCTGCATGATCCCGCAGGCGCCTATGCGGCCGCCAGCGGCCGGATGGTGGCATGGCTGAACAATGTGCGCCAGACGCTGGGCGTCCAGAAGCTCGCCATCATGACCGTTGGCGGGCAGGGACCCGACGGGGCGACGGCGGCCGTTGCCATGGCGCGCATCATCGCCGCCCAGGGAACGGGCGCCCTGGTGATCGATGCCGCCGATGCGCAGCCCTGCGTGCACTCGATCTGCGGCATCGCACCCGGCATGGGACTTTCCAACATTCTTCTCGACGAGGCGACGATCGATTCCGCCATCCAGCGCGACCCGGGATCACTCGCACATATCCTGCGGGCCGGGACACGGGCAGGCGAGCTCGGCAGGATCGCCGAAGACCCGCGTTTCGACTCTCTTATCGAGGCCTTTGCCCAGGTCTATCCGGTGATCATCATCCATTGCGGCATGCAGTCGGCTGCCGCCCAGGCGGTGATCCGCAAGTGCCATGCGGCCCTTCTGATGGCCCCCGGGGCACGGGTTCTCGATGCCGCGCGCCTGATCGAATCCTGGCGTCAATCCGGGCTGAGAGCCGTGCAATTCGTTCGTATCGGCCAGCCGGTCCGGCGCGCCGCGTGAGGCAAAGCGGCACTTTCGAGATCATCTCTGCATCCGGATCGATCAGGCTCTCTGTCCAAGCAGGACCCGTCGCGCCTTGAGGGCCGAATGCCATAGGAACGGCGTACGCTTGATGATCCGCTTCACCGCGAGCGTCGAGGCGCGCAGCAAGACCCACGCATAGCCCCGCCAGGTCTGACCACGCAGGGCATGGAAGAGCCTGATCGACTCATCCGCCCAGGCCAGCTTGTAATCGAAGCTGCCGTTCGAGAAGTCAAAGAACCTGAGGCCACGAGAACAACACGCCTCGATGGTCCGGCGCAGCAGCGCATCGCCCGGCGAATAGCGCCTGAGGCGAGGCGACCCGAGCGACGAGATGAGGGCCCAAAAGCCGCCGCCATAGAGGCCGCCGAGCGCGACGGCCTCCAGCCTGCCGTCAGCTTTCATGAAGTAGGGCAGCAGAACCGGTTGCATATTGTCCGGCAGGTCAATGAGGCGATGGACGAATTCCCGCTCATCGGCACCGAAGACCCCATATATGCCGCTCTCGGCCAGCCGGTTGCGCTGCTGCTCGAACATCTCGTCGATGAGCTGGTGGGTGGCCGCCCGGTCCTGCGCCATGCCGATGTCTATCCGAGCCGCCTTGAACAGCCTGCCGTCGCGTTTGCGATTGCCGCGCCGTGTTTCGCCAGAGCGCTTGCGGGCATAGAGCGTTTCATAGTCCTGACCGAGCTTCAGCACATAGGAGAAATTTGGCCCGGCGAAAGAGAACCAGCCGGTCATCGGGTGCTCATGACCTTCCCAGAAAGCCGGCATGTCAGCGAGGTCAATGGCATCGACGTCCTTCAGCCGCGCCAGTATCTCCCAGCCTTCCTTGGCAAACCAGGCCGGCGCGCGGTGCAGAAACCTGCGGTCATAGAGACCGTAGCCGTAGGTCATCTGCTGCCCACCGATCCACTCGAGAACGCGGGTACCAAAGCGATTGTGGATGCAGAATGGCAACAAGAAGAGCAACTCGCCCGAGGGATCGCGCCCGCAGACGATGCGGGGCTCGACGCCCACGGCGGCGCCGGCGGTCGCAATCCACGCGCTGCACCATTGGAACGTCTGATAGAACGTGCCGGCGGCGCGGTTCTGAAACGCAAGCCACTCCGCTTCCAGGGGCGCGGGATCGGAATGCACTTCCACGGCGATGCGCAGGGCCGAAGGCATCGTCACGGGCGCCGGGGTCCAGCGCGCGGTTTCCAGCAGTGGAGCGATAGGCTCTATGCTCAATGAGAGAGGCTCCTGAACGGTATGAAATTTGCGACGGCTCTAGCAAAAGTTCGTCAAGTTTTGACTGATAGTGCTGATTAAATGTGCAACTCGTTGCTTAATATCCGGTTTTTAGCATGTCTCTGGCCGCCGCACTGAAAGTAAGTCTCGATGCTCTGTACTATTCTGGAGCATCGCGGGCATTACGCGCAGTAACTAAGGGAATGGGTGCAATATTCATGCTGCACCATGTCAGGCCGAATGGAGCGGCACGGCATGCTTTTGCACCTAATGCCGGATTGGAGATCACCCCGCATTTTCTCGATGCTGTGATCGGTCATGCCGCCGGCATGGGGTATGACCTGATATCGCTAACGGAGGCGGGCCTACGCCTGAAGGGCGAACTGCCCTCCGAGCGCCCCTTTGCCGTGTTCACGCTCGACGACGGCTATGCGGACAACTTCGTCCATGCCTGGCCGATCTTCCGGCGTCATTCTTGTCCGTTCACCATCTTTGTCGCGCCGGCGATCACCGACGGCACCTGCGAATTGTGGTGGCGGGGCCTTGAGGCGGTCATTGCCGGAGCGCCGCAGGTTAAGGGCGTGCTCGGGGACAACGGTTTCGAACTGGAGACGCGCAGCGATGCCAGCAAGCAGGCTGCTTATGAACGTCTCTATTGGCCGGTCAGGAACATGCCGGAGCATCGTCAGCGTGAATGGATCAGGCAGTTCTGCGAGAACCACGGTGTCGATCTCGATGCGCAGTGCCGCAGCGAGGCGATGACATGGAATGATGTGCGCCAGATCGCGGCCGACCCGCTATGCACCATCGGCGCTCATACGATCAACCATTTTGCGCTCGCCAAGCTGCCGTCCGAGGAAGCCCTGTGCGAGGCCGACCAGTCACGCAGCCGCATCGGCGAAGAACTGGGTCGCATGCCGGAGGTGTTCGCCTATCCCTATGGGGATCCGGGATCCGCCGGACCACGCGACTTCGCACTGCTGCGCGAGGCCGGATTTGCGGCTGCTGTCACCACCCGCAAGGGGTTGATCTTTCCGGAGCACCGGGCCCATCCGACCGCGCTGCCGCGGCTGTCGCTGAACGGCGCCTACCAGAAGCTCCGCCATGTCGATGTGCTGCTGTCGGGAGTCCCATTTGCGCTGTCCAACCGCTTCAAGAGAGTCAACGCGGGTTAATCCTAGTTACTTGACAAAGTCAACTATATCCGCGAAGCTCGCCCGCCATGGACAACGCGGTCGCGGCGGTCAGGCGGTTCAATCGCAACTATACGAAGTGGACCGGCCTTCTCGATGAGCACCTGCTCAAAAGCCGTTTCGGCCTGACCGAAGCGCGCATCCTCTACGAGTTGGCTGACCGGAAGATCACCACGGCCAGCGACCTGATTGCCGGACTGGGTGTCGATCCAGGGTATTTAAGCAGGATTCTCAAGGATTTCGCGCAATCCGGTTATCTGACGCGTGAGCGTTCGCTCGAAGACGGACGCCAGTTCAACATCGCCCTGTCGAAGAAAGGCGAGCTGGCTTTTCAGCCGCTCGACCAGCGGAGCGACGAAGCTGTCGAGCGCCTGCTCGGAGGCCTGTCACCAGCCGACCGGGGTCGGCTGATCGGGGCGATGACAGCGATCGAGGAGATCCTGGGCGGGCGGGCGGGCGGCGCCGAGCCGGTCGTGCTCAGGCCGCCGCGCATCGGAGACTTCGGCTGGATCATTCACCGGCAGGGTGTGCTCTATGGCGAGGAGCATGGCTGGAACGAAGAATTCGAGGCGCTGGTCGCCGAAATCACCGCGAAATTCGTCAAAGACTTCAAAGCGGAGCGCGAGCGCTGCTGGATCGCCGAGAAGGCGGGCCGCATTGTGGGCGCCGTCTTCGTCGTCGAGGAGGATGCCGAAACCGCCAAGCTCAGGATGCTCTATGTCGAGCCGGGTGCGCGAGGCGAGGGCCTGGGCGGGCGTCTCATCGGCGAAGTGGTGAGTTTTGCGCGCCAGACCGGATATCGCCGCCTCATTCTGTGGACCAACGACAATCTGATGGCGGCGCGCCGGCTCTATGAGAGAGCAGGCTTCCGCCTGGTCCGGGAGGAACAGCATGAGAGTTTCGGCCATAAGCTCACCGGCCAGAACTGGGAGCTGCTTCTCTAGAGCGCCGGGCGTTCTATTGGAATCGCCTCGGCGCTCTATCTCTTTGATTTGCGCATCGGATTATCCGAAAACCGCTGCGCACCTTTCGGTCCGATGCTCTAGCCTGGGATGTGAGAAAGTTTCGCGAGAATCCCGTGCTAACATAAGGGAGCAGGTCACATTCATGAGTTGGATCGTAACGGTCCAAACTCATCGTGATCTAGGCCGGGCGCGACATCCAGCGGATGATGACCATCACGACCGGCAGCCAGGCGATGCCGGCGATGGCGAAGAACGAGATCTCGAGGGGCATCGGCAGGCCGACCGCGACCATGCCGCCGATTGCCATGGCGATCAGGCAGTAGACGATGAGGAAGGCCACGATGGCGACCATGCCGACGAATTTGCGCTGCCTGAGGGTCATGGAAGATTACCTGGTTGACGTACCGACCATGCAGCGAACGATCATGCTGATCAGGACGGCTCGACGGTATTACCGGGACATGCCGCCCGGTGGAAGACCAGGCCGCGATTTGCCGAGAAACTCCACCGCTCGATTTACATAAGCGTCCATATGCGCGCGGGCCGCGAGCGATACGATTTCGCGGGCGATGACCTGGGCTTGCCCGGCATGCCCCTGTCGGAAGGCCAGTTCCATCTGGTCGGTAAGAATCATGACAAGCAGACCCATGTACTTGTCCGTCTCACGAATGCAGCGCCTGCGGGCTTCGTTCAGCCAATCGGCGGCGGCCGGAAGCTGATTGTCGGCTTCATGCAGGAGGGCCAGCGCGCGGGCTGACGCCGCTTCCCAGCACGGGTCGCTGAGCTGACAGCTGAGGGCGAACGCACTTTCGAGAGAAGGGCGAAGCTCGGATGGGTTCCGCCGCTGGCGAAGTTTCGATTCGCACAGCACCGAGACCGGCCACGGGCGGAAGGCTATCCAGCGCTGCTCCTCGACCAGCGCAAGGCAATCGACAAGCCATCGATCGGCATCGCTGAAGCGCGCTGCGGCGAGGAGGCCCCACCCGCCAAGTCCAAGGCACCAGATTTCACGCCGGCGATTTCGCGCGCTGCGGGCGTATTCCAGCGAAATGTCATAATTCTCCAGCCCTTCCTCGATTCGGCCCCAGTCGACCAGATTGAAGCCGATCACGGCATGGATGCCGGCGAGGCTATCGTTTCCTGTCGATAGGGCGAGCCCCTCTGTCAGATAGGCTGCCGCAGCCGGCCGCCGCCCTGCCAGTGCCTCGACATAGCCCAGTTCGCGAAGGCCAGTTGAAGCAATGTCCGCATATCCTCGTTGTCGCGCGATCTCGGTCGACCGGCGAAGCAGAATGGCGGCTTCGTCATCGTAGCCCTTTACCGAATGGACCAACGCCGTGCCGAGCTCGAGCAAACTCCTGGCGACAAGGTGGTTGTCGTCGAACGTCTCCGCGTCGGAGACGGCGCGGCGCAAGCAATCAATTCCCGCATCCGCCGCACCGGCCGCCAGCGCGGCCAAGCCGGACTCGAGAAGCGAGTTCACGACTGCTTCCGGCGAAACGCCGCCCGGCGGGGAAGAAATGGTCCGTCGAGCCGCGCTTCGCAGCGCCCCGGACGGCTTTTCGCCAAGCTCGGCGAGGAAAGACTTTTCGGTGGCTTCGACGTGTTCGAGAGCGGCCTCATATCGTCCCGCGGATGCCAGGCTCTTCACCAGAAGGATATGGGCGCTTTCGTCGAGCGATCCGCGCCTGACCCCGAGTTCGGCAAGCCGGATGGCCCGGTCATGGTTGCCGGCGGACAGGGCATGCAGAGTCTCCTGCCTTATTCTCTCGCCAATCTGGCCCGCCACACGCTCACGCTCGATCAGCAGCCATGTGGAGAACTCGGCACTGCATCGGGGCTCGATGCCCTCCAGGAGATTGCCGGCCTCTTCGCACTCGAAGCCTGTCCCTTCCATGCGCCAGACATCGACATCGGTTCCCGAGGGCAGATCGCTTCTGATCGGGTTGCCACGCAGGCTCTCGGCGGAATTCAACGCTCGTCTGAGGGAGGCGAGGCACCAGCGCAATGACCCGAGCGGGTCCACCGTTTCGGGAAACAGGTCGAGGGCAAGGGCACGGCGATCCAGCGGGACCTTCGAAAGCAGAATCCGCGCCAGTGCCGCCCAGGCCTGATGGCCGCGAACCGTCTGCTCGCGCCCTTCGGCATCGCAGATTTTCGGCTTTCCGAGCAACTGGATATAGGGAGCCATTGATTGGTCTCTGGAGGCGGCGGTTGGCTCACATGGTCCTCGACAACCACCGTGTGACGACCCGTTGGACGGGTGATCCTGCTCGCTCTGCCAAATCCCGCGCCCGGTCCAACGGCGGCCAGCGACTATGGCCCGTCCATCGTACAAAAGGAGCAGGACCATGCCAACATTTATCATCGAGAGAAATATCCCCGGGGCGGAGACCCTGAGCGCCGAAGAGCTGCGGGAGATTTCGGCGAAGTCGAACGACGTGGTAGCGCGGCTGGGCGTACCCTATAAATGGGTTACGAGCTACGTCGCCGGCGACAAGATCTACTGTGTCCATGAGGCGCAAAGTGCCGATGTAGTCCGCCGCCACGCGCGCGAGGGCGGGTTCCCGGCCGATGCCGTCACAAGAGTTGCATCGATCATTGGACCCGGCACGGCCAAATGACAGACGCCATCCAGAGCCGGCTGCCAGGCCGGAAACACCAGCGTCTCGGACTGATGCCAGGAATTGTCCGCAAGATCAGGGAAAGGATCAGGATTTGGCGGGCAACGCGCCGGCTGCTGGCGTTCGACGATGCCATGCTCAAGGATATCGGCATCGCCCGCGGCGACATCGACTGGACTGTACGTCACGGGCGCACTCTGCGCCATCGCGAATAACCCCGGGTAGGGGTGTGCCTCGCTTTGTGATCACGTCAGATCGGTTCGATCTGGCGTGATGCCATTGTTCTGATCGCGCTCCTGCGGCGTTTGGAGCCTTGAGGGCAGGGGCCGTTGGGCGCTATCCCGCTCTCCATGACCGACATGATCGACCGTCAGCGAAGCGCGCGCCCCCTGATCCGGGCCTGGCTGTGGTTCGCAGCCTTTCTCGTTCTCGCCATGGTGATCGTCGGCGGCGCCACGCGCCTGACCGATTCCGGGCTGTCGATCACCGAATGGCAGCCGCTTCTTGGCGCCATTCCGCCCCTCACCGAGGCCGACTGGCTGCTGGCTTTCGACAAGTACAAGCAGATCCCGGAATACAGTCTGGTCAACCAGGGCATGTCGCTCGCCGAGTTCAAGTTCATCTACTGGTGGGAATGGGCGCATCGTTTCCTTGGCCGCTTCATCGGCCTCGTCATGATCGTGCCGTTCCTCGCCCTCTGGCTCATGCGGCGCATCGAGGCGCATCTCGTGCCGCGCCTCGTGGGGCTCATCATCCTGGGTGGCCTTCAAGGCGCGCTCGGCTGGTACATGGTGAAATCGGGTCTCGTCGAACGCGTCGATGTGAGCCAGTACAGGCTCGCCGCCCATCTCACCCTCGCCACCGTGATCTTCGGCGCCATCGTCTGGACCGCGCTGGGCATCGGCGATGCGCGCCGCCGCGCGCCCCGGACGGTGCGCGAATGGGCGGCGACAGGGCTCGCCGCGCTGGTTCTCCTGCAGGTCGCCGCCGGTGGCTTCGTCGCCGGCCTCGATGCCGGCATGGGCTACAACACCTGGCCTCTGATGGACGGGCAGTGGGTCCCCAAGGGGCTGCTTGTCATGACGCCCGTCTGGCGCAATTTCTTCGAGAACGCCATGACGGTTCAGTTCGATCACCGTCTTCTGGCCTATGCCGTTGCAGCCTATGCCGGCGTCTATGCCTGGCGGCTGCGCAGCCCGGCCTCGGTCGCAATGGTTGTCGCGGTCGGACTGCAGATCGTGCTCGGCATCTGGACGCTCCTGGCGCAGGTTCCGTTGAGTCTCGGGCTCATGCACCAGGGCGGTGCCATGATCGTTTTCGCGGCCGCCGTCTGGGCCGTGCACGAAGCTCTCCGGCGGCCTGCCGGAGAGCTCCGCCAGATCGCGGCATAAGCTACGCGATCGCCTGGTCGATGTCGGCGATGATGTCCTCGACATCCTCGATGCCGATCGAAAGACGGACGACCTCGGGACCGGCGCCGGCCTGTTTGAGCTGGTCGGGCGAGAGCTGGCTGTGCGTCGTCGACGCCGGATGAATGATGAGCGAGCGCGTATCGCCGAGATTGGCGAGATGCGAAAGCAGCCGGGTGCTCGACACCGCCCTGACGCCGGCGTCATAGCCGCCCTTCAGTCCGAAGGTGAAGATAGAGCCGGCGCCCTTCGGGCAGTATTTCTTGGCAAGCGTATGGTGCTTGTGCCCTTCGAGCCCGGCATAATTGACCCATGAGACCTTCGGATGCGTGCTGAGCCATTTGGCGACGGTGAGCGCGTTGTCGCAATGCTTGCGCATGCGAAGCGACAAGGTTTCCATGCCAGTCAGGATCAGGAACGAGTTCAGGGGCGCGATCGCCGGCCCCAGATCGCGCAGGCCGAGAACGCGGCAGGCAATGGCGAAGGCGATGTTGCCGAAGGTCTCGTGCAGTTTGAGACCGTGATAAGAGTCGTTGGGCTCGGTGAGGAGGGGATAACGGCCGCTTTTAGTCCAGTCGAAGGTACCACCATCGACGATGACGCCGCCCATCGAATTGCCATGACCGCCCATGAACTTGGTCAGCGAGTGAACGATGATGTTGGCGCCGTGGTCGAAGGGCTTGCACAGATAGGG
>CAZICN010000109.1:0-12436 GCA_964537655.1 uncultured Aestuariivirga sp.
CACCATGCCGATGCGGGCGCGCAACTGCACCACATCGAGGCTCTTGTCGTAGATGTCGCGGCCGTCGATCTCGATCGTGCCGGTTATGCGGCAGGACGGGATCGTGTCGTTCATCCGGTTGATCGAACGCAGGAAGGTCGATTTCCCGCAGCCGGAGGGCCCGATGAAGGCCGACACGGCGCCGTCGGGAATGTCGATGCTCAGGTCGTTGATGGCATGTTTGTCGCCGTAATAGACATCGACATTGCGCGCCTTGATCTTCAGGGGCTTCTCGCGCGCGATGCGCGGCGCATTCCCGGCGACCGGCGTCTTGATCATGGCATCCATCGAGGCGGACCCTTTCATACTTACCAGCGGCGCTCGAAGCGCTTGCGCAACAGAATCGCGGCCGCATTCATGACGAACAGAAACACGAGAAGGACGATGATGGCGCCGGCCGTCTTGGACTGGAACGCGATCTCGGGCAAATCGGACCACAGATAGATCTGGATCGGCAGTGCCGTCGCCGCGTCGGTGAAGCCCGCCGGAATGTCGACGATGAAGGCGACCATGCCGATCATCAGGAGCGGTGCCGTCTCTCCCAGCGCGTGGGCCATGCCGATGATGGTGCCGGTCATGATGCCAGGCATCGCCAGCGGCAGGACATGGTGGAAGATCGCCTGCTGATGCGAGGCGCCGACACCGAGCGCCGCTTCCTTGATCGAGGGCGGCACGGCGCGCAAGGCGGCGCGCGAGGCGATGATGATGGTCGGCAGCACCAGCAGCGCCAGAACCAGGCCGCCGACAAGGGGGGCGGAGCGCGGCAGGCCGAAGAAATTGAGGAACATCGCGAGGCCGAGGAGACCGAAGACGATCGAGGGCACCGCGGCGAGATTGTTGATATTGACCTCGATGATCTGGGTCAGCCGGTTCTTGGGCGCGAACTCCTCCAGATAGATGGCCGCGGCGACGCCGATCGGCAGGCACAGGAACAGGGTCACGAGGAGCGTCAGGATCGAGCCGGTGAGCGCTCCCCTGATGCCGGCGAGCTCGGGCTCGCGCGAGTCGCCCGACGTGAAGAAACGCCAGGCAATTCCGTTCTCGGCTAGGCCCTGCTCCTTGAGCCGCTCGAGCCAGAGCGCCTCCTTGTCGTCGACGCGGCGGCTGCTCTCGGGCACCGTGAAGCGCACGATGTCCCAGGCGCCGGAAGCGGCCGGATCGAGCGATTTCGGCGCCGTGACCTGTTCGGCGAGCAGCGCGCCATCAGCGAGGGAGAGGATGCGGAATGCGCCGCCATTCAGGCGCACGATGTCGCCCGGCGACGGGAGACTTGCCGCATCACCGGTCAGCCTGAACTGCTCGCCTTCGGCGACCGCCGTCATTGTACCCTGGCCGGGGAACTTCTGGACGCTCGTCTGCCGGCCCTTCAGATACTGATCGGCGTCGTCGGAGAGCAGCACCGGCACCTTGGCATCCTGGCCGATGAGGCCTGGATCGCTCATCACCATGGCGCGGAAGTCATCGGCGGCGCCCGAGCTCAGGAGCCCCAGGAGCTTCTTGCGGTCGCCGCGCGACGTCACTTCGGGGAAAAGGGCCCGGAACGACTCGCGAATGGGGCCGTCGAAATCGCCGGTGCGGATGACTTTCGGGTCCTTGCTGTTCTGCGGATCGATCGCCGCCTGGTCGACCTTGACCGGCAGCGTCATGCGGTGCTCGGTGAAGGCCGGGAAGCCCTTGGCGAGGATATCGGCGAAGAGCAGCACCAGGAAGATCGCGGTGACGGCAATCGCGGCGATGCCGTAATATTTGAAGCGGCGCTCGGCACGGTAGCGCCTGGCGACCAGCGCGGCGCTGTCGTTCATGCGGCGGGGAGCGGGGAGCGCGGTATCAGTCATATTGTTCCCGGTATTTCTGCACGATCTTGAGCGCGATGTAGTTGAGGGCGAGCGTGAAGAAGAACAGCACGAGGCCGAGCGCGAAGGCGGACAGCGTCTTGGCGGAGTCGAACTCCTGATCGCCGACCAAGAGCGTCTTGATCTGCACGGTGACGGTGGTGACCGCCGCCAGCGGGTTGAAGGTGAGATTGGCGGCGAGGCCGGCGGCCATGACGACGATCATCGTCTCGCCCACGGCGCGCGAGATCGCCAGCATGAAGGCCGACACGATGCCGGGCAGGGCCGCCGGCAGGACGACCTTCTTGATGGTCTCGGACCTGGTGGCGCCCATGGCATAGGAGCCGTCGCGCAGCGACTGCGGCACGGCGTTGATGACATCGTCCGACAGAGACGAGACGAAGGGGATGATCATCATGCCCATGACGAGGCCGGCGGCAAGGGCCGATTCCGAGGCGACGTCGAGCCCGAGCGACTGGCCCCAGCCGCGAATGAGCGGCGCCACGGTCAAAGCGGCGAAGAAGCCCAGAACGACGGTCGGGATGCCGGCCAGGATCTCGAGGATCGGCTTGACGACGGCGCGGATCCTCGGCGTCGCATATTCGGCCATGTAGATGGCCGAGAACAGACCCAGGGGCCCCGCCACGAGCATGGCGATGAGGGTGATGAGCAAGGTGCCGACGATCAGGGGGACGATGCCGAAGGCGCCGGACGAACCGACCTGGTCCTCGCGCATCGCCGTCTGCGGCGACCATTGCAGGCCGAACAGGAAATCGATCGGCGAAACCCTGCTGAAGAAATGCGCCGCTTCGAAAATGACCGACAGCACGATGCCGACGGTGGTGAGAACGGCGACGGCGGAACATGCGAGCAGCACATATTTGACGAATTGCTCGAACTGATTGCGGGCGCGCAGCTCGAGCCTGATGCGTCCGAGACCCCAGAAGATGACGGCAAGACCGGCAAGCGCGCCGAGACCGTTCAATCCCCAGTAAACGAGGCTCGATGCGGAGCGATAGGCCAAGGCAGCGGCCTTCAGCGTCTCGCCGGGCTCGCCCTGATAGATGCCAGCGTTGAGATTCTGGATGTCGCGCAAGGCGGCGTCGCGCTGCAGCTGCTCGGCGACGGCTGAGGGATCGAAGGCGCCGAGCGCCTGGGAGACTACATAATGTGCGCCCAGCGGGGCGCCCGCCACATAGATCGCCATCATGACCGTCAGGACGGCGGCGGCGATGAAAAGGCCGTGATAGGCGGGTAGCGAATGAAGCAGGCTGCCGGTGTTGCCACGCATGCCGCGGGCGCGCTGGCTGCCGAGGAAGAAGCCGGCGAGCACCAGAACGGCCAGAATTGCGAAATAAGTCCCCGACATGTCGCCCGCCTGTTTTTCAGATGATCCGCCGTCTTTTGATATTCGCGGCGTTTGAAGAGGAAGTATGAGGCGGGCCGGTACATCCGCGGCCGCCCCTAACGCGCTCCCCGGCGAAGTCGACTCACTTTCGCCAAAGGGAAACGCGCCAGCTTGTTCAGGGCAAATCCCCGTCGCCAAAGTCTGCAACTTTGGCGGGATTTGCTCTGGCGCGTGATCCGGAAAAGTGGATACCGGTTTTCCGTCAGATCACGCGCCAAACTTAAGATTCCGATCACGTTTATCACTTCAGGTCGAGCCGACCTGAAGTGATCGTGATCTAGACGCTCAGCTTACATCAGCTGATCGCCCTTGATCGTTTCCATGGCCTCGGCAGCAGCCTTGGTCTTGACGAACTCTTCGCCCGGCAGCGGCACGAGGCCCTTGGCGGCGAGATAGCCGTCTTCGCCCAGCGCCTTGTCGGACACATATTCCTTCACGAATTCCACCATGCCGGGAATGGTGCCGACATGCTGCTTCTTCGCATAGACGAAGAGCGGACGCGATACCTTGTACTCGCCGCTGGCAATGGTCTCGTAGCTCGGCGACTTGCCTTCGATCGTGGCGCCCTTGATCTTGTTCTGATTCTCCTCGAGGAAGGAATAGCCGAAGATGCCGACCGCCACCGGGTTGGCTTCCAGCTTCTGGACGATCAGATTGTCGTTCTCGCCGGCATCGATATAGGCGCCGTCCTCGCGGATCGACTTCCATACTTTCTCGAAAGCCTTGGCATCCGACTTCTTGAGCGCCTTCAGCGAGTCGATGCTCTCGGCACCCTTGTCCATGACGAGCTCGACAAAGCTGTCGCGCGTGCCAGAGGTCGGCGGCGGGCCCAGGACTTCGATCTTCTCGTCGGGAAGCGACGGGTCGATGTCCTTCCAGTTCTTATAGGGATTGGCGATGAGCTTGCCGTCCTTGTCCGGCACTTCCTTGGCGAGCGCCAGGAAGAGCTGCTGCTTGGTGAAGGACATATCCGGGCCGGCCTTGGAATTGGCGACGGTCAGGCCGTCGAAGCCGACCTTGATCTCGACGATGTCGGTCACGCCGTTCTTGGCGCAGTCCTCGAACTCGCTCTTCTTGATCTGGCGCGAGGCGTTGGTGAAATCGGGATGGTCGGCGCCGATGCCGGCGCAGAAGAGCTTCATGCCGCCGCCGGTGCCGGTCGATTCGACGACGGGGGTCTTCATGCCGGAGGTCTTGCCGAACTGCTCGGCGACCGCGGTGGTAAAGGGATAGACCGTGGACGACCCGACGATGCGGATCTGGTCGCGGGCTTGCGCGAGGCCAGCCGTCAGGGCCAGAAGGCTCGCAGCCAAAAATAAACGTTTCATTTCTTGTCTCCTCTGTGTGACGCCTGGCATCCATTAGGCATTACACATGAGTGTTATGTGACGCTCTCACTACAGGAATATGACAAGCCAACCAGTTGAAACAGCTTGGTTTATTTTCCTTCCAGCGGGGCCGCCGGAATGCGGATGGTGAAGCTGCTGCCGCTTCCCAGCTCCGACTGGATGCGCAATTTGGCGCGGTGCCGGTTGAGGATGTGCTTGACGATGGCGAGGCCGAGCCCGGTGCCGCCGCGCTGGCGGCTCTCCTGCGCGCTGATGCGGTAGAAGCGCTCGGTCAGGCGCGGCAGATGCTCCTCGGCGATGCCGGGACCGAAATCGCGCACCACCAGCTCGCAGTCCTCGCCGAGCCGCCGGCCGGAAACCTCGACGAGCTTGCCGCCCGGGGCATATTTGATGGCGTTCTCGACCAGGTTCTGGATGACCTGCACCAGTTCGTCCCAGTCGCCCTGGACCACCAGCGGTTCCTTGCCGTCGATCCTGATCTCCATGCCGGCATCCTTGGCGAGGCCCGACAGCGTGTCACGGACATGATGCGCGATCTGGCGCAGATCGGCGGTGCCGGTCGGACGCTGATGGGCGTTCATCTCGATGCGGCTCAGCGACAGGAGATCATCGATCAGCCGCTTCATGCGCTCGGCCTGGGTCTGCATCAGCGCCAGGAAGCGCTCGCGCGAGGTCTCGTCCTTCCTGGCCGCCCCTTGCAGCGTCTCGATGAAGCCCAGGAGCGAGGCCAGGGGTGTGCGCAGTTCGTGGCTCGCATGGGCCACGAAATCGGCACGCATGCGCTCGGTCTGCTGCTCGCGCGTCAGGTCCTTGAGCAGGATGAGCATCGAGGCGCCGGGCTCGGTCATGGCGGCGACATAGGCCTCGAAATGGCGCGGCAAGGGAACATGCAGCTCATAGTCGACACGCCGCGTCCCGCCATGGGCGAGCACGGCCTGCATGGCCTCGAGAATGGCGGGCGCGCGAATGGCCGAGGACAGATGCTGGCCCGCGGGGTCCATGTTGAGGAGATCGCGCGCCTTGGCGTTGGCGATACGCACCACGCCGTGGTCGTCGAGCAGCATGACGGGGTCAGGCAAGGCGCCGATCAGCGCCACCAAGGCTTCTTGAGCGAAGTTCCGTTCACGAAGGTCTGCGGCGCCAGCGGCAGCCCGATTGGTCTTTTTCCAGGGCCAGATCATCAAATCACAGTCAAGCGGATCAGTTGCCCGCACAGTCTGCTTTGCTTATGACAAATTCCTGACGAATGAGAAAGAGCGGCGCGAAATGCCCCGTTCGGACGAGGCATCGCGAGGTTCAGACGACGGTAACCGTGGCGCCGAGTTTCACATGCTGGAAGAGCTCGCTCACATCGGCGTTGAGCATGCGGATGCAGCCCGACGACGCGGCCTTGCCGATCGAGGCCGGCTCGTTGGTGCCGTGGATGCGGTAGATCGTGCTGCCGAGATAGAGGGCGCGGGCACCCAGCGGGTTCTCCGGGCCGCCTTCCATGAAGGCCGGCAAGTCGGGACGGCGCTTGCGCATCGTCGCCGGCGGGCGCCAGTCGGGCCATTTGACCTTGGCGGAGACCGGGTTGGTGCCCGCCCATTCGAAGCCGCGCTTGGCGGTTGCCACCCGGTATTTCACCGCCCTGCCGTTGCCGAGGATGAAATAGAGCGCACGGTCCCTGGTCACGATCACGATCGAGCCAGGTTTCTGGCGGGTCTGGAAAACGACGACCTGCCCGCGCTTGAATTGCGGCGCCCCGCTTTCCGTCCCGGCTGGCGGCACCAGGACCACGCCGTCGAACAGGCCGGTGCCGGCATGGGCCGCGGGGCCAGCGGCAAGGCTTGAGCAAAAAGCGGCGGCCAGGATGAAAGCGCGGGAAGAAATGCGGGTCGCCACGGATGATCTCCTCTCAACTGTGCCTTCGGAAGCTACAGCGTGGGGGCTGAACTCGTCCTGAAACCGGCGTTCACACGTCGTTTAGAAACCAGAACTTCAGCGGGGACGGCGTGTCGACACATCTTCAGACATAAGTTGCCGCTAGGGCATTTACTATGTCATTGATGGTTCGATCGGAGAGGTGGGAATAGCCGACAACTGGCTGGGCAACCGGCGATGGAGAAGACAATCGCTGCCAGTTCAAAGGAAGGGTATTTCCGTACAGGGGTAGGGCAATTCGAATGGAAAAAGATTCAGGTGGTTTTCTAAGATCCTCCCAGCGGCAAAGAGAGTGGAGTCGGGGGGAATATTATTCGATCATAGATGTTCTTGATGGTCAAAACGAAGCGAATCAAACGCTGGCAACGATCCGCAACGCAAACATTGACTTCTATCAAAAGTCGGCTCCTCAGCTCTTCACCAACTTGCAGAAGATCTCTCGCTCGAATGAAAGCGTTGTTGAGTTGCTTTCTCAGGCAAGCAACCATCTGAGTGGAATTTCAGACAAGCTCGATGAAATTGAGGTTCGCCTGGTGGATATCCGCGATACGCTGGATTACGGATTTGAACTGGTGGCTTCCAAGTTGGATGTCAGCAATTCTCGGCTGTCGAAAATAACAGAACTGCTCGCCAATCCGACACGTGTTCAATCAGAGGAATTCGCACGTCGGGCAGTTCGATCACTAGAGAATGGTTGGTACGCGGAGGCGTTGGAGGATTTCGAAAGAGTGGTTGCGATAGACCAGCTCAACTTCGCCTCATGGTACTATATTGGCCTCATACGACTGGAGCAATTGGGTGAGTTCGACCTAGCGTATAAAGCGTTGAGCAAATGCAGCAAATACTCGCAGCCAGCAAATAAATTCTACTTTGGCTCCGCCCACCACCAGATGGGGCTCATCAGATTCCTTGAAGACAAGATCGAAGAAGCCATCCACCACGCATCCAATGCTTTCCTGTCGTTGGGCGGCAGTCTAGCCTCCGCCTTTCTCCTCGCTGAACTATACGCCGCCAAAAGGGAGCAAAAGGACTGTTTGAAATACTTGCGCCTCTGCGAAGCGGCTGATCCAGTGTACTATCTCAGGTATGAGGACAGCCGCATACTGAATGCGTACGGTCCGTGTCAGGAGTTTTTTTTGCAACGAGCTGCGGAGTTATTCAACTTCAACAAGCAAACTTTTCGAGAGATTCGGGCTTTGGCTAACGAAGCCTTGCGTGCCGATGACTCAGATATCGCCTCTACCGGCAAAGAACTTCAAAAGGCGGAGATCCCGCTAGGCGATGAATCGGGCCTGGATTATCTCGCTCAGCGAGTCGTCCATGACAAATGCCTTCGCGCCCTGCAAAATTTCAGAAGCAAACTTGAGTTGCGGCTGAGCGGTCTGCACGCTTCCTTGGAGAAGCTAGATCTGGCTTCTAAATCGCCAAGTTCGAGCTTCTCACGTGATCGGACACAGTATTTGCAGCCGATGGAAGAAACAGTGCATACGGGGTTTTCGGTACTTGGTGGCTTTCTCGGAGCAGCCTCCGCGTTCGTTGCCTATGTCTGGTATATGACCAATGGTTTCCAGATCACTCCGCTCAACCTCATAGCTACAGTTGGCCTCGGACTCTTCTTGGTGGCGCCCTTACTTTATGTTGGATGGTGGCTGGGATTCTATCTGGTGAATTCAACATTTGTTTTAGTTCATAGATCTCGTGAGGCCCAAGAAGACAGACTTGCTCAAGCAGAGGCACTTGAGCGGCGTCACACCGCACACCAGAACGCTGAAGAAGTCCACAAACGACTGACTCGTTACAATGAAATATTCGGTAACTTTAAGCTGAGAAACTATTATGAGATGGCCAAGTATCCGCGTTGATCAGTTCGATGCTTGCGCCGGTTATCCATTCAAAAACATCCAATGGAGCGTGAAGGATTTAACATAGTTTGAGCCTCATCCTGGCCTGCCAGTTTTGACAGACGTGTGTTGGGGCTCTATCTCAATGACCAAGCCGCCGCCCCTAACAGGATCTCCGTCCATGCAGACCGTCACCACCTTCCCGCGACAGGTGAAGGAAATCGAGAATATCTGGATAACGCTGTCCGACGGAGTGAGGCTCGCGGCGCGGCTGTGGCTGCCCGAAGACGCGGAAGCGAAGCCGGTGCCGGCGATCCTCGAATACCTGCCCTATCGCAAGCGCGACGGGACGATCGTGCGCGATGCCCTCACCCATCCCTATTTCGCCGGCCATGGCTATGCCGCGATCCGCGTCGACATGCGCGGCAACGGCGATTCGGAAGGCTTGCTGTTCGATGAATACACCAAGCAGGAGCAGGACGACGCGCTCGAGGTGATCCACTGGCTCACCCAGCAGCCATGGTGCTCGGGCTCCGTCGGCATGATCGGCATCTCCTGGGGCGGCTTCAACGGGCTCCAGGTCGCGGCGCGCAAACCCCCTGCCCTCAAGGCTATCGTCACTCTGTGCTCGACCGACGACCGCTACCAGGACGACATCCACTACAAGGGCGGCTGCGTCATCAACGAGCACATGGCCTGGGCCGCGACGATGTTCGCCTATTCGTCGCGCCCGCCGGACCCGGCCATCGTCGGCGATGCCTGGAAGAAGATGTGGATGGAAAGGCTCGAGAACCTGCCGATGCTCATCGTGCCATGGCTGCAGCATCCGCATCGCGACGCCTACTGGAAACATGCGAGCGTCGCTGAGGACTTCGGCGGCATCGAGGCCGCCTGCCTCGTCGTCGGCGGCTGGAACGATGCCTATTCCAACGCCGTGCCGCGGCTGATGACGGGCCTGCGCTCGAGCTGCAAGGCGATCATCGGCCCGTGGATCCACAAATACCCGCATTTCTCGATGGTCGGGCCGCGCATCGGCTTCCTGCAGGAGGCGCTGCGCTGGTGGGACTTCTGGCTGAAGGGCGAGCCGACCGGCGTCATGCGCGATCCGCCCTATCGCATCTATGTGATGGATGCGGTGAAGCCGACCGACGGGCCGGATGAATGGCCGGGGCGCTGGATCTCGGAGCAGATCTGGAATGCCGGCAACACCGAAATCAAGCAGTGGTATCTCAACGAGGATGGCATTGGCGGGGCCGGGAGGCCCGAAACGCCGCTCACCGTCTCATCGCCCCAGGATATCGGTCTCGATGGCGGCGACTACTGCATCATGTTCAACGGCTCGGGCTTTCCCGGCGACCAGCTGCGCGACGATGCCGGATCATTGACCTTCGATTCACCGGCCCTCGTCACCGACATGGACATCGTCGGCCAGCCGGCGATCGAGCTCGATTTCTCGGTCGACAAGCCCGTCGCCTTCGTGGCCGTGCGGCTCAATGACGTGTGGCCGACAGGCGAAATCACGCGCATCACCTACCAGTTGCAGAATCTCTGCCAGCACCAGAGCCGGGAAAACCCCTCGCCGCTCGAGCCCGGCAAGCGCTACCGGATGAAGATCGCGCTCGACGATATCGCCTGGCGCATCCCCAAAGGACACAGATTGCGCGTCTCGATCTCGACAGCCTACTGGCCGCTGATGTGGCCGGCGCCCGAGGCGGTGACGCTCACCGTCCATGCCGGCGCATCGCGCATCCATGTGCCGGTCAGGCGCGAGGTCCCCGGCGAGACACCGCCGGCCTTCAAGCCGGCCGAAGGCGCCGAAGCCGCCCGGCGCAAGGAGCTGGAGAAACCCGCAGCCAGCCGCAAGGTCTGGATGGACGAGAAGACGGGCGAGACGGTGATCGAGGAGAAGGATGACAATGGCCGCTATGAGATCGAGCCGCACGGGCTGATCGTCAGATCGGCGACCGACAAGACCTATCGCATCAGGCAGGACGATCCGCTGTCGGCCAGGATGGAGACCCATTGGACCGAAGAGCTGAAGCGCGGCAAATGGCAGACGCGGACCGAGACCTATACGCGCCATGAGGCGACAGGCACGCACTGGATCATCTGGGGCAGGATCGAGGCCTTCGAGGGACGCAAGAAGGTCTTCACCCGCGAATGGAACGAAAAGATCGAGCGCAAGCTGAATTGAGAGGAAAACACCCTCGCCCCCGCGAGCGGGGCAATCGCATATGAGCTTGTTGGACGCGCGAGCTCTTTCCGGGCTTCCCCTTCTCCCGTCCGCAGGATGGGAGAGGGCGGCCGAAGGCCGGGTGAGGGCTCTTTGCCGAAGACCTGAAACTGTTGCAGAAGAGCCCTCATCCGCCCTATCGGGCACCTTCTCCCATTGCTCTGCAACGGGAGAAGGGAAAGTGGCGGAAGGCGCAAGCATCCGTCGACGAATTTCAAATGCGATAGTCTTACCCCGCGAGGGAACGGGAATGTGCGTTTTCCATCGGCACATGGCTCGCCTGAGCCAGGTGCGCTTGTCATTGGCGCGCGTGGCACTTATGAACCCTCCATCCGCGTGACTGGCGAAAGAGATGGAGCACCATCGGGGAGCGCGGATGATCGAGCCGCCGTTCGCCTGGGCAAATCTCGCCGTCCCTCAAAGGAGAATTGTCGATGCCTGAACTCTCCAGCCTCATCGCCTTCGCTCTCGTCGCGCTCGGCATGGTCCTGACCCCCGGACCCAACATGATCTACCTCCTCTCGCGCTCGATCTCGCAGGGCCGCAAGGCCGGGTTCATCTCGCTCGGCGGGGTGGCGCTCGGCTTCGTCTTCTACATGCTGTGCGCCGCCTTCGGCATCACCGCCCTCGTGATGGCGGTGCCCTTTGCCTATGACGCCCTGCGCTTCGGCGGCGCCCTCTATCTGCTCTATCTCGCCTGGCAGGCGGTGCGGCCGGGCGGACGTTCGCCCTTCCATGTCAAGGCGCTGCCCAAGGACAGCCCGCGCAAGCTCTTCACCATGGGCCTCCTCACCAATCTGCTCAATCCAAAGATCGCCGTCCTCTATCTGTCGTTGCTGCCGCAGTTCATCAGCCCCGAGCAGGGCAGCGTGCTCACCCAGTCCCTGGTGCTGGGCTTCACCCAGATCGCCATCAGCGTCAGCGTCAACTCCCTGATCGCGCTGACGGCCGGGTCGATCGCCGTATTCCTCTCGGGCCGGCCGCTGTGGCTCGCCATCCAGCGCTGGCTCATGGGCACGGTGCTGGCCGCCCTCGCGGTCCGCATGGCGACGGAAGCCCGGCGCTGACATGACCAGGACGATCCTGATCACCGGCGGCAGCCGGGGCATCGGCCGCGAAACAGCCCTTCTCTGCGGCAAGAGGGGCTGGTCGGTCGGCATCAATTATGTCGGCCGGCGCGACGCCGCCGAGGAAACCGCGCAAAAGGTGCGCGCCGGCGGCGGACGGGCCATCACCGTGCAGGGCGATGTGGCGCAGGAGGCCGATGTCATCGCGATGTTCGAGACGACGGAGCACGAGCTCGGCCCCCTGTCGGGCGCCGTCATCAATGCCGGCATCGTCGCCCCGGCCCTGCCCCTGGCCGAGATGAGCCTCAAGCGGATGAGGCGCGTCTTCGACGTCAATGTGCTCGGCGCCTATCTCTGTGCCCGGGAAAGCGCCCGTCGCCTGGCGCGCGATCGTGGCGGCAAGGGCGGCTCGGTGGTCCTCGTCTCCTCCGCCGCGGCTAGGCTCGGCGGGCCCTTCGAATATGTCGACTATGCCGGCTCCAAGGGAGCGCTCGACACGCTGACGATCGGGCTCGCCAAGGAGCTCGGCCCGCAGGATGTCCGCGTCAACGCAGTGCGGCCGGGCCTGATCGAGACCGATATCCATGCCAGCGGCGGGCAGCCCGGAAGGGCGCAGCGTCTCGGGGCCACGACGCCGATGGGACGGCCCGGACGCGCCGATGAAGTCGCCGAAGCCATCGTCTGGCTCCTCAGCGATGCGTCATCCTACACGACGGGCGCGCTCATCGATGTCGCGGGCGGGCG
>CAZICN010000110.1:0-12384 GCA_964537655.1 uncultured Aestuariivirga sp.
GTTCGAGGCCGACGAAGCGCCCGACCTCGCGCGCCCACAGGCCGCCGGCATTGACCACATGCTCGGCATGGATCGTGCCCTGCTCGGTGACCACGTCCCAGGTGCCGTCCCGGCGCTGCGCCGTATCGGTGACGCGGTTCTTGCGGATGACCTCGGCCCCCTGCAGGCGCGCCGCCTTGGCATAGGCATGCGTCGTCCCCGAGGGATCGAGATGGCCCTCGAGCGGATGATACATGGCGCCGATGAACTGCTTCTCGTCGAGCAGCGGCCAATGTTTCTTCGCCTCCTTCACCGGGATCAGCTCGGTCGGGACGCCCAGATAGCGATTGCGCGCATGCGCCATCTTCAGCCAGTCCCAGCGGTCGCGATTAGAGACGAGCATGACGCCGCCGGTGAGGTGGATACCGGTCGCCTGACCAGAAATCTGCTCGATCTCCTTGTAGAGATTGATGGTATATTCCTGGAGTTTCGCGACATTGGGGTCGCCGTTCAGCGTGTGGAAACCGCCCGCCGCATGCCAGGTCGATCCCGAAGTCAGCTCGTCACGCTCGACCAGCACGACGTCCTTCCAGCCGCGCTTGGTGAGGTGATACAGTACGGACGCACCGACAACACCGCCGCCGATGACGACAACACGAGCCTGACTGCGCATGGGATTTCCTTGAAAGGATGAGAATAATCGGGCTTTTCTAGCGAATGCCCTCCCTCGCCGCAACGGCGCGCCCGGGCTTGATCGGTGAGAAGTTTTCAACCTGCCCGGTGGGCATACAAGAAGTAGGCTTTGGCCCGATGCGGTATCCGCTGGTCGCCCTACTGCTCCTTTTGGGCCTCGTTCCCGACAGCGGGGCGGCAGAAATGCCTGTCGACCTCGAGCTTGTCCTTGCGGTCGACGCCTCCGGTAGCGTCAGCGATGAAGAATACGAGCTGCAGCTTGCTGGCATCGCCCGGGGTTTCCGCGATCCGGCCGTGCGCAAGGCAATCCGTTCGGGGCCGGAGAAATCCATCGCGGTCAATCTCCTGGTCTGGGCAGAACCCCAGGTTCCCAAGGACACGACGGGTTGGCATCTCATCGCATCCGACGCCGATGCCGAGCGCTTCGCCGGCATGGTCGAGAGCTTCGGGCGCCGGCAGACCGGGGCGACGGCGATCGGTGAAGGCATTGCGGCGGCGTTGCGCACGATCTCGACCAACGGCATCGCGGGCGCGCGCGCGGTCGTCGATGTCTCGGGTGACGGCCGCGAGTCGGTGGCGCGCGAATTCACCGTCCTTGTCGACCAGGCGCGCGCCATGGCGCTGGCGCGCGGTGTGGTGATCAATGGCCTCGCCATCCAGAACGAGGTCGGCGATCTGGCCGACTACTATCGCCGCAATGTGCAGGCGGGGCCCGAAAGCTTCGTGATGGCGGCAAGGGATTATGAGGACTTCGCCGAAGCCATGCGCCGCAAGCTATTGCACGAGATCGAATACCGCCCGCGCATCACTCTGGCACAATAGTCGGGCAGCGCCCGCCCCGTCACTCGATGCGGCGGAAGGAAACCACATTGTGGTTGGATGCCTTCTGGTCGTAGACGAGATTGTTCCGGCTCATCGCATCGAAGAGTTTCCTGATCGCGGCGCGACCGACGATTTCTGTGTGTATTTCGAGCATGATGGACCGGATGCCGGCCAGATCGGCATTCTCGAACAGATCGACCTCGCCACCCTCGATATCGCAAACAATCATGCTGGGCTTGAAATCGGCGAGGACGTCGAAGAGCTGCCGGGTCGGCACCATCGTTTCACCCTGATAGCCCCATTTCGGTGAGGTGGAGCTCGACCAGAACTGGTCGCGCAGATAGAACTTCACTTCCTTCAGCGATGGGTCGGTTGTCAGTATGGCGTTCTCGACGCGGACGCCCTTGACATTGTTGAGCTCGTGCACCCGACGGCTGAAATCGATGAGCTTCGGATTGGCCTCGAAACACAGAAGTTCCGAAACCCTGCGGTCACGCGCCATCAGTGTCGACATGAAGCCGATGGCGGAACCGATTTCGAGGATGCGCTCGCCTTCGGAGATCAGGTTCTTGAGCTCATTGGCCTCGGCGCTCTCATACCAGCCATCGACAATGGCTTTACGGACCGCGCCGACCAGCACACGGGGATCGTCCGGAATGGCAACTCCCCTGAGCACGATGTTCGGCGCATTGGTTACCGGCCGGACATCGTTGCCGCTGACGTGGAAAATGAGCGGTTCGCCGATAAAGCTGTCCTTGCCCATGATGCAATAGTGAAACGAAAACTCGGCCGGATCAATGGGCAACGCCAATTGCATGATTTTTCCTAAAGTCCCGGCAATCCGACCCTTGGGGCTTTCGCTACGGCAGATCGGTCTCGACGGCATCGGACCGATCGCTCCATATGGGCTATGATTGCCGGGACAGGAGAAAGATCATGAAACACCGCAAGCTCGGCGCCGACCTCACCGTCTCCGCCCTCGGGTTTGGCTGCATGGGCATGACCTATGCCTATGGCGGCCAGGACGAGGCGAAATCGATCGAAACCCTGCGCCGCTCCGTCGATCGGGGCATCACCTTCTTCGACACCGCCGAAGTCTATGGTCCCTTCGACAACGAAATACTGCTCGGCAAGGCCCTTCGGGGACTGCGCGACAGGGTGGTGATCGCGACCAAATTCGGCTTCACCTTCGACTGGGCACGCGCCGGCCCCTCGCCGATCACCGGGCTCGACAGCCGGCCGCGGCATGTCAAGGAGGTCGCCGACGCTTCGCTGAAGCGGTTGGGCATCGACATGATCGATCTCTATTACCAGCATCGCGTCGATCCCAAGGTACCGATCGAGGAAACGGTCGGCGCGATGGCCGAGCTGGTCAAGGCCGGCAAGGTGAAGGCGCTTGGGCTCTCGGAGGCGAGCGCGGCGACGATCCGCCGGGCGCACAGGGTCCATCCCATTGCCGCCGTGCAGAGCGAATACTCGTTATGGACCCGCGACCCGGAGGCGGACGTGCTCCCGACCTGCCGCGAGCTCGGCATCGGGTTCGTGCCCTACAGTCCCCTGGGCCGTGGTTTCCTGGCGGGCGCGATCCGCAACGCTGACGCCTTGGGCGACAATGACTGGCGCCGCACCCAGCCGCGCTTCCAGCCGGACAGCATCAGGGCGAATCTGGCTTTCGTCGAGACGATCGAGCGGCTGGCGCGCGACAAGGGCGTCTCGACGGCGCAACTCGTGCTCGCCTGGGTGCTGCATCAGGGCGATTTCATCGTGCCGATCCCGGGCATGCGCAAGGTCAGGCATCTCGAGGACAATGTCGGTGCGGTCGACGTCGGGCTGTCGCCCCAGGAACTGGCCGCCATTGCCGCCGCCGTGCCGAAGGAGGCCGTCGTCGGCAAGCGTTATACCGAGGAAGGCCTGAAACACGTCAACGCCTGAGCCCGATCAATAGAGCCTTCCGCCATTGGGGACTTTCCGCTCGATGGCGGCCAGGACCACTTCGCCTTCCTCGTCGGGAAAACCGAGGGTCAGCACCTCAGACATGAACTTGCCGATCTGGCGCGGCGGGAAATTGACGACCGCCGCCACCTGCCGGCCAACAAGATCGTCGAGCGAATAACGCGTGGTGATCTGGGCGGAGGATCTCTTGATGCCGATCTGAGGCCCGAAATCGATCTTCAGCTTGAAGGCGGGCTTGCGCGCTTCCGGGAAGGGTTCCACCTCGATGATGGTCCCGGCTCTGATATCGACTTTGAGGAAATCGTCGAAGGCAATCGGCGCTGGCTTGTCAGTCGGCTGTGTCATGGGCCTGTGCTTTTGAGGATGTCCGCTCTTCCCTGAGACTGCGGAAGACGCGGGCAAAGCCAGAGCACAGGGCGATCGGGGTTTCAAGCCGCTTCAGCAGCGCTTCGCCGTCCCTGAGCTTGCGGTCGAGCGCCGCCATGGTCCGCGAAAGCCCGCTGTCGTCGTCCTTGAGCCAGACGCTCAGCGTGTCGGCCTGAATCTTGGCGAGCCCCAGCCGCGCGGCATCGCCTTTGAGGCCGGACAGGCTGATATCCGCCGCGGCCAGCATCCAGCCCTGCGTCACCAGCGCCGAGGAGAGCAGCGCCAGCCATTCCACCGGCCCATCCGCCGGCGCCCTGGCGATACTGGCGATGGCAGCCTTGTGCGGCGCCAGCAATTCGAACCGGCGCAGCATGATGTCGAACAGGCGGTCATGCGCGTCGCCCTCGACGGGATCGTCCTTGAGCGAGGCCAGGAGCCTGGCATCCATCCCGCGGGCAAAGGCCTCGAGGATCTGAGATTTGCCGGAAACCTCCTGCGCCAGCTCGGCGAGGCTCAGGCCCGCCGCTTCGGCAATAGCCGCGAGCGTGACCTCGGGCCACGGCTTCTCGCCCGCCAGCCGGAAGGCGGCATCGACGATACGGTCACGCGTTTCATTGCCCATGGGCGGAGTGTAGCCGACCCCGGAGGTTCCGTCAGCTTGCCAATTCGCGCGAGCGGCGGGTTGCCGCGGCGATGGCTTCCTTCATCAGGGGTTCGAGCCCTTCTTCGCCCATCAGCACCTGCAACGCCGCATAGGTTGTGCCTTTGGGCGAGGTCACATTCTGCCTGAGCGTCGCCGCCGGCTGTCCGCTCACGCGCATGAGCTCGCCTGCCCCGGCGACCGTCGCGCGCGCCAGCTGCGTGGCGACGTCTTCCGGCAGCCCCTGGGCGACCCCCGCCGCCGCCAGGCACTCGGTGAGATAGAAGACATAGGCCGGGCCCGAGCCCGAGACGGCGGTGACCGCATCGATCAGGGTTTCGTCGCCGACGGTCACGACTTCGCCGATTGCAGATAGCAGCGCCGTGGCGAGTGCGATCTGGGCCTCGGACACATTCCGGTTGGCCGCCATGGCGGTGATGCCGCGGCCGACCGCCGCCGGCGTGTTCGGAATGGTGCGGATGATCGCCGCATCCTCGCCGAAATGCCGCGCGAAGGAGGCGATCGTCTTGCCGGCGGCGACCGATATGACCAGCGGCCGCGATGACTTGAGGCCTGCAACCCCCGGCAAAACGTCTTCCATGATCTGCGGCTTGACCGCGACCAGGACGACCTCGGCGTCCCGGATCGTCGTCACGGCCGGATTATGCCGGATGCGATGCTTCTGCAGGAGCGCCAGGATTTCCGGGGGTGGCGAAGGATCGAGCGCCACGACCTGCTCGGGCCTGACGCCGCCCTTGAGCCAGCCTTCCAGCATCGCGCCGCCCATCTTGCCGCAGCCGACCAGGACAAGCGAGCCTTTGAGGGAGATCGTCATGCTTCGCCTACGGTGTCGAGGAGGCTTGCTTCCAGTGCTTCCTCGGCGCTCTTGCCGGCCCAGATGACGAACTGCAACGAGGGAAAATAGCGCTCGCAGGTCTCGATGGCGATACGGATCAGCGTCTCGCACTGCGCATCGGTGGCGCGCGCCCCCCCGGACAGGATCAGGCTGTCGCGCAGGAGGACCGATCCGTCCTGCCGCCATATATCGAAATGGCCGAAATACAGCTGCTCATTGACCAGGGTCAGAAGCCGGCCGATCTCCTCGCGCCGGCCCGCCGGCACCTTGAGGTCGTAGCTGCAGGCGATATGCAGGCTTTCGAAATCCTCACGCCAATGGATGGAGATGCTCATGTCGCCCCAGGCGGCGGCGACGATCATGTTGACTTCGTCTTCCGCCGAACGGTCTATGAACCATTCGTGGCCATGCGCAATCTGCTCGACGCGATCGAGCGGGTTGGACGTGTCCTTGTAGAGCGATTGCAAACTCGCCATGCACCGGTTCCCAGCGACGAATCAATTCGTCAGTTCGGGGAAGACCGTGCCCAAGCGTTTGAGTCGCATCAAGCCGCGCGTTAACCATGGAGGTGATTCCTCCACATGGAATTGCGGGGCGCTAGTGAGTCGCGGTTTCGCCGGACGATTCGCTGCGCGGCTCGCTGGCCGGCGGCGTGATGCCGAGCCGGGCCTCGAGCACCGCGATACGCTCCAGCAGGCGGTCGTTCTCCTCGCGCGCCTTCTGCGCCATGTCGCGGACGACATCGAAGTCCTCGCGCTTGACCACGCCCACATCGTTGAGGACGCGTTCGACCTGCGCCTTCACCAGGGTGTCGATCTCGCGTCGGACCCCTTGCGCGGCGCCTGCGGCGTTGGTTGCAAGCTTGGCGAGCTCATCAAAGAACCGGGACGATGTCGTGGTCATGGATCACGCTCCTTCTGACCTCACAATTAAGTGTGGGAGGGCGGTATTTCAAGGAGCAACGCTTGACCACGGGCCTCTGGGCCGTCAGGTTCTGCCGCCATGCTCGAATTCCCCAACATCGACCCCATCGCCTTCTCCATCGGTCCCTTCGCGGTGCGCTGGTACGCCCTCGCCTACATTGCGGGCCTCCTTTTCGCCATCTGGTACGCCAAGCGCCTGGTCAGCACGCCCGGGCTCTGGGCCGACCGCAAGCCGACGCTCGCGCCACGGCAAGTCGACGACCTCTTCGTCTGGATAACTCTCGGCGTCATCCTGGGCGGCCGGCTTGGCTATGTGCTTTTCTACAATCCGGTCTACTTCCTCTCCAATCCGCTCGAGATCCTCCAGATGTGGGAAGGCGGCATGTCCTTCCATGGCGGTTTTCTCGGCGTCGTGGTGGCGCTCCTCATCTATGGCAGGCGGCATGGCGCAACACTCGACCGGCTGCTCGATCTGGGCGCTGCGGCGACGCCGGTCGGCCTCGGCCTCGGCCGCCTCGCCAATTTCATCAATGGCGAGCTTTATGGCCGGGCGGGCGATGTCCCCTGGGCAATGGTCTTCCCGGGCGATCCCGAGCAGATCCCGCGCCATCCGAGCCAGCTTTATGAGGCAGCTCTCGAAGGCTTCGTGCTCTTCCTCATCGTGCGCATCGCAACCCATCGCTTTCAGGCGCTCGCCCATCCCGGACGCGCCTCCGGGCTCTTCGCGCTGGGCTACGGCCTGTCGCGCATCATCGTCGAATTCTTCCGCGAGCCTGACGTCCAGCTCGGCTACTTCCTCGGCTTCATCACCATGGGCATGATCCTTTCTTTGCCGCTCGTCGCCGTCGGCATCTGGCTCCTGCTGCGGTCGCGCCATACATGAAGAGGCGCACCGCGCTCGAGGATCTCATCATCGCGATGATCCGTGAGGACGGACCGATGCCGATCGATCGCTACATGGCGCTCTGCCTCGGCCATCCGCTTCACGGCTACTACATGTCGCGCGATCCCTTCGGGCCTGACGGCGATTTCATCACTGCGCCGGAGATCTCACAGATGTTCGGCGAGCTTGTCGGCATCTGGTGCGCCGCCGCCTTCCAGGCGCTCGGCGCGCCGGGCCGGTTCCTGCTCGTCGAGCTTGGCCCCGGACGCGGCACGCTGATGAGCGACATCCTGCGCGCCACCAAGGTCATGCCGGGGTTTCGCCGGGGCGCTCAAATCCATCTCGTCGAGACGAGCCCTTCCTTGCGCGGGCTTCAGGCCGAGAAGCTCGGCGATGTCGTCACCTGGCATGACAGTATTGCGAGCCTTCCAGATGGTCCTTCGATCATCATCGCCAACGAGTTCTTCGACGCGCTGCCGATCGACCAGTATGAGTTCCGTGGCGGACAATGGATGGAACGCCGCATCGGTCTGAGCGCCGGCGACCGGCTGGTCATCGGCCTGAGCGCCTCTCCCCTTGCAGCACCCGCCGCCGCCGAAGGCGCCATCCTCGAAGCGGGGCCGCTGCGCGCGGAGATCGCCCGGACGCTCGGCGCCCGCCTCGCACGCTCGCCGGGCGCAGCCCTGGTCATCGATTACGGGCACGCCACGACCGGCCTCGGCGACACGCTGCAGGCGGTCCGCCGGCACAAATTCTGCAGCATCCTCGATCGGCCCGGCGAGGCCGATCTCACCTCGCATGTCGACTTCGAAAGCCTGGGCCGTGCCTTCACGCGAGACGGCGTCGTAGCGCACGGGCCGATCACCCAGCGGCAGTTTCTTCTCGCCATGGGCATCGAGGCGCGCGCCGCCATTCTCGCCAAGGCGGCAAAACTGCCGGGGCGCAAGATTATTGCCCGCGCCATTGAACGGCTTGCCGGGGAAAAACAAATGGGTAACCTGTTCAAGGTCATGGCGGCGCTCTCGCCCGGACTGCCCACACCCTATCCCTTTGGTTCGCCATGATCGAAGCCCCAGAACTCAAATCCGCAAGCTCGCTGCGCCACGGTTTTTTCACGCGCGCCGGCGGTCATTCCGCCGGCCTCTTCGCGACGCTCAATTGCGGTTTCGGATCGGGCGACGACAAGCCGACGGTGGCCAGGAACCGCGACGCCGCCGGCCACCGCCTCGGCGTGCCGGGCAGCCACATGCTCACCGTCTGGCAGTGGCACAGTCCCGACGTGATCGTTGCCGAGGCGACATGGGATCCGCTGGCGCCGCCCAAGGGCGATGCCATCGTCACCACCAGGCCCGGCCTCGCGATCGCCGTGCTCACCGCCGATTGCGCCCCCATTCTCTTTGCCGACGAGGAAGCGGGCGTCATCGGCGCCGCCCATGCCGGCTGGAAAGGCGCCATTGCCGGGGTGAGCGATGCGACCATCGCCACGATGGAGCAGAAAGGTGCGCGCCGCGACCGGATCACCGCGGTCATCGGGCCGACGATCTCGCAACCCGCTTATGAGGTGGGCCCGGAATTTCCGGCGGCCTTCATTGCCCAGGATGCCCGCAACGCGGATTTCTTCACGCCTTCGGCGCGCGCCCGTCACAACATGTTCGACCTGCCGGGCTATCTCAAGCGGCGCATGACGATGCAGGGCCTCGGCCGCGTCGTCGATCTGGGTCTGTGCACCTATTCCGACGAGGCTCGCTTCTACAGCTTCCGTCGCGCGACACATCGCAGCGAAAAGGACTATGGCCGCCAGATTTCCGCCATCGTCCTGAAACCAGCCTAACCGTCATGGCTCTGCATTTCGACAAACGCGAATACAAGGCGCGCATCGCAAGGGTGCGCCGAGCGCTCGCCGCCGAAGGGCTCGACGGCCTGCTGATGTTCCAGCAGGAGAGCATGTATTACCTCACCGGCTATGACACTTTCGGCTTCTGCTTCTTCCAGTGCCTGTATCTCGGCGCCGACGGCAGGCTCGCCCTTCTGACCCGCTCACCCGATCTGCGCCAGGCGCAGCACACCTCCATCATCGAGGATATCCGCATCTGGACCGACAGGGCGGGAGCCGACCCCGCCCGGCAATTGCGCGACATGCTGGCGAGCCTGGGCGCCAAGGGCACGCGGCTCGGCATCGAGACCAATTCCCATGGCCTCACGCACTACAACGGCAAGGCCGTCGATGCGGCGCTTTCGGGCTTCTGCGCACTGGTCGAAGCCACGGGTCTGGTCGATCGCCTGCGGGTGGTGAAATCCGATGCCGAGCTGAAATACGTGCGCAAGGCCGGCAGGCTCGCCGATCTGGCGCTCGAAGCCGGCGTCGAGGCGACGCGCGCCGGCGCCGATGAAGGGCGCATCCTCGCGGCCCAGCAGGCGGCGATCTTTGCCGGTGGCGGCGACTACCCGGCCAATGAATTCATCATTGGCTCCGGCCGCGACGCGCTGTTGAGCCGCTACAAGTCGGGCCGCCGCAAACTGTCGAAGCGCGATCAACTGACCCTCGAGCTGGCCGGCGTCTATCGCCACTATCACGCCGCCCTGATGCGCACCATCATCATCGGCAAGCCCCGCAAGGAACACGAGAAGATGGACCAGGCCTGCCGCGCGGCGCTCACGGCGTGCGAAGCGGTTCTGCGCCCGGGCCGCACCGCCGGAGACGTCTTCGAGGCCCACGCTTGCACCATGGACGAGCACGGCATGAAGGCGCATCGCTACAATGCCTGCGGCTATTCGCTGGGCGCCAAGTTCACGCCGAGCTGGATGGATTATCCGATGTTCTTCGCCGGCAATCCGGCTCCGCTGGCCGAAAACCAGGTCTTCTTCCTGCATATGGTACTGATGGACAGCGACAGCGGCCAGGCCTTCAGCCTGGGCAGGACTTACATCATCGGACATGCTAAGGTTGAGCCCTTGTCAGAATTTCCGCTGGGGATGATCCTGCGCTGATCCCATGGACGATGCCCGGACGATAAACCTGTCATCCCTGCGGCAAGCCGCCGGCTTCGCCTTCCTGGCCCTATGCCTGCTCGTGCTCTCGGCCTGCAGCGGCGGCGGCTCGCTGCCCTTCGCCAAATCGGAGGGAACGCCCGGCCCCAGTGGCAAGACGGTGCCACCCATCGCCCTTGTCGATGTCGCGGGACTTCCCTCCTCCAAGCTGCCGGCATTGAAGGATGCGCTGGCCGTGGCGGCGGGCAAGCGCGACATGGCCATTGTCGACACCATGATCGACAGCAGCACGATGTCGTTGAAAGGCAGTTTCAACATCATCCCCGATCCGGCCGCGGTGCGGCTGGGCTATCACTGGACGCTGACCGATCCTGCCGGCACGGTCCTGCACACGGTTTCCGCTGAGGAGATCGCCCCGGGCACGCCAGCGGGCGATCCCTGGCTTCAGGTCACGCCGGCGGTCCTGCAGCGGGTCGCCGCCTATACCGCCGAGAGCCTGTCCAGCCGCCTGTCGCAGCTCGGCTACGCGACCGAGGTGGGCGGCCTGCCGCCGCCGCTCGAGACCTATGCCCGGGCTGGTCCCGACGCGGACAAGGATATCGACTACGAGACACTGAACGGCCCCCAGAAGCCTCCTGCCGCCCTGGCCGAGGCTTCGCCATCGCTGTCCGACGACCAGATGGCCCTTGTCGACGCCGAAGCCGATCCGGCGGACACGAAGCCCGCCGAGGCCAAGACGGTCGCCGCGGCTGCCAAGCCGGCGAAGACCGACGCGTCAGGGCGCAGGCAGATCACCGCGGTCGTCGTGCTCCCCGTCAGTGGCGCCCCCGGCAACGGCAATGACGATCTCACCCAGGCGATGCGCCGGACGCTGACGGATGCCGGCTGGCCGGTGCTGGTCAAGCCGCGCGACGACGCGCTCACCATTTCCGGCCGGGTGAAGCTCGGCCCCCCGAAGGGCAAGAGCCAGAATGTGGCGCTTGCCTGGACGGTCAGGACGCCCGACGGCAAAACCCTGGGCACCATCAAGCAGGCCAATGACGTGCCCCCAGGCTCGCTCGAGGGCAGTTGGGGCGACAATGCGCTCTTTGCCGCACAGGCCGCCGCCACCGGAATCTACGACCTGGTCAAGAAATACCGCTGATTCTCCGGGCTTTATCCATGCCGGGACGCGTTTTGCGGCTCCTGTGGACTGTTAAGGAAAATACATGCCCTGCCCTTTGCGCAAGCGCCGGGCTGTTGATATAGAGCCCGCGACAGGTCAGACGGAGAGGGCCCGCTTTTCATGAAAATCATCAGCGGAAACAGCAATCGGCCGCTCGCCGAAGCCATTTCCTCTTATCTCAACCTGCCGCAGGCCAAGGCGGTGGTGAAGCGCTTCGCCGACATGGAGATTTTCGTCGAGATCCAGGAGAATGTGCGCGGCCAGGATGTGTTCATCGTCCAGTCGACCTCCTTCCCGGCGAATGACCACCTGATGGAGCTTCTGATCATCGTCGATGCGCTGCGTCGTTCTTCCGCACGCCGCATCACCGCCGTCGTCCCCTATTTCGGCTATGCCCGTCAGGACCGCAAATCCAGCCCGCGTACGCCGATCTCCGCCAAGCTTGTCGCCAATCTGATCACCCATGCCGGCGTCGACCGCGTGCTGACCCTCGATCTCCATGCCGGCCAGATCCAGGGCTTCTTCGATATCCCGACCGACAATCTCTTCGCCGGCCCGGTCCTGGTGCGCGACATCAAAGACCACTATGACCTGCGCAACACCGTCGTCGTGTCGCCCGATGTCGGCGGCGTGGTGCGCGCACGTGCCCTTGCCAAGCGCATCGGCACGCCGCTCGCCATCGTCGACAAGCGCCGCGACCGGCCGGGTGAATCGGAAGTCATGAACATCATCGGCGATGTCAAAGGCCATTCCTGCATCCTGATCGACGACATCGTCGATTCCGGCGGCACCTTGTGCAACGCCGCCGACGCGCTGCTCGCGCAAGGGGCGAAGGATGTCGCGGCCTATATCACCCATGGCGTGCTGTCGGGCGGTGCGGTCGCGCGCATCACCTCATCGAAGCTCAAGTCGCTGGTGATCACCGACTCGATCCAGCCGACCGAAGCGGTGAAGGTCGCGCGCAACATCAGGGTGCTGTCGATCGCGCCCCTGATCGGCGAGGCCATCGGGCGCACCGCACGCGAGGAATCGGTATCCAGTCTCTTCGACTGAGCAAGTTGTAGATCACGATGAGTTTGGATCGTTACGATCCAAACTCATAAACGTGATCGATTC
>CAZICN010000111.1:0-12291 GCA_964537655.1 uncultured Aestuariivirga sp.
CACGACGCCGATCTTCTGGTGAACTGGATTCGCGCGGTGAAGACAGCGGCTGAAATCGAATACCTGCGCAAGGCGTCGGTCCTCGCGCAAGCGGCCGTCACCACGGCCTATGACGTCATCGCGCCCGGGGTGCGCGAATGCGACGCCATCGCCCGGATCCAGGCGGCCCAGGTCGCCGGCAGTCCCGATTTCGCCGGCGACATCACCGCATTGCCGCCGACGATATTGGGCGGCGAGAATGCTTCGGCGCCCCATATCATGTGGAGCGACCGCCGCTTCGGCGCCAACGAGACCATTGCCCTCGAACTCGCCGGCGTGTGCCGGCGCTATGCCGCCGGCCTTGCGCGGACGCTGCAGCTCGGCAAGACGCCGCGGCGCGTCGCCGACACAGCGAAGGCGGTCCTCGAAGGCATGGAAGCGGTGCTCCAGGCGACGAGGCCCGGCATATTGGCCGAGGACGTCGAGGCGGCCTGGCGCAAGGTGATCCAGCGCCACGGCCTCAAGAAGGAATCGCGCATCGGCTATTCGATCGGGGTTGCCTATCCGCCCGATTGGGGCGAGCATACGATCAGCCTCCGCCCCGGCGACAGGACGGTGCTGGAGCCCGGCAATGTCGTGCACTGCATTCTCGGCATGTGGATGGAGGGCTGGGGCATCGAGATGAGCGAGACCATTCTCGTCACCGAGCGCGGCAACGAGACGCTGACCAGGTTTCCGAGGGAGATTCATGTCAAAGCCTGAGCAGGAGATGGCGCCCGATATTCTCGACCGGATGATCGAGATCCGCCGCCATCTGCACCGGCATCCGGAACTGTCGAACGCGGAAGCGAAGACGCAGGCCTATCTGAAGCGGGCGCTCGAGACGGAAGGCCTCGCCGGGATCCGCGAGGTGGCGGGCTTCGGCCTCGCCCTCGACATCACCGGAGAGGCGAAGCCCTCCAACCGTAAGGTCGTCATCCGTGCCGATATCGATGCGTTGCCGATCGTCGAGGAGTCGGGCGTCGAGTTCTCATCGCTCAACCCGGGCGTAATGCATGCCTGCGGGCATGACGCACATGCGGCCATGGTCTTCGCCACCGCTGCCCATCTGCATCGCACGCGCAAGACCTTCGGCGGCACCATCCGCATCATCTTCCAGCCGGCCGAGGAAGCCGAACCGCTCGGCGGACGGCGCGTGGTCGAGGAGGGGCTGCTCGATGATGTCGATGCCGCCATGGGCATCCATGTCGACCCCTATACTGAATCGGGCAGGATCGCGGTCGGCAGCGGACCCTATACGCTCGCCTGCGACATCTTCGATGCGACCGTCACGGGCTCATCCGCCCATGCGGCAAAGCCCGCGGAAGGGGTCGATGCGATCGTCGCCGCCGCCGCGATGGTGTCGGAACTGCAGAAGATCGTGGCGCGCGAGATCGATCCCTTTGATCCGCTGGTCATCTCGGTGACCGGATTCGATGGCGGCGGCGCCTATAACGTCATCGCCGACAAGGTGCGCCTCAAGGGCACGATCCGCAGCGGAAGCGAGGCGACGCGCCTCAAGGCCTGGCGAAGGCTTGGCGAGGTCCTGAACGGCGTCGCGCAGAGCCATCGGGCCAAGGTCGAGCTCGACATCAGGCGCGGCGAGCCGCCGGTAGTGAACGACAAGGAACTCACGCGCCTCGTCAGCGAGAGTGCCGCGCATCATCTGGGTGCGGAGAACGTTCTCGATGCGCCGGGTTGGACGGCGGCGGATGATTTCGGCTTCTACAGCGAGAAGCGCCCGTCGGTCTATTTCCGCCTCGGCATCCGCGACGAGGGCGTGGGGTCGGTCTATCCGCTGCATCACCCGAAGTTCAGGGTCGATGAAGCGGCACTTCCGGCAGGGGCCGTGACCCTGGTTCAGGCGGCGAAGCGGTTTCTCGCCGCAGACGCCGACGACGATTAACTCCCCTGATGGCGGGGACGGGCTCTCAAAGCGGCGCGTGCAGCATGGAGATGCCAGGGGTCTGGTAGGCTGCGCCGAACTGGCCGAAGAGCCGGCCACGCGCCACCGAAGTGGCATCGACGCGCATGAGCTGCAGGCAATGCCAGAGCAGCAACTGTGTCGCGGTGATCACCGGTTTGCCCAGATCGGCCTCGAGATCGGCGATGATGGCCGAGGTGCGCGAGCCGCTGCAGGCGATGATCACGGCGTCGGCCTCGGGACGGTCCACTTCGCGGCCCTGCATGTACCAGTAGCCGGGGGGCGTATTGCCGATCTTCCATTCGGTGTCGAGCTCCGAGCTCTGCATCGCCGCGACGGCGATGCCGTGCGCCCCGAGATAGGCGCGCAGCCGCTCCGTCACCGCGTGCGGGTAGGGCGCGCAGACGGCGACCGTGGACGCCCCGAAAAGGCGCAGGGCCTGCATCATGGCGGAACTGATCGTGGTCCCGGGGCAGCCGGCAGCTTCGGCCAGCGCCTGGCCCTGAGTGATGTCCCAGCCCCGCCCGCGCACGAAACTGCAGGAATTGCAGGCAAACCCGATGGCGCTCGGGCGGGTGATCCGCAGCGTGTCGGCGGCGGCGCGCAGGACGTCCAGATCGGCATAGGTGTCGACCATTTGCGGGCTGATCGCATCATCGCGCGAGCGCGTCGTGAAGCGGGTGACGAGCACGTTCACGCCCTCGGGGACGAAACGCCAGTATTCATCGTCAATGATCGCATCATCGGGACTTACGATCCCGATCCGTCCCCTCCAGCCGTTCACTTCTGCCTCCCTCGCCAGACTCGGGCGGCATAGGACGATCAAACCGATAGTGTGTCAAGGCAATAGACACGCCGTCTCGAAAAAAATGGGACATCGTCCCTCTTGTAATCCGGAATGGCCACTGTCATAGTTTTTGGGAAGGGCGGTCACAGTGAGTACGGCCCCGCAGACAGGGAGAGGACAGGATCATGACCAGCAGACTGAAGAAACTGATCGGCGCCATGGCGGTCGCGACGGCCGTGGTGGCGAGCTTCGCGGTTGCGACGCAAACCGCTCTTGCGGAGACGATGCGCGAAAGGATCGAAAAGGACGGCTATATCCGAATCGGTTTTGCCAACGAGCCGCCCTTCGGCTTCGCCACCTCGGCGGGTGCGATCGCCGGCGAGGCGCCCGAGATCGCGCGGGCCGTTCTCGACAAGATGGGATTGCAGAACGTCAAGATGGAAGGCGTCGTCACCGAGTTCGGTTCGCTGATCCCCGGCCTGGTCGCGAATCGCTTCGACATGATCGCGGCCGGCATGTTCGTGAGGCCGGCCCGGTGCGAGCAGATCGCCTTCTCCGAACCCACCGTCGGGCTCGGGACCGCCATCATGGTGGCGGCCGGCAATCCGAAGAAATTGCACAGCCTCGAGGACATAGCGAAGAATCCCGATGCCAAGCTGGCGGTCGTCAGCGGCGGTGCGGAACTCGATTATGCCAAGGCCAGCGGCATTCCGGAGGATCGCCTTCATGTCCTTCTCGACAACCCCGCGGGGATGGCCGCGGTGGTGACCGGGCAGGCCGACGCCTTCGCCCTGTCGAGCCTCGTCATCCAGAACATGATCAACACCGCCAAGAACCCGGCGATCGAGCGCGCGACGCCGTTCAGCGACCCGGTGGTCAACGGCGCCAGCGTGCGAGGCTATGGCGCTTTCGGCTTCCGCAAGGCGGACGCGGATTTCGTCACCGCATTCAACGCCGAGCTTGCCAAGTTCATCGGCTCGAAGGAGCATAGCGCGATCGTCACTCCCTACGGCTTCACCGAGGCCGAGCTTCCCGGGGACATGACGACGGCGAAACTTTGCACCCCGTGACGTTCCTTGCCGCCGTTCTCCGGCCCTGGGCCGGGGCGGCGGCATCGCTGTGCGCCATGGAGTTGCGGCTTTGAGCCTTGAATTCCTGCCGACATTGCTGTGGGCCACGCTGGTCACGATCGAGATCCTGGCGTTTTCGGCACCGCTGGCGATCGTCACCGCCTTTGCGCTCGGGCTGGCGTGCCTGTCACAATTCACCCCGGTGCGCGTCGGCGCGACGATGATCGTCGAGTTCCTGCGCGGCGTGTCGGCGCTCATCCTCCTGTTCTGGCTTTTCTTCGCCTTTCCGCTGTTCGGCCTCAACCTGCCGGCCAAGATCTGCGCCATCGTCGCGCTCGGGCTGAGTGCCGGCTCCTACGGCGCCGAGATCGTCCGCGGCGCGATCCTTGCCGTCCCCAAGGTGCAGCGCGAGGCCGCAGTGGCGCTGAATTTCTCGACCGCCCAGCGCATGTTCCGCATCCTCATTCCGCAGGCCCTGCCGAGCATGCTGCCGCCGTTCGGCAACCTGATGGTCGAACTCCTCAAATCGACGTCGCTGGCATCCATGGTGACCATCGCCGATCTGACCTTTCGCGCGGTCCAGCTCAACGCGACATATCTGCGGACCGTCGAGACCTTCACGCTGGTGCTGTGCATCTATTTCGTGCTGGCGCTGGCGATCACCGGCCTGGTGCGGCTCCTGGAGTGGCGGCTCGGACGTTACCGGATACGTGGCCAATGAGCTGGGACTGGACCTATGCCCTGGCCATCCTGCCGCAACTGGCCCGCGCGGCGCTGGTCACCGTTGAAGCGGCCTTGTGCGGTTTTGCCGTGGCCCTTGTCGTCGGCCTGTTTCTGGCGGTCGCCCGCCGGTCGCGCAGCCGCCTGGTATCCTATCCGGTCGGTCTCGCCGTCGAATTCGTGCGTTCGACGCCGCTGCTCATCCAGCTCTATTTCGTGTATTTCGGGCTGCCTCAGTTCGGCCTATACCCGACGCCGTTCATTACCGGCGTGCTCGCCTTCGGGCTGCATTTCTCCACCTACATTTCCGAGGTCTACAGGGCAGGGCTGGACAGTGTGCCGCGCGGACAATGGGAAGCCGCGACGGCGCTCAATTTCAGCGCATGGGACCGGCTGGCGCGGATCATTGTTCCCCAGGCCATCCCGCCCATCGTGCCCGCTCTCGGCAACTACTTCGTATTGATGATCAAGGACACACCCGTGCTTGCCGCCATCACCGTGCTCGAACTTTTGCAAACTGCCCGGCAGATCGCCTCGCAGAGCTTTCGTTATCTCGAACCGCTGACCATGGTCGGCATGTTTTTCCTCGCCCTCAGCGTGCTCGCCGCTTTCGGCATTCGACGGCTCGAGCGCCGGCTCGGCACAAGGACAAGCCGATGAACCGCAATCCCTTCGTACGTTTCATCGACGTCAACAAGAGCTACGGCGCGCATGCCGTGCTCGCCGGGCTCAATCTCGATGTCGCGCAAGGTGAGAAGCTCGCCATCATCGGCCCTTCGGGATCGGGGAAGTCGACGCTGCTGCGGGTGTTGATGACGCTCGAGCGCATCGACAGTGGGCGGGTGGAAGTGGACGGGCAATCGCTGTGGACGATGCTTCGGGACGGCCGCGAGCGTCCGGCCGACGAGGCGCATCTGCGCCACATGCGGACCCGGCTGGGAATGGTATTCCAGCAGTTCAACCTGTTTCCGCATATGAACGTGCTGCGCAATGTCAGCGAGGCGCCGCGCCGCGTCCTCGGCCTCACGCGTGACGAGGCCGAAGCGCGCGCCGAAGACCTGCTGCGGCAGGTCGGTCTTGCCGCCAAGGCGTCCGCCTATCCGGCACAGCTTTCGGGCGGCCAGCAGCAGCGCGTCGCGATCGCGCGCGCTTTGGCGATGCGGCCCGCCGTCATGCTGTTCGACGAGGTCACCTCGGCCCTCGATCCCGAGCTGGTGGGCGAGGTCCTGGCGGTGATGCGCGACCTCGCGGCGACAGGCCAGCTGACCATGCTCATCGTCACGCACCAGATGGAATTCGCGCGCGGGATCGCCGATCGCGTCTGCTTCTTCGATCGCGGCGCGATCGTCGAGCAGGGGCCGCCCGAGGCGATCTTCCTCGCACCGCAGCAGGAACGCACCAAGGCCTTCCTGTCCGCGGTGCTGCAGGATCACCGCGGAAGCGGCTTGTAGGCGACGAGCTCGATCTCGACCTTGGCATCGACGACGAGTTCGGACACCAGAGTGGAGCGTGCCGGAGGATGGGCGCCGAAATACTCCTTGAAGACCGTGTTGAAGGCAGCGAAGTCGCGCGCATCCGCGATCCACACGGTCGCCTTGACCACGTCGGCCAGGGTGCAGTCCGAAACGCGCAGCACGTCGATGAGACGTTCGATGGTCTTGCGGGTCTGGACGGCGACGCCGCCCGCCGTGACCGATCCGTCCGGCTCGAGCGCCGCTTGCCCCGAGATGAAGACGAAGTCGCCGGCGCGGACCGCCGGCGCCAGCGGAAGTCCCATCGGATTGCCGCCCTCGACACCCATTCTTCTGATCGTCATCGACTGGATCCTCCTTTGGCCGTGCGATGGCCGTCACTATCTGCTCCCTTCGCCGTTGAGAAGAGAAAAAGCACAAGTGTCCTAAAAAAACTTGGACAGCGTCCCATTTTTTGTTAGAGATGTTGCAGCAAACGATTCCGATGCCCGGCGGCAGCCGCGGACAGGTTTTCACGAAAGGTACGACATGGCCGGAGAAACCGACTTGGACAAAGACGTCGCGCCCGTTCAGGCGATCCTGAATGCATCGGACGCTCTCTCTTATATTGCGCGCTCGGGAAGAGGCGTCGGGGTGCGCGAGCTCGCGCGTGAGCTGCGGCTGGCGCGGGGGACGGCGGCTCGCATTCTCCACAGCCTCCATGTCTGCGGCCTGCTGCGGCGCCGGGAGGAAAGCGGCCGGTTCCACCTCGGCTCCAGGTTCCTCGAACTGGCGGCCGAGCACCGGCGCTGCCTGTCGCTCAACGAAACGGCGCGCCCCTATATGATGTCGCTGTCCCAGACGCTGCAGGAAACCGCGTTCCTGGGGGTGCTGGACAAGACCAATGTCGTCATCATCGATCAGGTGGATGGGCCGCAGGCGCTGCGCATGACGGGCGAGCTCGGCTGCCGGGAATCGGCCTTCCACACCGGCCTGGGCAAGATCATGCTGGCGGCGCTGCCGCGCAGCGACCGCGAGAGCCTGCTTCAGTCCGTTCCGGCGATCGGTCCCACCGGCAAGCCTTCCCGCTCGCGCAAGCAGCTGTCCGAGGAAATAGACGAGGCCGGACGGCGGGGATGGTCGCTCGACCAGGGCGAGCAGACCGAGGGCGTGCGCTGCGTCGCCGCCGCGATCATGGACCAGGATCGCAAGGTGGTGGCGGCCATTTCGATCTCGGGGCCGGCCTTCCGTCTTCCCGACGACAAGATCGAGGAGATCGCGCGGCACGTGACCGCGGCGGCGGCATCGATCTCGCGCGACCTCGGTTATGTCCCGATGGCGATCGGCATTGCCGGCGACCGGGCATGAACCCGCAGGCCCGGCGGGTGGCCCTGATCGGGTTCTACCACGAAACCAACAGTTTCTCGCGGTCGCGCACGTCGCTCGAGCTGTTCCGCGCCTATCAGTTCGCCGAGGGGCCGATGATCGTCGACAAATACCGCGACACCGGCACCGAACTGGGCGGCGTGATTGCCGGGGCCGAGGCGGCGCAATTCGAGCTTCTGCCGATCGTCTTCGCCGCCGCGGTTCCGTTCGGGCCGATAGCCGATGAATGTTTCGCCGACATCGTGCGGCGCTGCCGCAACGGCCTTCGCGACGCCGGACGGTTGGACGGGGTGATCGTCATCCTGCACGGGGCGGCGTCCACGCAAAGCGAGCCCGATGCCGACGGCGCCCTGCTGGAGATGATCCGCGAGATCGTCGGCCCGTTGGTGCCGGTCGTCGCCACCCTCGATTTTCATGCCAACATGTCGACCCGGATGGTGGGTGCCGCGGATGCCATGACCGGTTATCGGACCTATCCGCATCGCGACATGGCGGAACGCGGCCGCGAAGCCGCGGCGTTGCTGGCGAGGCTCATGGCGGGCGAGCGGCTTCATAGAGCGCATGTTAAGCTGCCGCTGTTGACCGTGCCGCAATGCCAGGCCACCGATGATGAGCCCATGCTGGGCCTCATGGCCGATCGCGAGCACATGGCGGCCTTGCCGGGCATCGCCTCGCTCAGCGTGCTCATGGGCTTCGCCTATTCGGACTGCGCGCATCTGGGCGCCAGCGTCGTCGCCTATGCCACCTCCCAGGCGGCAGCCGAGGACGCCGCCGCCGAGATGGCGCGAAGGATCTGGCGCCACCGCGAGGACTTTGTTCCGGCCCTGCAACCGATTTCGGCCATTGCCGGTCTCACCCGCCAGGGCGCGGCCACCCCTGTCGTCCTGCTCGATCCCGCCGACAATGTCGGTGGCGGAAGTGCCGGAGATGGAACGACGATCCTGGCGGAACTCCTTGCCGCAAGGGTGCAGGGCGCGGTCGTCGTCATCTGCGATCCCGTGGCCGCGCGGCGGGCCGCCGAGGCCGGCGTCGGCGGGATGTTCAAGGGCGAGGTCGGCGCCCGGACCGATGATCTGCATGGCGCTCCGGTCCATCTGGAAGGGAGGGTCACCTATGCGCGGGATTCCGATTTCCGCCATTCCGGCAGCTACATGACCGGGTTCGTCTCGAAGATGGGGCTGACCGCCATCGTCGACACCGGTGGCACGAAAGTGGTCCTCACCAGCCTGCGCACCATGCCGTTCGACATCGAGCAGCTGCGCTCGGTCGGCCTCGAGCCCGGCGATCAGCGCGTGCTGGTGGTCAAGTCCGCCATTGCCTGGCGCGCGGCCTATGGCCCGGTGGCCCGCTCGGTCGCGACCGTCGATACCCCCGGAATATGCACCTCCAATGTCGCGCGGCTCGGCTACCGGATGATCCCGCGCCCGATGTTTCCCCTCGACCCCGTCCCAACTCGCAACTGAGTGCCGCGCCAATGATCCGCGTAGAAAGAGAAACGACGTTCGATACCGCTGAATTCGCCACGCGCCGGGCACGCATCCGCGCCCTGATGGCGGAGCGCGGCATCGATACCCTCGTCCTGCATTCCCCGTCCAACATCTATTATGTGTCGGGGTATTACACGCTCAACCTCTGGGACTATCAGTGCCTGATTCTGCCGATGAGCGGCGAGCCCATCATGCTGATCTGGCATTTCGAGGAGGGGCGCTTCGCCGCCACCGCCGTCGACACGGCGCTCGAAATGTTCGGCGGCGGTGCCGATCCGATCGCCGAGACGCGCGCGGCGCTGGAGCGCCACAGCCTCAACAAGGGACGGATCGGTTGGGAAAAGGACTGCAGCTATCTCACCGCCAATCAGTATGAAAAGCTGCGCGATGCCTGCGTTCCGGCAACAGCGGTGAACGGTTCGGGACTGGTCGACAGGGCGCGTATCATCAAATCGGCAGCCGAGCTGAACTACATCCGCCGGGCCGGGAAGGCGACGGATGCCGCGATGCGCGCCGGTTTCGACGCCATCGATGAAGGCGTCATCGACAGCGAGGTCGCCGCGGCCATCATCGCCGAGCTGGTGCGGCAGGGAACCCAGAACTTCGCCATCTATCCGATGATCGCGGCGGGTGCGCGCTCGGGCGTGCCGCATCACAGCCACGAGGGGATACGAGTCGAGCGCGGCAAGCCGGTATTCCTCGAATTCTCGCCGTCGATCCGCTGGTACCAGGCGCCGCTGATGCGGGCGGCCATCGTCGGAGAAGCGCCGGATCTCGTGCGCCGCGTCGCCGATACCGGCGCTGCGGCGCTCGATGCGATGTGCGCCGCGATGAAGCCCGGCGTGCCGGCATCGCAGGTCGCCGAAGCCGGACGGGCCGTGGTCGACACGATCAAGGACCAGATCCATTTCCATTATTACTTCGCCTATTCGGTCGGCATTGCCTTCCCGCCAACCTGGCTGGAAAGCGCCGAGTTCGGCATCCTGCTCGACAACCACAAGCCGCTGGAACCCGGAATGGTGTTCCATTTTCCCATGACCCTCAGGGTCAAAGGCGTGTTCGGCGTCGGCCAAAGCCAGACCGTGATCGTCACCAATACCGGCGCGGAGGTGCTCAGCAAACTTCCGCTCGGCCTGCGCAGTTGCGGCAAATAGGGAAAAGTCATGCAGTACAGGAATTCCGAAGCGCTCTATCGCGAAGCCTCGCGCCATCTCGCCGGCGGGGTCAGCAGCAACTTCCGCTATCTGGGCTATGGCAAGAGTCCGGTGCCGATCTTCTATGACAGGGCCGCCGGAGCGCGCTTGCACGATGTCGATGGCAATGTGTTCATCGACTATGCGGCGGCGAACGGCCCGACGGTCCTCGGCCATGCGCCGAAGTCCGTGCTCGACGCCGTGACGGAATCGCTGTCGCTGGGCCAGCTTTTCGCCGGACAGCATCGCCTCGAGCTTGAACTGGCGCGGCGCATCTGCGAACTCGTGCCCTGTGCCGACATGGTGCGCTTCGCGTCGTCGGGCTCGGAAGCCGACCAGGCCGCGATCAGGCTGGCGCGCGCCCATACCGGCCGCTCGAAGATCGTCAAGTTCGAGGGCCACTATCACGGCTGGTTCGACAACATATTCGCATCGGTCAACCCGGCGCTCAATCATGCCGGCCCGGCGAGCACGCCGATCACCGTGGCCCACAGCCCCGGCCAGGCCGAAAGCGCGCTCAGCGACACCATCGTCCTGCCGTGGAACGACCTTGAGGCAGTACGCGCCCTGTTCGCTGCCCGAGGCGACGAGATCGCGGCCGTGGTCATGGAACCGATCCTGTGCAACACCGGCGCCATTCTTCCCGTCAAAGGCTATCTCGAGGGCGTGCGCGAGCTGACGCGGGCGCGCGGCATCGTGCTTATTTTCGACGAGGTGATCACCGGGTTCCGCATCGCGCTGGGCGGCGCCCAGTCGCATCTCGGCGTCACGCCCGACCTGGCCGTCTTCGCCAAGGCCGTCGCCGGCGGCTTTCCGCTGGCGGTGCTTGCCGGCCGACGCGACATCATGGAACTCGTTCTCACCCGGAACGTCATGCATGGCGGCACCTATAATGCCTGCTTGCCCGCCATCGCGGCGGGGCTCGCGACGCTCGAAGAACTTTCGCGCGACGATGGTGCGGTGCTCAAGGCCATTCATGCGCGCGGCGAGAGCCTGATGCGCGACTTGCAGGCAATGGCCCGCCGCCATGGCCAGAACATGCAGGTGCGGGGTTTTGGCGCCGTGTTCCATCCCGCTTTCACCGACGGGGGCGATTTCCACGACTATCGCGGCTATCTCGGAACTGACGCCGGCAAGCGGCAGCGCTTCAACGCGCTTTTGCATGAGGAGGGGGTGCGCGTGACGGCGCGCGGCACCTGGTTCATGTCGGCCGCCCATACCGACGCGGATGTCGCGCAGACCCTTGAGATGGCCGATCGCGCCTTCGCGAAGCTGGGCAAGGAATGATGTGAGGCAACTCTTTTGAAGGGCCGCGGTCTCGGCTCAGCCTGAGACCGCGGAAACCGGGCAGGGCGGTTGTCACGATCGCGACGGTGATTTTATCCTCTGGCGAGCCATCGCTCCGATGAGGTCTGTCCATGCCGCCCATCCCCGCCGACATCTTCACCGAACCCGGCAATGTCTCGCCCGACACGCTCGCCAATCTCGGTCCGCTGCGCCGGCTGGCCGGCATATGGCAGGCCGACAAGGGCGTGGATGTGAATCCCAAGGGCGAGGGGCCGGAGCGCCGGGTCTATCGCGAACATGTCCGGATGGACCCGATCGATCCGCAGACCAACGGTCCGCAGCTTTTCTATGGCTTGCGCTATCACATCCACATCAACACGCCCGAGGAAGACATCACCTTCCACGATCAGGTCGGCTACTGGCAGTGGGAGCCGGCGACCGGCCTCATCCTGCAGAGCGTCGCGATACCGCGCGGCCAGGTTCTCCTCGCGGCCGGCCATGCGAAGCCGGACGACGACAGAATTTCGGTCGCGGCAAAACGTGGTGACACGCGCTACGGCATCTGTTCGACGGGGTTTCTGGACGAGGCGTTTCGCACGGACAGCTACCGCATCGACATCACCTTCAACGAGGATGGCAGCTGGACCTACCTCACCGACACCGAACTCATGGTCAGGGGCAGCCCGTTCAACCATCACGACACCAACACATTGAAACGTGTCGGTGGCCCGGCGCGCAATCCGCTGGCCGATATCCAGAGCAATCGTGCCGAGAAGTAAAGAGACCTGTCGGGTGCCGGCTTGGCCGGCTCACATCAGCTTCAGTGTGCGGAAGCTCGCATGGCCGTTCCTGCCGATGATCAAATGGTCATGCACCTTGATCGAGAGCTTGTCGCCGGCCTCGATCAGGCGCCGGGTCATGTCGATATCGGCGCTCGACGGGGTGGTGTCGCCGGAAGGGTGGTTGTG
>CAZICN010000112.1:0-12018 GCA_964537655.1 uncultured Aestuariivirga sp.
GCGGTTGCCCTCGATATATTTGACGGTGCCGTCCTTCAGATAGACTTTGATCCCGCAGCGGCAGGCGCACATGTAACAGGTGGTCGTCTTGATCTCGTCCCAGGTCTTGAGCGAGGTGTCGATTTTGGGTTGGGTCATCAAAGAACATGGAACCAGGTTGGCCCATCAAATTACATGATGGGACCAGCCTGGACCATAGGGCCAAAGAACGCGGATAACAGGAACCAGCAGGTATTTGTATTTTGCTGGTCGAGCTACCGCGCCTTTTTCTTGCTCATCGACAGCATGATATCCCGCTTTGCGCTCAAATACTGATGCACGATCTCCCTGATAGCGTCAGCATTGGCCTTGTCGGTCGGCTGCTTGGTGATATTGATCGTCAGCGGCTGGCCCCCGCCGGTGCCACCGGCGTCAATACCCCCTTCACTGTTGACTTTCGTCGAGAAGCCGGCGTTGACCGTCACCGGCGGAACGGTCACGGCGCCCCCCAATACCTCGATCGCCATGATCGTGACGAGGAACATGTCCACGAGCCGCAAGCTGACAGCGTAGTCCTCGCTGTCCACCACGCCGTTCAGCAGCGCCTCGCAGTAGCGATAATACCCGTCGCGCATGAGCTGGATCATCGGGGTGCGCATGGCTATCGAGCCCACTCCCTCTGAATAGCCCGTCGCGAATCCGCCGCTGCCCGAAGCTGCTGACGCTCCAGAAGCAGCAGGCCCGGAGCCGGATCCTGAAGCGGCAAGCACCGCGGCCTGAGCGACGATGGCATCGGGACTGGGTTCGGCGCAGACCACCTCGTCACCATTGTGGTCCTTGCCCCGCAATACCAATCGCTGCCGGGCATCGATGCTCAGCACATCGAGGTCCCCTAGTTTGGATGTCTTGTGGATGGTCCCGCCGTCGCAAGCAGACAGCATCATAGCGGCAGCCACGGCAATGGCTGCCGTCTTTCCAGCATTCTTCATGATTACCCCTAGCTACCCTCTCCCTAGGGCAGACTAGGGCAGTAATTTCCGCTGCGTCAATAACAGGGAAGGTTTGCTGAGGATTTCGGAGAGAATGGTATCCCGTTAGTGGATCAAAACGACACGTGGCTTCATTGGCGATAAGGGATTTTGGCTCTATGATGGGTCCAGAGGTGCCCCTTTTGCGCGACTGGCTGGTCCATATACGTCGTCACAATCATTCGAGCCTGCAGACGCAGATTCGCGAGGCCCTGGTGGCTGCCATTCTCGACGGCCAACTCGCCCGTGACGAGCCCATCCCTTCGACCCGCAAGATGGCCAAGAGCCTCGGCGTCTCGCGCAATACCGTGGTCCTCGCCTATCAGGGGCTCCTCGATGACGGCTATCTCTTCGCCCGCGAACGCTCGGGCTACTTCGTCGCCGACAAGGCGCTCGAGACGGCGATCCGGCCAGCGAAGTCCGCGAGCGCGGCCGCCGGCGGCGAGCCCGGCACCGATCCGCAATGGAAGGCGCGGCTCCTCAAGCATCCAGCCGCCCAGGCCAATATCTTCAAGCCGCTCGATTGGCAGAGCTACACCTATCCCTTCATCTACGGGCAAGTGGACCACAATCTGTTCCCGCTCGCCGAATGGCGCGATTGCGCCAGGCAGGCGCTCGGCAAGAAATGGCTCGGCACCTGGACCAACGATACCTGGGCCTTCGACGACCCGCTGCTCGTCGAGCAGATTCGCCGCCGCATCCTGCCCCGGCGCGGCATCATGGCGAGCGATGATGAGATCCTGATCACGCTCGGCGCCCAGAACGCGCTCTATCTCATCACCAGCCTGCTCATCGACGACAAGAGCCGCGTCGTCATGGAGGAGCCGGGCTTCCCCGACATGCGCAACATCTTCAGGCTCAAGACGGCCAAGGTGGCGCTGGTCCCGGTCGATGAGGGCGGCCTCACGCTCACCGAGGATGTCGCGGCCTCCGACCTCGTCTTCGTGACGCCAAGCCACCAATTCCCGACCACGGCGACCATGCCGCTGGCGCGCCGCCTCGATCTCCTCAAGCTCGCCTCGCGGCATAATTTCGCAATCATCGAGGACGACTACGAATTCGAGACGAATTATGTGAACGAGCCCTGCCCGGCGCTGAAGTCTCTCGATGACGAAGGCCGCGTCATCTATGTCGGCTCACTGTCGAAGACATTGTTTCCCGGGCTGCGGCTGGGCTTCCTCGTCGGGCCGAAGCCCTTCGTCGAGGAAGCGCGCGCCTTGCGCCGGCTCATGGTGCGCCACGCGCCCAACAACAACCAGCGCACCGCCGCCCTGTTCCTGTCGCTCGGCCATCACGACACGCTGATCCGGCGCCTGCACAAGGCGTATCGCTCGCGCTGGGAGATCATGGGGGCTGCCTTGCAGGCGCATCTGCCGGATTCGGCCCGCATTCCCTCCTTCGGCGGTACCAGCTTCTGGGTCGAGGGCCCGCCGGCGCTCGACAGCGAAACCCTCGCCAAGCATGCGGCGGCGCGTGGCATCGTGATCGAACCGGGACGCATCCATTTCGGCGCCGAGAACGCGCCCGACAATTTCTTCCGCCTCGCCTTCTCGTCCATCGAGGAGAAGAAGATCGAGCCCGGCATCGCGCTCCTCGCCGATACGATCGCGCAGGCGCAGCGGCAAGCGGCCGAATAGGATCAGGTCACGAGCAGGATCGTGCCGCCGTCAGAGAGGGGCGAAGCTCGCTCGTGGTCTATTCGCAGATACGGTAGTTGCCGGATTTGCCGTGCAGACCCAGGTCGAAGTGATAATGCTCGGCATGCGCCGCATTCGACCCTGGCCCCAGGACCGTTGTAAAATAGCCACAGGCCGAGATGCGCAGTGCCATCAGCCAGCGGCTTTCGACATGGCCGGCCTTCTGGACATTGGCGACCGGCATGCTCTCCTTGTCCTCGAGCCTGAAGGAGGCGATGTCGACGGCATTGCCGAAGGCATGCTCGCTGATCTTCGTCGTCGTGTCGCCATTGCGGCCGCGGCATTCATAGCCTGGACCGGTGACGATCGCGGCCAAGCCTTCCCCGGTATGGGCCTTCACCACGGGAGCCGCGATATCCGAGACCCAGGCGGTGAAACGCTTGGCGAAGACGCAGTTCAGGACCGGGGTGCTGGGGAAATCGACCTTGCCCGCCGGCGTTTCGATCACGCTGATGCGGACCGGATTGGGCACCTTGCACTGGCCATCGGCCGCCGGCATTTCGGGCACCCTGAACCTGGCGCCCAACGCTTCGAGCTCGGACCGGCAGGTCGCGAAATCATCGCCGGGCTGCGGCTTTTCCTCCTCGGGCGCCGGCGCTGTTTCGGGCTTCGCCTCCGGCGCGGCTCCAGGCTCCGGCTTCTTCACCTGCTCGGGCTTCTCACGCGGCAGAACGATCACCGGGCCGGCCGCCTCTTCCGTGGTCATCGGCGTTTCGATTTCGGGCTCGGCCATCTCGGGTTCGGGGGAGATGATCTCGACGGGCTTGGGTTTCGGCAGGGGCGGCCTCACCTTTTCCGCAGCAGGGGCCTCGATCGCCGCAGAAGCAAGGCAACCGACGAGAAGCAAACCGCACAATGCTATGCGTCCCATGCGTTGCCCTCTCCTTTCCGCCCGAGTTTTCTTAGGCCCTAAACTGGGTTATGGGCTGAGCATGACCTCGCAGACTTCGGCTGACAACAAACTTCTCGCCATTATCTATGCCTGCGGCGCGGTGGGCATCGCCTCCACCGGCGACACCTTGGTCAAATGGCTGAGCGGCAATTATCCGGTCCATCAGGTTCTCTTCATCCGTTGCCTGATCGGAGTGCCGATCCTCGCTTTGATCGTTCACAGGAATGCCTCCTTCGCCAGTCTGATCGGCCCCGGAACGGCCTTGAGCCTAACGCGCGGCCTCATCATGAGTTCCGCCTATCTCGCTTTCATTCTGTCCATCGCCGCGATGCCGATGGCCGATTCCGTCGCCATCTATTTCGCCATGCCGCTGTTCGTGGCAGTGCTCGCCGGCCCCATTCTCGGCGAACATGTCCGCCTGCACCGCTGGATCGCCATCATCGCCGGCTTCATCGGCGTGATGATCATGATCAATCCGGGCAGCGGCGTGCTCGAGCCGGCGGCACTTCTGTCGCTCTATTCGGCGCTCGGCTACGCCTTCAGCCAGACGCTGGCGCGGCGCGTCGTGCGCAGCGTCCCGCCCGCCACCATGGCGTTCCATACCAATGCGGTCTATCTGCTGGTGGCCGTCAGCCTCGCCGTCACCTTCACCTTGTTCGACGCCGGCGCCGTCCAGCACAAGAGCCTCGCCTTCCTGACACGGCCCTGGCAATGGCCGCCGTTCTTCGATCTCGCCGCCATGCTGCTGCTCGGCTCCACCGTGGCGATCGCCATGGTGTTGTTCGGCATGGCCTACAAGAGTGCTGAATCGAGTTTCGTCGCGCCGTTCGAATACACGGCGATGTTCTGGGCCGCGCTGCTCGGCTTCCTGGTCTTCGGCGACATACCGGGGCTTACGACGCTGTGGGGCGGCGCGATCGTGCTCATCGCCGGATTGTTCATGCTGTGGGCGGATCGGCGGGTCGACCGTCTCGACCGCGACGGGTTGAGACAAAAGCGCCTGAACGCCTGATCGCGCATCTTTTCCTCGGTATACTAAGTTTTTGCGCCGGAAATCGGCTCAAAGCCGCATGAGCGGGGGTTGTCGGCACCTCGCGAGCAGGAGTATAAGCGCTCGCGCGAACGGACCGGCACGGACTGGTCTAACGCAGCCAGATGAACTGGTTCTGGCGCGCTTCACGGCGAAGTGGAATCACTTCGCCGAATACGCGCCAAACGAATGTGGTGGAGCAGATCCCTGGCGCCAAGGTCGCCGACTTTGGCGGGGTTTGCTCAAGGGGGCAGCTGGCGACTACGCATAATTCCGACAACCATCAATCCGGACCGCGGCCAAGAAGCATAGGCCCCGTGTCCTTGGGAGTTTTTCCATCATGCTGATTGGCGTTCCGAAAGAGATCAAGAATCACGAATACCGGGTGGGCATGACACCGCTCTCGGTGCGTGAGGCCGTGCGCCACGGTCACAAGGCCTGGGTCCAGACCGGAGCGGGACTGGGCATCGGCGCTTCGGACGAAGACTACAAGACCGCGGGCGCGCAGATCATCCCGACCGCCGAAGAGATCTTCGCCAAGGCCGATATGATCGTCAAAGTGAAGGAGCCGCAGGCGGTCGAGCGCAAGATGCTGCGCGAAGGCCAGGTCCTCTACACCTATCTGCACCTGGCGCCGGACCCGGAGCAGACCAAGGACCTCGTCAAATCGGGCGCCGTCTGCATCGCCTATGAGACGGTGACCAACTCGCGCGGCGGCCTGCCGCTGCTCGCACCCATGTCGCAAGTGGCGGGACGCATGTCGATCCAGTCGGGCGCGCATTGCCTGGAAAAGGCGCAAGGCGGCTCGGGTGTCCTGCTCGGCGGCGTGCCCGGCGTGTCGCCGGCCAAGGTCGTCATTCTGGGCGGCGGCGTCGTCGGCACCAATGCCGCGGCGATGGCGCTCGGCCTCGGCGCCGATGTCACCATCCTCGAAAAGAGCACCGACCGGATGGAAGAGCTCGTCGCCCGCTTCGGCACGCAGCTCAAGACGCTCTATTCGACGCAAGGCGCGGTGGAAGACGAATGCGCCACGGCCGATCTCGTGGTCGGCGGCGTGCTGATCCCGGGCGCCGCGGCGCCGAAGCTCGTCACCCGCAAGATGCTGAAGGACTGGAAGACCGGATCGGTCCTCGTCGATGTCGCCATCGACCAGGGCGGCTGTGCGGAGACCTCGAAGGCGACGACACATGCCGATCCGACCTATGTCGTCGACGGCGTCATCCATTACTGCGTCGCCAACATGCCGGGCGGTGTGGCGCGCACCTCGACCTACGCGCTCAACAACGTCACCCTGCCCTTCGGCCTCGCCATCGCCAACAAGGGCTACAAGCAGGCGCTGCTCGAGGATCATCACCTGCGCGCCGGCCTCAATGTCTGCAAGGGCAAGGTCACCTACAAGGCCGTCGCCGATGACCTCGGCTACGAGTATGTGCCGGCCGAAAAGGCCCTCGCGGCGTAGCAGTCGCCGCGTTGGACGAGAATCTCGTGCCAGGGCGGTTGCCCTGGCACATTTGTTTCAGGCCACGACCTCATCACGTTTGACAGGCCTTGCCGGACATAGGACCGTCTGCGGATCACGTGAACAGTTCCGTAGGGAGGTTGGCCGTGACAAGCATCAAGGTCCGCAAGGGCATGCCGAGCGTCGCCCTCAGCAAGGCGGAGTTCACCGAGCGCTTCAAGGCCCGCTTCCGCGACCCGGTTTTTGATGGAAATGCCGGGGAGATCGAAGCGCTCCTTCCCGGGGCCTGGACCTCCTATCACGACTATCACAAGAGCCCGCGCACCCGGAAAGCCGGCAAGGGCTTCGCCGATCCGACCCTCGACCTCGCGGTCGAGTGGGTCGCCGCACGCAAGGCCATCCAGGCAGCGGAACGCCGGCAGCGCAATCCGCGTTCACCCTCGCGCATCCTGATCGTCAATGGATCGATGCGCAGCGACCAGAGCTGTCCCGGCGAAATGTCGAAGAGCTGGCGCCTGGTGACGATGGCGCGCAGGATCATCGAGGCCGAGCGCGGCTTCGAGGCGGATGTCCTCGATCTCAGCCGCCTCGCTTCCGAATATGGCCGCATCATCCACCCGTGCAAGGCCTGCGTCTCGACGGCGATGCCGCTCTGCCACTGGCCGTGCTCGTGCTATCCCAATCATGCGATCGGCCAGGTGAATGACTGGATGAACGATATCTATCCGATGTGGGCCCGGGCACATGGGATCATGATCGTGACGCCGGTGAACTGGTACCAGGCGCCGGCCGGCCTCAAGGCGATGATGGACCGGCTCGTCTGCGCCGATGGCGGCAATCCCGACCCGACCTCGACCCGTGGCAAGGATCCGGCCGCCGCCAAGGCGCTGGAGCGCAAGGGTTGGCCCTATCCGCGTCATCTCGCCGGCCGCCTGTTCTCGGTCATCGTGCATGGTGATGCCTCGGGCACCGAGAATCTGCGGCGCATCCTGACCGACTGGCTGACCGACATGGGCCTGATCCCGGCGGGCAGCAAGGCGCTGCTCGATCGCTATATCGGCTATTACCGCGACTACGCGACGAGCCATGACGATCTCGATGCGGATCGCGCCTTCCACAATGAAGTGCGCAACGCGGCCTATGCGCTCATCGCAGGTATCAGGCTCAAGCGCCGGGGCAAGCTCAGGCGGGGCGATGAAGCGCTCAAGGATCCGCGACCAAAATAACATTGACCGCGACGATTGCTCGGATAGCTTGCCCCGATGATCGAGGCCTTCGCCCTTCTCCTTCTCTGTCAGCTTGCCGGCGAGATCCTGTCGCATGGCTTCGCGCTGCCGATGCCCGGCCCCGTGATCGGCTTGCTGCTTCTGTTCGCCGGCCTGTTCGTCGCCCAGAAATTTACCGCGCTGACGCCTGCGACGATCAGCGATACCACGCTCGGGCGCGCGACCGGCGGCTTGCTGCAGCAGCTTTCCCTGCTGTTCGTGCCGGCGGGTGTCGGGGTGATCGACCATCTGGGCCTCGTCAACAGCTACGGCCCCGTCCTGTTCCTGGCGCTCCTCGTCTCAACCGCCCTGGCGCTCGGCGTGACGGCGCTCGTCTTCACCGGCGTCAAGAGCTGGCAGACAAGCCGGAGCGCGCCGTGACGCCCGCCTTCGATCTCTGGGTCTATCTCTCCTCGACGCCCTTGCTGTGGCTGACGGTGACGCTCATCGTCTGGATCGGCGCCGATCGCGTCGCGATCGCCTCCGGCCGGCATCCGGCAGTCAATCCGGTGCTGATCTCGATCGTCGTCCTGGGGGCCATCCTCATTGCGACCGGCACATCCTTCGCGACCTATTTCGAAGGCGCGCAGTTCGTCCATTTCCTGCTCGGCCCCGCCATCGTGGCGATCGCGGTGCCGCTCTACCGCAATCTCGACAAGGTCAAGGAAAACCTGCTGCCGATGGCGGCGGCCCTGGTCGCGGGCTCGGTGACCGCCGCGGTGTCGGCACTTGCCATCGCTTCGCTGTTCGGCCTGCCCGACATGGTGCTCGCCTCGCTCGCGCCCAAGTCGGTGACGGCCGGCGTCGCCATGGGCATTGCCGAGCAGTTCGGCGGCCAGGCGGCCCTCACCGCGGTGCTCGTCGTCACCACCGGCCTCACCGGCGCCATCATCGTGACGCCGCTCATGAATGCGCTGGGCTTGAAGGACTATGCGGCGCGCGGCTTCGCGGCGGGGCTCGCCGCCCATGGCATCGGCACGGCCAGGGCCTTCGTCGTCGACGAGGTGGCCGGCACGTTCGCCGGCATCGCCATGGCGCTCAACGCGGTGGTGACCGCGCTCATCCTGCCTCTCATCCTCTACTGGTTCCTCACTTAGCAACGGAAAGGAATGCCGAATGTCCGGCACCGCGAAAGCCATCAAGCACATCGAGAACGACAAGGTGATCGTCACCGAATACCGCTTCGCGCCCGGCGCCAATACCGGCTGGCACCGCCATGGCCATGACTATGTCGTGGTGCCGTTGATGGACGGCAAGGTGAAGCTCCTCACGGCGCAGGGCGAAAGCTTCGCCGAGATGAAGAAAGCCGTGCCCTATTTCCGCAAGGAAGGCGTCGAGCACGACGTCATCAACGCCAATGACGGCGAATACGCCTTCATCGAAATCGAACTGAAGTGACCAGCGCTGCGCGCCGCATGTTCGACGCCTACGTCATCTGCGGCACGCCGCGTACCGGCAGCACGCTGCTCTGCGATCTCCTGGCCTCCACAAAGACGGCGGGCAATCCAGACTCGTTCTATCGGCGCCAGACCTTGTCCTGGTGGGCGCAGGAGTGGAAGCTGCCAAACTCCGATGCGGTGGGCGGAAGGGAATTCAACATCGCCTTCCTCGAAGCCGCCATCAGGGCCGGAAAGGGGGGAACGGACATCTTCGGCCTTCGCCTGATGCGCGAGAATCTGGATGAGCTCTCGGCGATCCTGGACCAGATCTTTTCCGGGCTCGCATCGGACACAGCGCGTTTCGGGAAGGCATTCGGGAACATCCTCTACATACACCTCTCGCGCGAGAACAAGCTCGCGCAGGCCATTTCCCTCATCAAGGCGGAGCAAACCGGTCTTTGGCACATCGCGCCCGACGGAACCGAAATCGAAAGGCTCGCCCCGCCAGAGGAGCCCCGGTATGATTTTGCGCGCATCAGGCACGAGCTGGCTACGCTCGAGTCTTACGATGCGGCCTGGAACGCGTGGTTCGAAGCGCAGCGGATCATCCCGCTTCGCGTCGGCTATGAAACGCTTTCAGCCCATCCCGCCGCGACATTGATCCGCATCTGCGAAGCCCTGGGTGTCCCGGCGCCGGATGCCACCAAGGTAAAGCCAAGCGTAGCCAGGCTGTCGGATGAGACAAGCCTCGACTGGGCGCGCCGCTATCGTCTGGACCTCGACGTACACGCCTGAGGCGGAGAGGCTTTCTCCCGGCATCGCCGGAAATCACCATCATCTGAAGCACAGCCCGGCGTGAGCGCGGATGAGCTTGACAATCGCGTCAGAAGGAGGTTTTCTAATAATAGACCGGTCGGTCTACAACAGAGGAGACCCTCATGCGCGTCGCCAAAGAACAGATCGATGTGAAAATGGACATTCCAGGTGCCGTCATCCGCCAGCGTGCCGATTTCGGCGACGCCTCGGGCTACGGCAAGATCAGCGGCGAGTATTTCACGCTCGCCGCCGGCGTCGACACGACGCCCCTGTTTCAAGGCCTCGAGGGCAATCTGTGCCAGTGCCCGCATTGGGGCTTCGTGCTCGAGGGCCAGCTTACGACGACCGACGCCGCGGGCCGGCGGGAGACGGTGCGGGCGCAGGACCTGTTCTACTGGCCGCCCGGCCATAATGTGCGGGTGGACAAGGATGCCGAGATCGTCATGTTCAGCCCCCAGCATGAGCATGGCGAGGTCATCAGCCACATGATCGAGAAGACGAAGGCCTGACCTGTCTGTCCGGCCTGTTCCGGGCGCCCGGAATTGCGGCGGCACGGCGATGCCGATAATGTTGGCAATATGCATTCGACCAAGCAACGCCTGATCAAGTCGGGACTCCAGATGCTTCTGGAGCATGGCTATAATGATCTGGGCATTCAGGCGCTGCTCGCGGTGACCGGCACGCCGAAGGGGTCCTTCTATCATCACTTCAAGGACAAGGAGGATTTCGCGCTGCAGGTCCTCGATGCCTATATGACGCAAGTTCATGCCGGCCTCGACATGTGCCTCAGCGATGCGTCGCGGCCGCCGCTCGACCGGGTGCGCCATTTCTTCGAGCTCACCATGCAGTCCTACGAGAAGGAAGGCTATCTCGGCTGCCTCATGGGCGGTCTCGGGCAGGAGCTGTCGGGCGTCAGCGACGTGTTCCGGCGCCGGATCGATGACTGCCTCTCGACGATCTCGGCGCGCATGGCGGCCTGTCTCGATGAAGCCCGTCAGAAGGGCGATATCCCGGCCGATTGCGATGTTCGCCGCATGGCCGAGCTCCTCGTCGATTGTTGGGAAGGGGCGGCGCTGCGCAGCCGGCTGCGGCGCAATCCGGCGCCGCTCAATGCGATGCTCGATTTCTATATCGGCTCGGTCCGTCACGCGCAGCCCGCTTGCGCGTCATAAAACTGTAAAGTCGCGCGCTAGTGTGGTGGCTCAGAAATTCCCTCCAGTATTGCGGTCAGGATTTGAGGGAATTTCTGAGCCAGAACCACACTAGAATCTTGGATTTTCTAGTGTCCTTTCTAATCCGAAGTCCGCTCGGAGGACACTGCCCATGCATGCGAACTTCGGATTCGGGACACTAGAGTGCGGGCCCTGACGATGGACCTGCATTTCACGCCCGACCACCCCCTGCCCTCCTTCGCCCGCTGCCTGGCGACGCTCGACAACGTGCTGGCGCAACAGGACTTCGCCTCATTGGTCGGCGTCGTCGAGCAACTGGTCGACACCGAGCGCAGCTATCTGCCGGCGCACAAGAAGGGCGGCACCGTCGCCTATGAGACGCTGGAGCGCAAAGCCCCGGCGCTGGTCGCTCTCTATCGCTCGGACGCGCTGGCCCGCCTGATCTCCGGCATTGTCGGGCTCTCCGTCGAGCCGACGCCCATGCATGACCAGAGCTCGTGCTCGGTGCTGTTCTACGAGAAGCCCGGCGACCATATCGGCTGGCACTATGATCACAACTTCTACAGGGGACGGCATTTTACCGTCCTCGTGCCCCTCATCAATCGCGGCCGCGAGCCCAGCGGCCTGTCGCAGGCACGGCTGATGGTCCGCCAGAGCCGCCGCGACCAGGTGATCGCCACGCCGCCCAATGCCATGATCGTCTTCGAGGGCGCGCGCGTGCGCCACAAGGTGACGCCCATCGGCGACGGCGAGAGGCGGGTGATCTGGAGCATGACCTTCTGCGCCGATCCGCGCAACTCCGCCTTCCAAGGCCTGGCCCGGCGGGTCAAGGACACGGCGTTCTTCGGGGTCAGGGCGCTCTGGACCTGATCGCCGCACGGAACTGGCGCTTTCATGGGTCCAGGTGCCAGAATAGGGAAAGACACGATTTTTCCCCTGCCCAGGAGCCTTCCATGCCCAAAATGTCCGCTTCCGAAGCCTTCGTCGAAACCCTCGTCGCCTATGGCGTCAAGGATGTGTTCGGCATCGTGGGGTCGGCCTATATGGACGCGCTCGACCTGTTCCCGACCGCCGGCATCCGCTTCATCCCGACGGCGCATGAACAGGGGGCGGGGCACATGGCCGACGGCTATTCGCGCGTCTCCGGACGGCACGGCGTCTGTATCGCCCAGAACGGCCCCGGCATCACCAATTTCGTGACCTCGACGGCGGCCGCCTACTGGGCGCATTCGCCGGTCGTCGTCATCACACCCGAGACCGGCTCCGGCACCATGGGCCTCGGCGGCTTCCAGGAAACCGAG
>CAZICN010000113.1:0-11978 GCA_964537655.1 uncultured Aestuariivirga sp.
GACGATAAACGTTCCACGTGGAACGTTTTAAATTTTTGATTGGTACTTTTTTACGCGTGAGTTGGATGGTTTTGGTCAAACCCCTTTGGACGTATGCGAGGGCTCACGGGAGTTGCGTTTTTCGCCGGCCGAAAAGAGCCTCATCACTTCTATGCGGGAACATCGCCACTCGATATTTCAATTCATCAAATTGAAAGGCGAAGATGTCCACATCAAGGATCTGATGCGCACGACCCGCGACGGTCGCGGCTATATGAACATCCTCGCCGCCGACAAGCTGATGTCCTCACCGCAGCTCTATGCGACATTCCTGCTCTGGCTGCTGTCGGAATTGTTCGAGGATCTCCCCGAAGTGGGTGATCCCGACAAGCCGAAGCTCGTGTTCTTCTTCGATGAAGCGCATCTGCTGTTCACCGATGCGCCGGCGGGCCTGCTGCAGAAGATCGAGCAGACGGTGAAGCTCATCCGCTCGAAGGGGGTCGGCGTTTATTTCGTCACCCAGAATCCGCTCGACGTGCCGGAAAGCGTGCTCGCCCAGATGGGCAACCGCATCCAGCATGCGCTCAGGGCCTATACGCCGCGTGAGCAGAAAGCGGTGAAGACGGCAGCCGACACCTTCAGGCCCAATCCCAAGTTCAAGACCGACAAGGTCATCACCGAGCTCGGCAAGGGCGAGGCGCTGGTCTCGGTGCTCGATCTGAAGGGCGTGCCGACCATGGTCGAGCGCACGCTCATCCGCCCGCCGGAGGGCCGCATGGGCCCGATCACGCCGCAGGAGCGTGAAAAACTCCTCAAGGCGTCGCCGGTCTATGGCCAGTATGACGAAGCGGTCGATCGCGAGTCGGCCTACGAGAAACTGACCAAGCGCGCCAATGAGCGCGCCGAAGCACAGGAGAAGGTTGCGGCCGACAAGACAGCGGCGCGCGAGGCGCGTTCGGCGCCGCGCCAGCGTGAATCGGCGACCGACCGCTTTGTCAAGAATGTCGCCGGCAGTGTCGGCCGCCAGGTCGGCTCGATGGTGGTGCGCTCTTTGGTGCGCGGCATTCTTGGCGGCCTGTCGCGCCGCTGATCACGCCGCAATTCCCCTCCCCTCGGGGGGCCTCGCGGGAAGGGGTTATTGGTGGCGCAATTGATTCAAATCTCCTCCAACGCCTTTTCGAGACTGACATGGCCGGCAAAGCCGCCGGCGCCTTGAATATCTTCGCCATGTTCGATCGCATGGGCGAACTTCACCGCCGGATCGCTTTCGAGGCGGTAGAACAGCTTCTGCAGGCCGGGATAGTCCTTGCGGTCGACGACATCGTGATATTTCGTCCAGCGCGCGATGCCGATGAAATAGGCATCGGCAAATGTGCGCTGATCGCCGAGCAGCCACGGTCCCTTGCCCAGCATCCTCTCGAGTTCACCATGCACCTTGGCGACATTGGCCGCGCCATAGGCGCGCAAGGCCTGCTTGTCCTCCGGCTTCATGTCATGCTCGAGCGTGTACCAGAGCGGGCTGAAGCTGTTGAAGAAGCTGGTATTGAGATAGGCCAGCGCTTGGTTGAGGCGGTCGAAACCGGCAGTTCCCTGTTTGAAGGAAAGACCTTTCTCTATGCCGCGTGAGCCCAGATGATTGAGGATCGCCAGGCTCTCGCTAATGATCCTTCCATCCTCGGTAAGGAGCGACGGCGTCTCGCCCACCGGGTTGATGCGGCGATAGGCGTCGCTTTGCACCACTTCCGGCATGTCGATGCGGCTGAGCCGGTAGGGTTGGCCCAGCCATTCAAGGGCTACAAGCGAGCCGAACGAGCATCCGGAAGGAATGCCGTAAAAGAGGGTAGGGATCATTTTGGTCTCCTTCAGTCGAGACCATTGTTATAAAGCGTGGACTTTGGCGGTGTAGACAGCCAAAATGCATGTCAAAGTCCACAAATTAAGACAATGAATGTATAATCTCAACGACCTCATCTTTTTCGTGCAGGCGGTGGATCTCGGCAGTTTCGCCGCCGCGGGACGCCGGCTCGGCCAGCCCAAATCGACGGTGAGCAAAAGGGTGGCCGAGCTAGAATCAGCCCTGGGCGCCCGGCTCATCCATCGCACTTCGCGCAGCTTCGCGCTCACCGATGTCGGCCGCGATTTCTATGATCATGCCCGCGCCGCGGTGATCGAGGCGGAGGCGGCCGAAACTGTCGTCCGCCATCGCCTCGCCGAGCCCAGCGGCACGGTGAAGATCACCACTTCGGTGCCGACCGCTCAGTTCCATCTTGCCGACCGGTTGCATGCCTTGGCGCGCGCCTTTCCGAAGCTCGAACTCCAGCTCCATGTCACTGACCGTTTCGTCGATCTGGTCCAGGAAGGTTTCGACATCGCGGTGCGCAGCCATTTCGCAGCCTTGCCGGACTCAGGACTCCTGCAGCGCCGGATAGGCACGGACCGGATCATCCTCGTTGCGTCACGGGACTATCTTGAGGATCGCGGCATGCCCGCCGCGCCCGAAGCACTTGTGGATCATGATGGGCTTTTGACCTCTGCATCGGCGCGCATCTGGCGCCTCACCGGCAGCGACGGCCGTGTGGTCGAGGTCGAGCCCCGCCCGCGCTTCACCGCTGATGAATCGCTCGTGCTGCTGAAATCGGCGATCGCCGGGCTCGGCATAGTCTGCGCGCCGCAAAGCCATGCCGCCCAGGCCATCGGCGAAGGGACGCTCGTCCATGTGCTGCCCGACTGGCATGCTGGCACAGTCACCACGACCATCCTGACGCCGCATCGCCGCGGTGGGCTTCCATCTGTGCGTGCCGTGATCGACTTCCTGGCCGATTCGCGGAATCGGGATGAGGCGCATTAGTCTCCTTTGCGGGACTCTCTTTCTCGTCGACGGCGAAAGTATCTCTCATTTGCTCTTGTTCGGTAGCGAACACTGAAATGCGCGAAGCCGATCGCCATAAGCGCGACACCAACCCACTCATGGACAAATTTCAGGACAGCGATGCCCAGTATTGAACAGAGAAATAGCCAGACGAGGCAGATAACCCCATCGCGGAAGTCCGGGTTGTTGGGCAACAGAGGCAGGAGAAACTCTGGAACGTAAGAATCAGCATCCGGATCGTTGGCCGGGTCCATCAAATAATCTCATCCTCGTCGAACAGCGGCGCCTGAGCCAACTCACCGCCGATCCGTCCGATGCGGGCGCGTGACGTCTCCGGATCCTTGACCCGCGCGATATGGAACAGCGCATCGCCGCGATTGACGATCGGCAGATTGGTGCGCCCGATGATGATGCCGCTCTCGGGCGAGACGACCTGGACCGCCCGCTCGCCGAAGGGGTCCGATATCTCGCCGATCACCTGGCCCTGGTCCACCCGGTCGCCGGTGAGAGGAGCGGCCCTGAGCAGCCCTCCTTCCGGAGCTCTGAGCCAAGCGCTCGACGTCGAGATCGCCGGCGGCACCTTGCTCCTCGCGATGTTGGTGGGCGCGATCATGTCGAGCCATTTCATCACCCGCAATATGCCGATGACGCCGGCGCGGATGGCGATCTCGTCGAAGCGCAGCGCCTCGCCGCCCTCATAGAGCAGCATCTTGACGCCGTGATCGCGGGCACATTGCCGAAGCGTGCCCTCGCGCAGTTTCGAGATCAGGATCACCGGCGGGCCGAAGGCTTCCGCCATATGCAGGAGATCGGCCTCGCCCGGCGCGATGCGGATCTGCGGCAGGTTGGTGCGGTGCTGGGCGGCGGTATGGAGGTCGATGCCATAGTCGCTCTTCAGCACGACTTCCCGCATGAACAGATCGGCGACGATCGAGGCGAGCGAGCCGTGGTCGGAGCCGGGGAAGGAGCGGTTGAGGTCGCGCCGGTCCGGCATGTAGCGCGAATGGCTGATGAGACCGAAGGCATTGACGACCGGCACGGCAAGCAGCGTGCCGGCCATGCCGGAGAGCGCCCGGTGACGGATCACCCGGCGCACGATCTCGGCGCCCAGGATCTCGTCGCCATGGACGACGGCGGAGAGGAACAGGACCGGCCCCGCCTTCTCGCCATGGATGACATGCACCGGCAGCGTCAGGGGCGTGTGGTTGGAAAGCGCGCTCACCGGCAGATCGACGGTCTGGCGCTCACCGGGCGCGAGCGTCGTCGTACCGAGCCGGAAGGGCTTTGCGCTCATGCGCTCATCCCTTGCCCCTGGTCTTGGTATGGCCCGGCCGCGCCTCCGCTTCGAGGAACTGGATGATGGCGGCGGCGATGTCGACGCTGGTCGCCTTCTCGATGCCTTCGAGCCCCGGCGAAGAGTTGACCTCCATGACCAGGGGCCCGCGCGTGGATTGCAGCATGTCGACGCCGCAGACATTGAGGCCCATGGAGCGGGCCGCCTTGACCGCCGCCGCCTTTTCCTGCCGCGAGATGGCGATCTTCTCGGCATGGCCGCCGCGGTGCAGGTTGGAGCGGAAATCGCCCTTGGCGCCGGAACGCTGCATGGCGGCGATCGGCTTGCCGTCGATGACGAAGACGCGGATGTCGCGGCCTTCCGCTTCCTTGATGAACTCCTGCACCAGGATGGCGATGTCGGCGCCGTGGAACGCCTCGATGACCGATTTCGCCGAATTGTGTGTCTCGCTGAGCACGACGCCGATGCCTTGCGTGCCTTCCAGGAGCTTGATCACGGTCGGGGCGCCGCCGACGATGTCGATGACCTCGTCGGTGCGGGTCGTGTCATTGGCGAAGGCGGTGATCGGCAGGCCGACGCCGTCGCGCGCCAGGATCTGCAGCGAGCGCAGCTTGTCGCGCGAGCGGCCGATGGCGACCGACTCGTTGAGAGGAAACACGCCCATCATCTCGAACTGGCGCAGGACCGCGAGGCCGTAGAAGGTGTGCGAGGCGGCGATACGCGGGATGACGGCATCGAAGCCTTCGAGCTTTTCGCCCATGTAGCGCAGTTCCGGCTTGCGCGAGGTGATGTTCATGTAGCAGCGCAGATAGTCGACCGGCACGATCTCGTGGCCGCGCGCCTGGGCGGTCTCCATGATGCGCTGATGCGAGAACAGCTTGGGATTGCGGGTGAGGAGAGCGATCTTCATCGAGGCTTGCGCTTTCTGGGACGTCTGGATCGGAGAAAGGTGCGGCTCGGATCGACCAGGAAGGTGCCCTTGATCGAGTTCCGGCCGATCAGCATGGCGGCACCCATGTCGGCGCGCTGGGTAAGGGTGATCTCGGCATCGAGCACATGGCCGCCGATCTCGATCGCGGTCACGATCACGGCGCGTAGCTCGATATGGCCGTTCGAGCTCTTGATCCGGCGCAGGTCATGCAGCGGCATTTCGCATTCGACCCGCCGCGAGGAACTGCCCCGCCGCTGCACCTTGAAGCGCACCTTCATGCGCTTGCCGCGCCCCGAAATATGGATGTCGTCGGCATGTAGGGCCGCGGATCGGGCCCCGGTATCGATCTTGGCGATGATCGGTCCGGCGCCGAGTTCGGGCAGGCTGACCGATTCCTGCCAGCCGACAAGGGCAGGGCCTGTTTCCGGGTCTATGTCGTCATCCGCCATGGTCTGTCCGGTCTAACCATAAAGCATGATGCGGAAAAGGGGAATCAGCCCGGGGGCGACTTCAGGGGGAAGCGGGCGCCTTCTTCCGCCGGTAGGTGTAGCGGAAGGTGCAGCAGGGAGCCCCTTGCATGATCGTCTGCTTGCGCTCCAGCGTGATGTCGGGGTCATAGCCCTCGCAGAACGTGCCGTCGCGGTTGCAGGAGAGCAGGTGCCCGATCTTGCCGAGCCCCATCTCCTTGTAGGTCTCGGCGTAGCGGCAACGCGTGATGTCGAAGTCGAAGCGCTCGTCGGTCGCCTGCAGCACTTTCATCTCGAGCGCGCCGTCCGCGGTCCACAGATCATAAAGCTTGATGAAATCGGCCATCGAGGTGACGCCGCCCGGCGCCCGTCTGGCGAATTCCTGGCCCTCGGCGATCGCCGCCTTGCGGATCGCCTTGTCGAGGATGGCCGAAGCCTTCTCCTCGCCGAGTTCGGCGACCATCTCGGCGAAGATCGGGCCGATGACCTGGGCTTGCAGGCGGCGCTTGGTGAGGGTGGGGAGATCGGTCATGTCGGTCTTCTCTCGGGACTGGCGTTACTGCCGGGGCTCGAACAGCTCGATGACATTGCCGGACGGGTCCTCGACGAGGATCTGCCGGCCGCCCGGCCCGTCGACGATGTCATTGCGAAAATGCGTGCCCGCCTGACGCAATTGCGCGACGACGCTGGCAAGATCAGCAACCTCGAGCACGAAGCGGTTCCAGCCGCCGGGCTCGGGGATACGGCCGTCGGGCATGGGCCGCCCCGCCGAGGCATTTGGGCCGGCGGCCCACAGCGTCAGGCCATCCTTGGTCAGGATCGCCATGTTGGGTCCGAACTGCTGCTTCAACGTGAAACCGAGATGCTGCGTGTAGAAGGCGACCGAGGCATCGACGTCCTTGACCATGTAACGGACGGCAACCATCATTCCTATCCCTCGATCTTGATCGTCTCCGCGATATCTATACCAAAACCCGACAGGCCGACATAGTGGCGCGTGCTCGAGGTGATGAGCCTGATCGAATGGACATTGAGGTCGCGCAGGATCTGCGCGCCGAGCCCGACATCGCGCCACACCTGTTCGCGCAGAGCCGCGCTGCCGGTCTTCTCGCTGCCCATCTTCTGGCCGGCCGGCACACCCGCCGTTCCTTCGCGCAGATAGACGAGGACGCCGCGGCCTTCGCGCTTGAACACGTCATAGTCGGAATTCAGCACATGCGGGGCGCCGAAAATGTCGGCGACGATATCCTCCCGGTGCAGCCGGACCGGCACGTTCTTGCCGCCGCTGATATCACCATAGACGAGAGCCAGATGCTGCACGCTGTCGAACGGCGTCGAATAGGCGAAGCCGCGCACCTTGCCGATCGGAGTGGCGATGTCGAACTGGCTTTCCTGGTTGACGAGGCGCTCGCGCGCCTGGCGATAGGCGATGAGATCGGCGACCGAGATGATCTTGAGATTGTGCTCGCGCGCGAAGGCCGTCACCTGCGGCCCGCGCTTCACGGTCCCGTCGTCATTGACGAGTTCGCAGATGACGCCGGCCGGATGGAGGCCGGCGAGCCGGACGAGGTCCACCGAGGCCTCGGTGTGGCCCGAGCGCATCAGCACGCCGCCCGATTTGGCGACGAGCGGGAAGATATGTCCGGGGCGCACGAAATCGAATGCCTGCACATTGCCGTTGGCGAGCGCATGCACGGTGGCGGCGCGCTCCTTGGCCGAGATGCCGGTGGTGAGACCTTCCTTGTAGTCGATCGACACGGTGAAGGCGGTGCCGAGCGGCGCGTCGTTCAGCGCCACCATCGGATCGAGCTTGAGGCGCCGCGCATCCTCGGCGGTGATAGGCGCGCAGACGATGCCGCAGCAATAGCGGATCATGAAGGCCATCTGCTCGGGCGTGATCTTGCAGGCGGCGGCGACCAGGTCGCCTTCGTTCTCGCGGTCATCGTCATCGACGACGACGACCATCTCGCCCCGCGCGATGGCGGCGATGGCGTCCTCGACACGGTCGAGATCGACGGCGGCGGAGGCGGAGGTCTGGGCAGTGTCCATGGTGGGTCCGGAATAGTCTTCAGGGCGAACGGCGTTGTTGGTGAAGCTCGCGATCTTGAGGGCGAGGTCGAGCGAGGGCGAGGCGCCGGCAATGAGTTGCGAGACGCGGCCCTGCGAGACGCCGATGGCCTTGGCCAGCGCGGATTGGGAGGTACGGGTCTTGTCCAGCCAGTCGGGAAGTTTCATGCAGTCTATTTAGCAATGCTAATTAACAAAGAAAAGTATTATATTAGCATTACTAAAGATATTTTTCGCCGCCCGGGCGTCGCCGGCTGCGGCCTCGCACGCGTCTCGCACGCGTATTGCGTGAGTCAATCTCGCTCGGGAGGGCCGGGCACTGGTCGATGGCTACAAGCGCACGGTGCTGCCACCGGCGGTGTGATCGCCGTGTCCGACAAGCGCCGGCGTCACCTCCGCTCATAGGTAATCTCGCCAGTGCCGCACCCGGGGCGGGTTGACCAGGCCGACATCCTGATTGAGATGCTCGGGCGGAGTAGCATCCCATGAGCGTTCGACCGGGGGCTTTAAAGCGCTCGCCAACGGCGCTAGTATAGCATGAATTATTCTCATGATCCACAGACCTATCCTCATGAAATGCGAATGTCTGCGGATTAAATCGCTGTGTAAAACGAAATCCTGTCATTCGCAATATGAAGAATTGTCATGAGTCTCTTGCTGAAGCCGTTGCCCCCGTTGCAGACGCTTCGGGCCTTCATCGCCGTGGCGCGTGCCCTCAGCTTCAGTCGGGCCGCAGACCAGCTGGGACTGACACAGACAGCGGTCAGTCATCAGATCGCGCAGTTGGAGGAATGGATCGGCGGCAGGCTGTTCACCCGTGGCCCGCGGCAAGTCGAATTGACAGGCTTGGGGAAAAAGCTGTTGCCCAGGATCGATAATGCATTGAGTGATCTGCAGTACGCTTTGTGGAACCACCGGGTTGCCGCTGTCGGTCACCGGTTGCGCCTGTCGACGACGCCGGAATTCGCCGCCCAATGGCTGACGCCAAGGCTCAATGGCTTTTGTGAAGCCCATCCGGATATCGATGTGAGCGTGGTGATCGAGTATCGCAGGGCCCGCTTCAGCGAGGACGACATCGACCTCGCCATCTGGCTGGGCAGTGGCGCGCGCGATCAACGAGCCGAACGCCTCTTGATGGATGAGGAGTTTGCGGTTTGCTCACCTGAGGTGGCGAAGCGGCTTCCGGCGAGAAATGCGCTGCGCGCGGCACCGCTCCTTCGCTACGAAGGAGCCCGGCACACTGTGCTCGACTGGCGCCGCTGGTGCAGCCAGCTCTTGGGGACCGACGATCCGGAACGCCAGGACGAAACCAAGGGCCTGCTGGATGGTCTGGATTTCGACGCAGGCCCTTGTTATCCGACTTTTGCTGACATGCTGGAGGCCTGTCGCCGGGATGCGGGTTTTGCCCTGGTTCGAACCTCCTTGGTCGGCGTCGATATCGCGTCCGGCCGCCTCATTCGCTGCCTCGATGAAAGCCTGCCGTCCGACCTGCACTACCACCTGATCTATCCGCCGGCCGTGCTTGAGCGCCCTGAAGTTGGGGCCTTTCGAGACTGGATCATTGCGGAAGCGGCACGCTCCTGACTGGAGCCCTGACAAACAAAAACGGGGCCCGAAGGCCCCGCTGAAAAGATTGGTCCGGGAGGTCAGGCTTCCGAGAACATCTTCTCGACATGTTCCCAGTTGACGAGATTGTCGATGAAGGCTTCGAGATATTTCGGTCGCGCGTTGCGATAGTCGATATAGTAGCTGTGCTCCCAGACATCGACGCCGAGGATCGGCTGCGAGCCGTGCATCAGCGGGTTCTCGCCGTTGGGCGTCTTCTGAATTTCGAGCTTGCCGTTCTTGACCGCGATCCAGGCCCAGCCCGAGCCGAACTGCGTCGTGCCGGCATTGATGAAATCGGCGCGCATCTTGTCATAGCCGCCGAGGTCGGAATCGATCGCTTTCTGCAGCTTGGCCGGCAGCTTCTTGCCGCCGCCGCCCTTTCTCATCCATTGCCAGAAATGCAGATGGTTGTAGTGCTGGCCGACATTGTTGATGAGGCCCTGGTTCTTCTCCTTGTACGCCGCCTTGACGATCCTCGACAGCGACTCCTTGGCGAGCGGCGAATCCTTGAGCAGGTTGTTGCCGTTCGTCACATAGGCCTGGTGATGCTTGTCGTGGTGGAATTCGAGCGTCTCCTTCGACATGTAGGGCGCCAGCGCATCATAGGCATAGGGCAAAGCGGGAAGTTCAAGGGCCATGGTGTCATCTCCTTTTTTCTGAGACGCTTCCGCTTGATCTGCGAACAGCGTCCCGGCTCCTGGCATTGACGATCCACTTGCCGCGGCGAGAAGGGTTGTTGCGGCAAGTCTTTGGAATTGGCGGCGGGTGGTCAATGACAATCTCCTCGATTTTCATCGAACCCAACAGAGAGATAGGCGCTTGGGTTCCTCCTGTCAAAGATCAGGCTGCCTCGGCCCTGAGCCAGGCGAGGAGGCCTGCATCGTCTCCTGTTTCGACGGCCCGGGCGACACGGCGCCCGACCGCCGCGCCGAATTTGTAGCCGTGGCCCGAACAGGCCGAGACGATGAGCGCCTTGCCCTTGCGGTATGAAAGGAATTTTTCGTCCGCGGTAAAGGTGTAGGCGCAAGTCACGACACGCGCGACGCGATACTCACCGATGCGGGCGAGCGGCGGCGATAGCAGTTTGCGCAAGTCTTCTCCCTCGCGCGGAAGGGGAATGCGGTCGGCATCGGGATCGCTCGCCGGGCGCTTGTGTACGCCCGCACCCACCTTGAGCCCGGTACCGTCGACGGGCGGCAGCAGATAGGCCTCGGCCTTGCCGCCGATGTCGAGGATCGCCGGTGCTTGTGCCCATGCATCCGCGAGATCGGCCGGCGGCGTCAGATAGGCCAGGGCGGTGCGGTAGAGCTTGAGTGCCCCGTTGAGCTCGGACGCCAGCTTCAGCACCCAGGCGCCCGCTGCGACGATGACGTGATCGGCGACGAGACGGCGGCCGTCGGCGAGGGAGAGCGATCCCGCCTCCGCATCGATGGCCGCAACCCGCGCATTGAGAATCAGATCGGCGCCGTGCTGCCTCAGCCATCGGGCGAGATCCGCGGCGATGCGCTGGCACAGGAGCGCCCCGCCTGCTTTCGTGAAATAGGCATAGCGGATGCTCGCGGCATCGAGGAAGGGATAACGCCGCTGCGCTTCCTTCGGCTCGTAGAGCTCATAGGCCTCGCCCATCCGGTCATAGCCTTCGCGGAATTTCTCGCCGTCATCGCCTGCGGTCTGCGACATCGCGAGCACGCCGCGCGGGGCCAGATGCGCGCGGCCGAGATCGCCCCACATCTCGGCCCAGGCTTCGAAGGCTTCCGAGATGGTGCGCGCATAGCCATCCGCCGAGCCATAGCCGCGCCGGATCATCCGGTGCTCGTCGCCCGAGGCGGCAAGCGGGTTGGGGATGGGCCCTTGCTCGACCAGCGTCACGTCATGGCCGCGCTTGACCAGCGCCCAGGCGGTCGAAAGCCCCGCTATGCCGCCCCCGACGACGCAGACCTTCATACCACCGGCTTTTCCATGAAAATCGAATAGGGGTCATCGGTCGGATAGTCGGCATAGGGACCGCAGCGCGTAAAGCCCCATTTAGCGAACAGCCCGAGGGCTTCCGGCTGCAGCGTGCCGGTTTCGAGCTTCATGGCCTTGAGGCCGTGGGCGCGCGCATTCTTCTCGAGTTCGGCCAGGATGAGCTTCGACAGCTTGAGGCCGCGGGCCTGCGGCGTCACATAGATGCGCTTGATCTCGCCATAGGCGGGATCGCGATGCCAGAGCGCGCCGCAGCCCAGGGCCTCGCCGTTCCGCCGTGCCACGAAGAAATGGATATCGGGCGCCGCCAGCGCCTCGATATCGACGAGATGGTTGCTCTCCGCCGGATAGAGGCGGTGGAACATCTCGTCGAGATCGCGGATCAGTCTCGTCACATCCGGCGCGCGCGGGTCCTCGCGCCGGATCACGATCTTGGTCATGGCTGGAAGGCCTGCAGTCCCGTCTGCGCGCGGCCGAGGATCAGCGCATGGACGTCATGCGTGCCCTCATAGGTGTTCACCGTTTCGAGATTGACCATGTGGCGGATGACATGGAATTCATCCGAAATGCCGTTGCCGCCGTGCATGTCGCGGGCCTCGCGCGCAATGGCGAGCGCCTTGCCGCAATTATTGCGCTTCATCAGCGAGATGGCGGGCGGAGCCGCCACGCCGCGCTCGAGCGCCCGGCCGAGCGCCAGGGCGCCATGCAGGCCGAGCGCGATTTCCGTCTGCATGTCGGCGAGCTTCTTCTGCACCAGCTGATTGGCGGCCAGCGGCCGGCCGAACTGCTTGCGGTCCA
>CAZICN010000114.1:0-10152 GCA_964537655.1 uncultured Aestuariivirga sp.
GCGCGTCTGCGCCGGCGCGCCATGCGCCTTGAGGAGCTTGGCCGCACTCACCACATCGCCGGGCCGCGACACTTTCGGCACCAGGATCGCGTCCGCCGCCACCGAGGACGCCGCCTTGAGGTCATCCGCTCCCCAGGGCGTGTCGAGCGCATTGACGCGGATGATGAGCTCGCGCCCGCCATAACCGCCGCTCTTCACCGCCTGGACCACCTTGTCGCGGGCCTGGGCCTTCGCTTCCGGGGCGACCGAATCCTCGAGATCGAGGATGAGCGCGTCGGCCGGCAGGCCGCGGGCCTTTTCCAGCGCCCGGTCATTGGCGCCCGGCATATAGAGAACACTGCGGCGAGGTCTGATCTTCATGAGGTCCTATTTTTTCGTAGAGGCCTATTCGTCGGCGACATATCTGCCACGCCCGTCCGGGCGACGAAAGACTTGAGCGGGCCTGGCACTTTGGGCAGAGTGCCGCGCCATGAAAACCAGTTATGATGTCATCATCGTCGGCGGCGGCATCGTCGGCAGCAGCGCCGCCTATTTCCTCAGAAAGAACGGGTTCGCGGGCTCGATCGCCCTGGTCGAGCGCGACACGAGTTATGCCAATGGCTGCACGGCGCGCTCCTGCGGCGGCATCCGCCAGCAATTCTCGACGCCCGAGAATATCCGCCTGTCAAAATTCGGGCTCGGTATCCTGAGGCAGCTGAAGCAGGAATTCGGCCCCGAGGCCGATGTCGGCTTTCGTGAACAGGGTTATCTGATCCTCGCCTCGCAGAACGGCAAGGCGATCCTCGAGGAGAACCACAGCGTTCAGATCGCCAATGGCGCCGACAATGTGCTGCTCGACGCGCAGGATCTGGCGAGGCAGTTCCCCTGGCTCGTCACCGACGGCCTGGCGCTCGGCTGCTTCGGCCGGAGCGGCGAAGGCTGGCTCGATCCCTATTCGCTGATGAGCCTGTTCCGCAAGGCGGCAACGGCGCGGGGCGTCGAGATCATCCAGGGTGAAGTGGCGGGCGTGAAGAAAACCGGGGCCAAGGTTTCGGCACTCACCCTCACCGACGGCACGGAGATCGCCTGCGGCACAATCGTCAATGCCGGCGGCACGGGGGCAGGCGCCCTCGCCCGGATGGCCGGGCTCGATCTCCCCGTCGGCCCGCGCAAGCGTTATGTCTATGTGCTCGATTGCCCGGGCGCCGGCGAGGCGCTGCACAAGGCGCCGCTCACCGTCGATATTTCCGGCATCTATTTCCGCCCCGAGGGCCAGCAGTTCATTTGCGGCCTGTCGCCCGAAGAGGCGGACGAGCCCCGCGACATGGATTGGGACGTGGACTATGCCTGGTTCGAGGAGCGCATCTGGGAAACGCTCGCGGCGCGCGTGCCGGCCTTCGAGGCGATCAAGGTCGTCAATGCCTGGGTCGGCCATTACGACTACAACGCGCTCGACCAGAACGCCGTCATCGGGCCGCATCCCGACATGCCGAACTTCCTGTTCGCCAACGGCTTCTCCGGCCATGGCCTGCAGCAGGGACCGGGCGCCGGCAATGCTATTGCCGAACTCATTCTGCACGGCTCCTACCGCACCATCGACCTTGCCCGCTTCGGCTTCGAGCGTATCGCGAAAAACGCGCCGCTGTTCGAGCGCAATGTGATCTGAGCCGGCCGACGTCCTCAGCATTCCAGCTCTATCCTGAGGGATGCTTCGAGGCCCGGCTGCGCCGGGCACCTCAGCATGAGGATATTTGAAGAAGTGACCCTCGTTTAATCCAGCCTGACCTGCACGCTCGCCGTATGGCCGCGCGCGTCGATGACCGACAAGCGCGCAAAGCCGCGGCCCGGCCGGTCCCACGACGTCTCGCGCCGCGCCGCGCCGATCACGATCGGCAGGCCATCGGCGAACCAGGTGAAAGGCGGGGCGCCGCCCATGGCCTTGAGGGCGAGGGCCGCCTCACCCTCACCCTCACCCTCCGAGAGATCGATCCTCGCATCATCGGGCGGGAAGGAGATTTCGAGCGGCGCATCGCCGGGCCCCGATGCCGCGATCTCCGGCAGGCCGTCGGGGCGGAAACGCTGCAGCGCCGGCGGCAGGTCGGAGGTGCCGGCAAAGACGACGCCTTCGGGCGGTGGCGGCAGCGGCGTGCGTTTCTCGCCGATGCGGGCGAAGGCATCGAACAGGATGGGCGCCGCGGCGGTGCGCCCGACGAGATCGGAGACCGGCTCGCCATCCGGCCGGCCGACCCAGACGGCGACCGTATGGGCGCCGTCGAAACCGACGGCCCAGGCATCGCGATAGCCATAGGACGTGCCCGTCTTGTAGGCGATCTTGCCGGGGAGCGCATTCTGCGGCGGCGGCGCGTCGATCAGCACATCGCCCACTTGCCAGGCCGCCGCCTTGTCGAACAGGCGGCGCGGCGGCGCCGCGGTGCTCCTGTCCTCCGGCCGCCAGACGAGCGGCAGCGCCTCGCCTTCGCGCGCCAGCGCGAGATAGAGCGTCGCCAGGTCGGTGAGCTTCACGCCTGCGCCACCAAGACCGACCGCGAGGCCAGGTGCGGCATCCGCCGGCAAACGGGGTGCCGCACCGGCGTTGCGCATGCGCGCGATCAGTCGGTTGGGACCGAGCGCGTTGAGCAGCATCACCGCCGGCACGTTGAGCGACTGCTGCAAGGCCCGGCGCATGGTGACCGTTCCCTGGAAGGCATCGTCGAAATTCTCCGGCCTGTAGATGCCGAAGCGCATCGGCCGGTCATCGACCAGCGTCTCGGGATGGGCGAGGCCATCCTCGAAGGCGAGCCCGTAGATGAAAGGCTTCAGCGTGGAGCCGGGCGAGCGCAGCGACTGGGCGAGGTCGATCTGCCCGGCGCGCGCCTTGTCGAAGAAACCGACGCCGCCGACATGCGCGCGGACCTCGCCCGAGGCGTTGTCGACGGCGATGATGGCGACCGAAACCCCGCCGCCGAGCGCCGTCGCCCGCTCGAGGCCGAGATTTTCGAGCTGCTCCTGCAGCGGGCGCGAGATCGTCGTGGTCTCGACGAGATTGGCGGTCTTCTTCGCATCGCGCGCCTGCCTGACCAGGCGCTCGGCGAGATGCGCGGCGAGGATCGGGAAGAGCTTGCGCGCCTGGGGTGCCGGCTCGCTTTCGGCGGCCCTCGCCTGGTCGGCATTGATGATGCCCTTATGCGCCAGGAGCGCGAGAACGCGGTCGCGCGCCGCGCGCGCCGCGGCCGGGAAGCGGTCGGGCCGGCGCGTTTCCGGCGCCTGTGGCAGGGCCACCAGCAGGGCGGCCTCGGCGGTTGAAAGATGCTTCGGCTCCTTGCCGAAATAGGCGAGCGAGGCGGCGCGCGTGCCTTCGAGATTGCCGCCATAGGGGGCGAGCGCCAGATAGAGCGCGAGGATCTCCTCTTTGCTCAGCCGGCTTTCGAGTTGCACCGCGCGGATCATCTCGGCCGCCTTGGCGGCCAGGGTGCGTTCCGGCCGCGGCTCGAGCAGGCGGGCGACCTGCATGGTGATGGTCGAGCCGCCCGACACGACATGGCCATGCCAGACCACTTGCCAGGCGGCCCGCAGCATCGCCACCGGATCGACGCCGTGATGCGCGTAGAAGCGCTTGTCCTCATAGGCGATCAGCATGGCGAGGAAGCGCCGGTCGATATCCTGAGGCTTGGCCGGCAGCCGCCAATAGCCCTCCTGCGTCGTGAACGGCCGCAGCAGCCTCCCGTCGCGATCGACCACCAGCGGCGAGAAGGCGAGCTTGTCGCCGAGCGGCACCGGTCCCAGGCGCTTCATCGCCTCCGACAAGGCGAAGCCGCCGGCATTCACGGCGAGGATGGTGGTGAAGACGACAGCGCACAGGGCCTGGAAGCGCCGCGCGCGCGCCCGTCCTGTTGCACTTCCGCTCTTCACGTCCATGCTCATTTCTCGATCACGCTCATCGTGGTGGTGGCGAGCGTCGCATTGCGGTCGGGCCGGTACATGTCCTCGACGGTCGCACCCGGCAGCGTGTACTGGCCCGGCGCCACGGCGCGGACGATATAAGCGAGCCTGGCGCTCTGATCGGTGAAGGCCGCGACAAAGCGGTCGTCCCGGAACTCGGCATAGGTCACGTCGGTGAGATCGCTCAGCCAGGCGAGGCTGCCGGTATTGCCGGTGGCGACGAGCTGCGGATTCTCGATCTCGAGGCCGGCCGGCAGGCGGTCGACCAGCAGGAAATTGCCGCTCTGGTCGGTACCGTCGCGGCTGGCGTTGAGCACCACGACGAGGCGGGTGTTCTGCTCGACCTGTGCGGGATCGACCGGTTTGCCGTCCAGCGTGTAATAGACCCGCATGAGCGTCATGCCGTTCGACGAGGCGGGCTCCGGCACCAGAGGCGAGCCCGAGACCGCGACCACGGCCTGGAGCGGGCTCGCTCCCCGATTGCTGACCTTGTGCGCCGCATCGAGCGCGCCGTCGCGATAGACTTTGTAGAAGGCGCCCTGATGGGCGGAGCCGTCGACATCGAGCTCGATCGCGCGCGCCTGCTCGACGATGCTGCGCGCCGCCAGCACCATCCAGGTCATTTCCTGGGTGGACGCGTAGCGGTATTTGGCGCGCTCATCGCCGATCACCTTGAGCGCCGCCTGGATCACCGGCGGGCTGGCATTGCCGTTCTCGGCCAGCGCCACGAGGGCGGCGGCGTTGCGCAAGGGCGAGCCGTAATAACTCCAGGCGGCGGTGCTGGTGCCATCGACCTCGCTTTGCAGCGCATCGGCGGCCGACTGGAACGCCGCATTGGCGCGCGGCTTGTCGCCGAGCATGCCGAGCGCGGCGGCGATCTGCGCCCGCGCCATGGCGGTGCCGAACTGCCCGATCTTGGTGTCGGCGAAATATTTGAGATCACCGGCGGGCGCGCGGCCGGCGCGCGCCAGCGTGTTGAGGGCATAGGCGACGTCCTCGCCTTTGCCCTGCTCCACATAGGGCGAGTTGCCCACCTGGTTGCGCAGATAGTCGACCGCCTGGTTGAGCGCGCCTTCCGGCACGGCGAAACCCTTCTCGCGGGCGCGCAGCAGGAAATCGGTGACATAGGACGACAGCCACAAATCTCCGCTGTAGGAATTCCACAAGCCGAAGGCGCCGTTCGAGTCCTGGCGCGCCAGCAGCCGCTGCACCGTGTCGGAGAGACGGTCCTTGACCGATCCGTCGAGGTCGATGTCGTTGCCGCCGAGCTCCGAGAGATAGAGCAGCGGCAAGGCGCGGCTGACCAGCTGCTCCGAGCAGCCATAGGGATAGCGGTCGAGATCGCGCAGGAGGCCCGGCACGTCGAGCGCGCTGAACGGGCCGACCGAAAGCGACACGGCGCCGGTGCCCGGCACCATCTCGGCGATCAGGTCCCGGCTCAGCGTGATGCCGCCATCGGGCTCGAGCCCATGCACCATGCGGCGCGTCACCGGCGGATTGGCCGGCCCGACGCCGAGGGTGAAGTTCTGGTCGATCTGGACATCGCCGAGGCCCGTGAGCAGGGCCGAAAGCTGCGCCGTGCCGATGCCCGATGCGGTGATCGGAATATTCACTGGCGTGCGCGATCCCACGGCGCCGATCTTCACGGTCTGGTGGAGAAGGGCCGGATCGCTGCCGATCGGACCATCGATGGTGACGGCGAGCGTGTAGTCGCCGGGGACGGCCTCGGCATTGAGGAGATCGAGGCGCAGCCGCGACTGGTCGCCGGAACTGAGGAAACGCGGCAGCGTGCCGGCGACGACCACCGGATCGCGCGCGATCACGTCGACCGCGGCATGGCCGACCCTGGTCGGCGTCCACGCCACCGCCATGATGCGGATGGTGCCGTTGAAGGCGGGAATATCGAAGGGCACTTCGGCCGTGCCGTCGGCCGCCAGTTCGACGATCCCGGAGAACAGGGCGAGCGGCGCCTGGCTGGGCGGCGGGCTCTGGAAATTGCCGGCACCGCCATCGCCGCCCGAGCGGATCGGGCCGCGATTGGCATCCATGCCGTCGATGAGCTGGCCATAGATGTCATAGAGCTCGGCCGAGAGGCGCTTCTGGCCATAATAATAAGTCTCGGGCTCCGGCGGCTTGTAGTTGGTGAGGTTGAGAATGCCGACATCGACGGCGGCCAGCGTGACATAGGCCTTCTCGCCGCCGGCGCCGTCGATCTTCACCGGCACCTTCAGGCTCTGGCGCGGCTTCATCACCTCGGCAGGCGTCAGGGTCACCTCGAGCGTGCGTTCGTTGCGGTCGATGCCGAACCAGGCGAGGCCGATCGAACGCGTCGGCATGCGCTTGGCGGCGACATCCATCGGGCGGAAATGCGTGACGACGACATAGGCGCCGGTACCCCAGCCGCTGCCGACCTTGACCGGAACCGTGGTGCCGTTGTCCGGCACGTCGATCAGGAGCGAGGCGAACAGTTTTTCACCCACCACTTGCACCGAGGCCTTGCCGGCGAAGCGGGCATCGATCTTGACCTGCAGCGTATCGCCCGATTTGACCGACGTCTGGTCGAGGGCCACCGGCAGCATATCCGGCGTGTCGGCCTTTTCGGACGTGTAGTAGCCCGCATAGAAGGTCGTGGAGGACGAGGCGAGGCCATCGGCGGTGATCTCGAGGCGATACTGGCCCCATTGCACCGGCGTGCTGATCTGGGCCGGCTTGTCGGCGGCGATATCCACCGTGCCGCCCGTCACCTTGCGCGCCGTGGTGACGGCCTCGTAGCTCCAGCGGTTGTTGGTCTTGTACCACTGATAGGTGGTCGTCAGGCGCTTGAGCACCCAGCTGGCGCCGGTCGCGGCCACGCGATTGCCTTGCGGATCGACGGCGACGGCGCTGAAGATCGCCTGCTGGCCTTCGCCGACCTCGCCCGAGGCGAATTCGGGCTTCAGCGCCAGCATGCTGCCGGTCGCGGCGATCGGCAGCGCGGCGGTGCGCACGACGCCGCGCCCGCCCGATTCCTTCATGCGGATGGTGAAGCTCGCCTTGAGCGGACGCGATGTCGTCGGCAGCTGCGGCAAGGGCATGGTGATCTCGGCATGGCCCTTGTCGTCGGTCTGGGCGAGATCGCCAATGGTGTTCTGCACCGCATCGACGCCTTCGTCCGACAGGCCGAAGACATAGTCCTTCCATTGCTCGAAGGGCCGGCTGTCGGCCGAAACGGCGACGTCGCCCTCGATGTCGAGATTGGCGGCGGGTGCTCCGAAGAGATAGCGCCCGTCGACCGTCAGGCTGGCACCCATATTGCGGTCGATGCGCGTGCCATTGGCCTTGAGGTCGAACTCGATGCGGTCGGGAATGTAGTCTTCGACGAGGAAGCTGGTTTCGCCGACCGAAGCGCCCTTGGGATCGGTATAGGCCAGCACGCGCCACGTCCCGCCGGCGGCCGAGGCGATGAGCGGGATATCGAGCGTGCGCCCGCCGGCACCCTGGTCGTTCAGCACGGCGCGGGAATATTCGACCCCGTCGGGACGCTGGACGACCACGGTCAACGGCACATCGGCGAGGCCGTTGGCGTTGCCGTCGCGCAGCAGCACCGCGGCATGAACCGTTTCGCCGCGGCGATAGACGCCGCGCTCGACATAGACGAAGGCATCCGCCGCGCCCGGCGGGTCGCGCCCGGCGACGCCGCGGTCGGTGAAGTCGAAGGCAGCCCGCGAAATGTCGATGAAGGCATAGTCGTCGTTGCCGTCGGAGGCGACGACCAGCGCCGGTTCGAGCCCGTCCTGGCCTTTGGTCAGGCCGGCAGAGAAGAAGGCGGCGCCGTTCGCGTCCGTCTTGGCGCTGCCGAGGATCTCGTTGTTGCGGGCGAGCAGCCTGACCGTGACGTCGGCGAGAGGGCCGGCCGAGGCGATGGAGCGCAGGAACACATGCATCCCGTCCTTGCTCTTGAGCGTCGACAGGCCGAGATCGGACACCACGAACCATTGCGTGGCGAGCTGTCCTTCCTCATCCGCCACCGCATCCGCGGGCTGGGCGGTCATCACATAGAGGCCGGGCGTGATCCGGCCGAGGGCTTCATCCACCGGGAAGGCGGTGGTCACGTCCTCATTGGGCCTGTTGACCAGATCCATGCTGCCTTCCCAGACCTTCTCGCCCTTGCTGCGGGCGATTTCGGCCGCCTGGAAATCGTAGATCTGGTCGAGGAAGGTCGAATCGATGACCGCGGACAAGAGACTGCGGTCGCCGATGCGAAACAGCTCGAGCCTGGCCTTGCTGGTGTTGACCGAAACCAGTGGGATGCCGCTCTGGCCGGCGCGCGGCAGCACATAGGACTTGCCGGCGAACTGCACCAGGGGGGCGCGATCGCGCACATAGATCTCGTAATCGGCGTCGGCGAGCAGGTTTTCATCCACCGACGAAGGCAGACCCTGGCGCACGGTGACCTTGTAGCGCTCGCCATGTTTCAGGCCCTCGACGCACAGCTTGGTGCCATCGACGGTGACGGCCGAGACGGCGCCGGGGCTTTGCGTGAAATAGGGCGCGAAATCGCTGACCGAATTGGCGAGCGGATCGGAGAACTGGAAGCACAGGCGCGGCTGCGGGGCATCGCTTTCGACCGAGTAGTCGGTGATGCGGAAGCCGCGGGTCTTGCGCAGTTCCTCGTAGGCCTGCCGGATCTCGGCGTTCTCCACCAGATCGAGGCTGGCGCGGTAGGCGTTCAGCGCCGGACGCCAGTCCTCGCGCTTGACCAGCGACTGGGCGATGGCGTTGAGGGCCATGGCCCTCTGCTCGCCGACGCTGGTGAGCTGATAGGCCCGGACCGCGGCGCCGAGCGCCTTGAAGGGCAGTTCATAGCCATCCTGCGAGTTGAACGGCTCGGCGATCAGGAGGAGATCGGCGAGCTTCTGCCAGTTCGCCTGATCATCGGCACTGAGCGCCAGCATCTGCTCCACGACCACGGCGGCGTTGCGGCTGTTGCCCTGGCCGAGCGCCGCGTCGAGCTCCTGCTGGAGCTCGGGCTGCGTCTTCTTGAGGGTCTTGCCGATCTTGGCGATCGCTTCCCTGTAGCTGTCGGCGGCATAGCCGTAGGTGTCGACGGCAAAGGGTGCGGCCGCGCGGCCCTGCGCAACCATGAAGCCGAGAACCGCCAAGGCGATCAGCAAACGGAAAATGTGATGACGGACGACGGTAAGGTGCGCGGTTGCTGGACTCATTCTTTCCTCCCACGGCGCAGGGCCAGGCGACGCGAGCTGCGCCACCTATCGTGGTTGCATGACATTTGCGTGGTACTGCCGTCTGGCCTTGCCTGAAGCTCCGGCTGGCATGGTAAGTGCCCCTCCTTCGTCCGGCAAGCCGATGGCGGAATTTTGTCTGAGGCGCCGTCATTTCCAGAAAATTTGACAAGTCGCCTTTCGCCTCCGGCATGCGGATGGTAGAGGAGAGCTTCCTCAACCAACCTGCTTGACGGAGCATATCTGCGTGGCACCGTGCCAGGTTCTCACCATTTCATCGCAGGTTGCCGCGGGGCCGGTCGGCAATTCGGCGATCGTGCCGGCACTGCTGGCGCTGGGCGTAACGCCCATCGCTCTGCCGACAATCATGCTGTCGAACCATCCGGGCCACGGCAAGCCGGAAGGGATTGCGGTGCCGGCCGAGGCGCTTGCCGCGATGCTGAAACGCCTCACCGACCTGGGCTTCATCCAGGAGGATGCCATCATCCTGACCGGTTACTTCGCCAATGCCGGTCAAATAGACGCGGTGGCTCCGTTCATCAACCGCTCTGCAAAAGCCACTTATATATGCGATCCCGTTCTCGGCGATACGCCCAAGGGCCTTTATGTCCCGCATGACGTCGCCGCGGCGATCCGGGACCGGCTGGTGCCCATGGCCGACATCCTGACTCCCAACGCCTTCGAACTCGGCTGGCTCACCGGTCAGGATTTCCACGACAAGAAAACCGCCCATGCAGTCTGCCAGATGAAGCTGCGGCGCAAGAAGGTCGTGGTGAAGTCCATCCCGAAGGATGACAAGCTCATGACCGCCTCGTTCGATGGCGGCAACAGGATCGCCTTTACGCGGCCGAAACTGGCCGGCGTTCCACACGGCACGGGAGATCTTCTATCCGGCCTGATCGCCGGGCACCTGGCGCTGCGATCGTACCTGAACAATGTTCTGGGCCTGGCGCTCGCCGCTACCGAGCAGGTCATTGCCGCCAGCGCCGGCACGGCATGCCTCGATCTTGCC
>CAZICN010000114.1:10252-11924 GCA_964537655.1 uncultured Aestuariivirga sp.
CCAGCTTCGCCGATGTCATGGCGCTGCCGGCCCGGATCATCGCCGTCGACATGCCGATCGGCCTGCCGGAGAGATCGGGCCGGCCGCCGGAGCGCGAGGTTCGCGCCAGGCTGGGCGAGCGCCAGTCGAGCGTGTTTGCCGTGCCGGCGGCGGCGGCGGTCCAGTGCGACGATTATCGCGAGGCTTGCCGGGTCAATCTCCTCCATTCCGATCCGCCGCGGAAAGTCTCCAAGCAGTGCTTCCATTTGTTTCCCAAGATGCGCGAGATCGATGCGCTCATCACGCCGGAGCACCAGTCGCGCATCCATGAATCGCATCCCGAGCTCGCTTTCTGGGTGATGAACGGCGAAACGCCGCTGGCGCTCCCCAAGAAAGTAAAAGGAACGCCCTCACCGCCGGGCCTCGATCTGCGCCGCGCGCTGCTGCGCCGCAGCGGCGTGCCGGTCGACAGCCTCGCTGCCGCCTATCGCCGGCGCGACGTCGGCGCCGATGATCTTCTCGATGCCTGCGCCTGCACCTTCGTGGCATGGCGCATCCTGAACGGGCGGTCTATGCGTTTCCCGGCAGATCCGCCAAGCAACGCCCGCGGCCTGAGGATGGAAATCAATGCCTGACGCAATCACCCGTGCCGCCATCGAGGCGACCGCCCACAAGATCGGCCCCTATGTCAGGCGCACGCCGGTCATGGATGTCGTGCTCGCCAATGTCGCGAAGCCGGTGGCGCTCAAGCTCGAGCTCTTCCAGCATACGGGCTCGTTCAAGGCGCGGGGCGCGTTCTCGACCGTGATCGGCCGGGATATTCCCGATTCCGGCATCGCCGCGGCATCGGGCGGCAATCACGGTGCGGCCGCCGCCTATGCGGCGAAGATCGCGGGCGTGCCCGCCCATATTTTCGTGCCCGCCATCGCCTCGCCCGCCAAGGTCGAGCGCATCAAGAGCTATGGCGCGATGATCGACCAGGACGGCGCCACCTATTATGATGCGCTCGAGAAATGCAACCGCTTCATCGCGGAAACGGGAGCGCTTTCGGTGCATGCCTATGATGCGGTGCCGACACTTCTCGGCCAGGGCACGCTGGGGCGCGAGGTCCAGAGCCAGTTGCCCGATATCGACACGCTTCTGGTGGCGGTGGGCGGCGGCGGCCTGATCGGCGGGATCGCCGGATGGTACCGGGGTGATGTGCGGATCGTCGGCGTCGAGCCCGAGGCCTGCAATGCGCTGCATGCCTCGCTCAAGGCGGGCGAGCGGGTGACGGTCAAGCCGTCCGGCGTCGCGGCCGATTCGCTGGGCGCGAGTTATGCGGGAGAGCTGATGTTTCCGCTCGCCCGGGCGTTCATCGAGCGTGTGGCGCTCGTCGCCGATGAGGAGATCAGGATAGCGCAGCGCTGGCTGTGGGACCATGCGCGGATCATGACTGAACCGGGCGGGGCCGCGGCCTTCGCTGCGCTTCTCTGTGGTTCATACCGGCCGCAGAAGGACGAGCGCCTCTGCGTCGTCCTGTGCGGCGCCAATACCGACCCCCTGGCCTTCTCGAAGGTCATTTCTACATGACCTTGAAGCGGTAGGTGAGATCGAGGCTGGCGCGTTTCAGCTCCAGCTCCATGCGGAATCTTTCGATTTCGCGCGGATCGTGCGGGATGCGCCGTTCCCTCTTATGGCCGGCGAGGAGCCG
>CAZICN010000115.1:0-11834 GCA_964537655.1 uncultured Aestuariivirga sp.
CGGGCGGCGGGATGCTAGAGCGCCGGGCGTCCTATTCGAATCGCCTCGGCGCTCTTTGATTTGCGCATCGGATTGTCCGAAAACCGCTTCGCACTTTTCGGTCCGATGCTCTAGCATGGCGTGACCAGTGGTCGCCATCGGGAACTGACAGCGCGGAGCGCAGTGTTTCGCGGGGCAGACCGAAATCAAAGGTCGCTTGCGTGGTGCCTGTCCGATCTCAGACCGCCCGCTTGCCGTGTTCAGCCCATTCGACGGCCAGCACCGCGGCGACGCCGAGGCCGGCGAAGCCGCCGACAAGCGGGATCACCGTTCCGTCATAGATCTGGCCGATCGGCGTGCCCGTGCCGACGGCGATGAGGTTCGACAGGGACCCGATGACCGCCGCGGCGACGCCGGCTATATGGCCCATGGGCTCCATGGCGAGCGCGCTGTAGTTGCTGAACTGCAGCCCGTTGCTGAAGAACAGCACGATCATATAGCCCATGAAGGCCCAGAGCGGTGGATGCCCGTCAAGCAAAAGGGCGACCAGGAGAAAGCCGAGCGAGGACAGGCAGGACGTGCGCAAGGCCCATTTCGACAGGTTGCGCATGCCGAAGCGCATCACCAGCCTGGCATTGAGGATCGAGGCGAGGCCGATGCCGGCGGCGAGGATGCCGAAATAGAGGCCGAACAGCTTGCCCGTCCCATATTGCTCCTGGAATATCTGCTGCGATGTGCCGAGATAGGAGATGACGGCGCCGAAGATGAAGCCGGTGGCGAGCGTGTAGCCGAGGGTGGTTCGGTGGCTGACGGCCTCCCAGGCGCCGCGCAGGATGCGCGCGATCGACAAGGGGACGCGGTCGGCGCGCATCAATGTCTCAGGCTGACGGGTGGCGAGCCAAAGGAAATCCAGGACGCCGATGATCGCCAAGCCATAGAAGATGGCGCGCCAGTCGGTGACCAGCAGTACGAGCTGTCCGATCGAGGGGGCGAGAACCGGCACCAGGATCAGCACTGCCATTACGAAGGACATGATACTCGCCATGGCGCGTCCGGCGTGGAGGTCGCGCACCATCGCCATGCCGACGATGCGCGGGCCCGCCGCGCCAAAGCCCTGCAGGACGCGGCCCATGACCATCATCGGAAAATCGGTCGCGAAGGCGCAGATCAGACCGCCAGCGATGAAGCAGCCGATGCCGGCATACATGGCAGGCTTGCGCCCGGTGCTGTCGGAAATTGGCCCGTAGATGAATTGTCCGACCGTGAGACCGGCGAAGAAGGCGGTCAGCACCAGCTGGCGGTCATTCGGATTGCCGGCGCCGAGGTCGGCCGCGATGTCGCCCAGGGCCGGCAGCATCCCGTCGATCGACATCGCGATCAGCGAGAAGGTCAGAGCCATGAGCGTGATGAATTCCACGCTGGCGCGGGCCGGTGCGGGTGTCATTATGAAGACAATCAGCTCGGGGTGACCGCCGACCGGGCGCGGCCGCCCTCGGCCCATTCGGTGGCAAGCAGGGCCGCGATCCCCATGCAGGCGAAGCCGGCGACCAGCGGAATCACGGTGCCGTCATAGAGCTGGCCGATCGGTGTGCCGGAACTCACCGCGACGAGGCTCGAAAGCGATCCCGTCACTGCCGCGGCGACACCGGCGATGTGGCCCATCGGCTCCATGGCGAGCGCGTTGTAGTTTCCGAACAGGAGGCCGTTGAAGAAGAACAGGACCGTCATGAAAGCCACGAAGGCCCAGAGTGGCGGATGGCCGCCGAGCAGCCAGGCGACGGCCAGGAAACCCAGCGAGAGCAGGCAAGCCGCCCGCAAGGCCCATTTCGACAGATTGCGCATGCCGAAGCGCATCACCAGCTGCGCATTGACGATGGAAGCGAGACCGATGCCGGCGGCGAGGATGCCGAAATAGACGGCGAACAGCTTGCCGGTGCCGTACTGTTCCTGAAATATCTGCTGCGACGTGCCGAGATAGCTGATGAAGGCGCCGAAGATGAAGCCGGTGGCGAGCGTATAGCCGAACGTCGTGCGGTTGGTGACCGCCTCCCAGGCCGAGCGCAGGATATGACGGATGGACAAGGGGACCCGGTCGGCGGGTCCCAGCGTTTCCGGCTGGCGGGTCGCCAGCCAGAGGAAATCTATCACGCCGACGATCACCAGGCCATAGAAGATGCCGCGCCAGTCGGCGAGGAGCAGCATGAGCTGGCCGATCGAAGGCGCCAGGATCGGCACGAGGATGAAGACCGCCATGACGAAGGACATGATGCGGGCCATGGCGCGTCCGGCATGGAGATCGCGCACCATCGCCATGGCGACGATGCGGGGACCGGCGGCGCCGAATCCCTGCAAGGCGCGGCCAAAGATCATGGTGGTGAAATCCTGGGCGAGGGCGCAGACCAGACCGCCGGCGATGAAGCACCCGATGCCGGCGAACATCGCCGGCTTGCGGCCGGTGCTGTCAGAAATCGGACCATAGATGAACTGGCCCACCGTCAGGCCGCCGAAGAACGCGGTGAGGACGAGCTGGCGGTCATTCGGGTCGCCGGCGCCGAGATCGCGGGCGATGTCGCCGAGCGCCGGCAGCATCGAATCGATCGACATCGCGATGAGCGAGAAGGTTAGGGCCACGAGCGCGATGAACTCCGCGCTGGAGCGAGTGGATCCAGTTGCTGTCATGAAGGAACTTTCGCGAATGGGCGGACAATAGCGGCGACGGGCCGCTGTGTCATCCCTGGCAGATCTGCGCGGGCCGCTGGTTACGTAACGAAATTCAGCATGCGCAGCAGGTCGAAATAGCTCTTGGTCTCGAACCGGATGGTGCGGTCGCCGGCGTGGCTGGCGCCCGGATACCAGGACATCCGATAGGCCAGGACCGGGGTGGCATAGGTTATTTCGAGAGTGAAGCTCTTGGGCAAGGCGATGAGGCTGTCATCGGGGTCCCCCTTCAGCGCAGCTTCAGCCCCCTTGCGGATGGCGGCGATGGCCGCCTTCGGCGTCATGGAGACGGTGGACTGGCCGACGCCGCGCTTGACGCCGCAGCGCCCGATCGCGCCGTTGGTGGACTTCACCTCCTCCATCAGGCCCTCGTCGCCCGACACGAAGACGGTCGGCACGTCCAGCATGCTGCCGGCCAGCGCGTGAATATAGAACTCCGATGCCGTGCGGCCGTTGATGCGGATGAGATGGGGCTTCAAGGAAAGCGTGTGGGCGAGGGAATTGGCCTCCGATCCTGCCGCCGAGTGATAGCCGATCATCATGACGGCATCGAAGCTCTCGTCGAGCTCCTGGACCATGCAGAGCGGGTGACCGGCCCAGGAGCGGATGAGTCGGATGTCGGCGGGCAGCATGGAGGTGATGAGGTTGCGCCCCGAATCGTGGGCATCCTTCACCCAGATCTCCTTCGCTCCAGCGGCCTGCGCTCCCTCGATGGCGGCGATCGCCTCGCGTGTCATCTGCTCGCGGAATTCGGGATAGTCGGCATGGGTCTTCTCGGCTTCGTCCCAGTGGGTGATGCCGGCGACGCCCTCGATATCGACACTGATATAGACTTTCATGATATGCCCCTGGCAGGATGATTAGAGTGGAATAGATGCATATGAGGATCGATACCACAAGCCGAAGCGTCAGCCTCGATCCACGCGATCCGGAATTCTTCGGCAATCCCTATCCGGCCTACCATGCGTTGCGCCAGTCGGTGCCGGTCTTCAAGTGGGAGGAGTATGGCTATTGGTGCTTCGCCCGCCATGAGGATGTGGCGGCGCTCCTGCGTGACCGGCGCTTCGGCCGACAGATCCTGCATGTGATGTCGCGCGAGGAACTCGGCTGGGCGGAGACGCCCCGGCATCTAAAACCCTTCTATGACTTCGAGCGGCACTCGTTGCTCGAGACCGAGCCGCCGGTCCATACGCGCCTGCGCGGCCTCGTCAACCGGGCTTTCCTGTCGCGCACCGTCGAGAGGTTGCGGCCGCGCATCGCGCAACTGGCGCATGAGCTGATCGACGGGTTCGCCTCTAAGCGCCAGGCCGATCTGCTCGATCAGTTCGCCACACCGATCCCGATCTTTATCATTGCCGAATTGCTCGGCGTGCCGACCGACGCGGGCCCTATGCTTCTGGCCTGGTCGCATGACATGGTGGCGATGTACCAGGCGAGGCGCGACGAAGAGGTCGAGCGCAAGGCGGTCGCCGCCACCATCGCCTTCAGCGCCTTCATGCGCGACCATGTCAGGGAACGGCGGTCTCGGCCCGGCGAGGATCTCCTGTCGCATCTCATTGCCGCCGAGCAGCAAGGCAAAACGCTCACCGAGGATGAACTCATCACCACGGCGATCCTGCTCCTCAATGCCGGGCATGAGGCAACCGTCCACGCCATCGGCAACGGCGTGAAGGCGTTGCTGGAGCAGGGGCAGGCGAGGGAAGGGTTCGGCGAGGGGCATGTCGAGGAAGTGCTGCGCTTCGATGCGCCGCTCCATCTGTTCACCCGCTATGCGCTGGAGGATGTCGATTACAATGGGCTGCGCCTGCGCAAGGGCGAGACGGTGGGGCTCCTGCTCGGCGCGGCCAATCGCGACCCCGCGCGGTTCGCGGAACCCGATTCCTTCGACCCCTCGCGAGCCCCCAATCCGCATGTGAGCTTCGGCGCCGGCATTCACTTCTGCGTCGGGGCGCCGCTGGCCCGCCTCGAGCTCAATGTCGCCTTGCCGGTCCTGTTCGAGCGTCTGCCGGGGCTGAAACTTGCCGCCAAGCCGCGTTACCGCGACGCCTACCACTTCTACGGGCTCGAAAGTCTCCAGGTGACTTGGTAAGGGTCGTTTCCGCGCCATGCCAAGACGGAAATGCGCCGTCTTTTGCCCGCTGTTGAGCGTATCACCCGAGGACGTGAAATATTTTCAACGGTGTGACGATGTCCGAAGCCCAGACCCTACCTTCCTCCGGCAGCCGCCGTGCCCGCGGGGGCGCTGAAGCGCGCCGCGCCGCGCGCACGACCGGTGTGGCCAAGCAGCAGGGCTTCATCCGCCGCCAGACTCCGCTCTATGAACCCTTCACCACCGAGCAGCTCGAGCTCATCGAGGCCAATGCCGAGACCGTGCTGCAGGAAATCGGTATCGACTTCCGCGACGATGCCGAGGCGCTCTCCATGTGGAAGGCGGCGGGTGCGGATGTGAAGGGCGACCGGGTGCGCTTTCCCAAGGGGTTGGTGCGCTCGCTCATCAAGACGGCGCCGCGCGAATTCGTGCAGTATGCGAGGAACCCGGAGCGCTCGGTCACCGTCGGCGGCAACAATACGATCTTCGTGCCGGTCTATGGCCCGCCCTTCATCCGCAACCTCGACGAAGGCCGGCGGTATGCGACGATCGAGGATTTCCGCAATTTCGTGAAGCTCGCCTACATGTCGCCGTCGCTGCATCATTCGGGCGGCACGGTGTGCGAACCAGTCGACATCCCGGTCGCCAAGCGCCATCTCGACATGGTCTACAGCCATATCCGCTATTCCGACAAACCCTTCATGGGCTCGGTCACGGCGCCCGAGCGCGCCGAGGATTCGGTGAAGATGGCGAAGATGGTGTTCGGCGATGAATTCGTCGACCAGAATTGCGTGCTGATCAATCTCATCAACGCCAATTCGCCGCTCGTCTTCGACGGCACGATGGTGGGGGCGCTCAAGGTCTATGCGCGTGCCAACCAGGCGACGGTCGTGTCGCCGTTCATTCTTTCAGGTGCCATGTCGGCGGTGACCGTCGTCGGCACGCTGACCCAGATCCTGGCCGAAGCCTCGGTCGGCATGGCCTTCGCGCAGCTCTGCCGCCCCGGCGCGCCGGTGGTGTTCGGCACTTTCGCAAGCTCGATCTCGATGCAGTCTGGTGCGCCCACTTTCGGCACGCCGGAGCCGGCGCATGTGTTGTTCGGCGCGGCCCAGCTGGCGCGCCGCCTCGGCGTGCCTTTCCGCTCGGGCGGTGGCCTGTGCGCTTCCAAGGTCACCGACGCGCAGGCCGCGCATGAGACAGCCAACACGCTGTGGCCGGCGCTCATGGGCGGCGTCAATTTCATGCTGCATGCGGCGGGCTGGCTCGAAGGCGGGCTGGTCAGCAGTTACGAGAAATTCATCATCGACGCCGATCAACTCACCATGTTCCAGCGTTTCTCGGAAGGCGTCGATTTCTCCGAGAACGGGCAGGGGCTTTCGGCCATCCGCGAAGTGGGGCCGGGTTCGCATTTTCTCGGCTGCGCCCACACCCAGGCCAATTTCGAGACCGCCTTCTGGCGCTCAGCTATCGCCGACAACAATTCCTTCGAGCAGTGGCGCGACGATGGCGGCAAGGATGTGAGCCAGCGCGCGAACGAGACCTGGAAGCGGATGCTGCGGGACTACGAGGCGCCGGCGATCGATCCGGGCCTCGACGAGGCGCTGCAGGCCTTCATGGCCAAGCGCAAGGAAGTACTGCCCGATGGTGTGGCGTAGGGCATCAATCCATCACCTCGACTCTCCTCGGGCCGGGCAGGTCATATGTCGCGGCCTTCATGGCCCATCGAATTTCGGGCTCGTATTCCCGGTCTATGATCTCGAGTTCCTCACGTGTGAAATGTGAACGCCAGTGCTCGCGGTGATGTTTGTAAGCCAACATGGCGGCTACCATTTTCTTATACCAGTTCCGCTCGTTGACGGGTTCTGAATCATTGAGGGGGTCTGAATCAGGTAGTGTCACCGGCGAACTCATAGCGCAACTCCTGCCCAGGAGGAGACTCGGTTATATCGATCCATCGCCTGGATTGCAATGAAGCGGACGATGCTGCGGCGCACCAAGGTTCACTATCTCGGGCCCCCGTACAACCGGGACTTCTGCTTGGCCTCGAGGTCAACGAGTGCCCTCACAAGGCTTTTGAATTTTTCACCCTTAGGTGCTTGGGAATGGAACTTGCGCTGGGAAAGCGCTTTCGCGATCTTGCTCACGCCATAAGCACCTGTTTTTGTCTCTTTACCTGCCAGCCCAAAGGGAATTGATGGTCCGGGAAAGACTGGTCTTCGAGCCTCACTCGCCGGGACTTCGGATGCCTCGGACTCATTCCGCTCTCCCATCGCCCCCAAGGCGACGACAGTTGCTGCTCCAACACTGTTGGCCCGGACACCGAGTCACGGATTCTTGGCGAGCAGGTCAGCTATCCAATCGTAAGCTTTGGGGGCGACTGTCTTCATATAATTTGGATCAGCTAATGAAGCACGAACTCCTTCCGCAACCAATTCGTCTCTAATCGCGGGACCGTTATAACCGCGATTGGCCGGGCCCGTGAGGGTCGGCAGATTTTCTTTTCCAGTCGCGAGTGTGCTGTATACAGATTCCAGTTCTTCCCAAACGCTCGGTGGAACCGACTGGTGACCAGTTGCGAGGTCCATTAGGTGGCTGGCTTCATGATCGCTAATATGCTTGCTTCTCGGCTTCGTCATATCGAGATCATCTGCGCGAAACATATCGATAGGTTCATTTGTATCCGGATTGTACGTAACTCGCCCCGACCTTCCTTCGATATGACTGCGAGGCACCACCGTGACCGGCTTCCTCAAAATCCGTTCACCAATTTTTCTGAAATCCCCGTGGCTGGCGCGGACGTCGTCTCCTCCCAGCGTGCGCCTTCCGAAGATCGCGTCGCCGGGGTTGAAGGGCCTGTTGCGCCGGTCGACCAACAGATCTCCGGCCTCATTAACCTCATTGGCCTGAACACTCTTGGTATAGTCCGCTTCAAAGGGTCGCTGAGGCTTGGTCGGCGGGGCGTATATCTTTTCTCTTTTGGCGTCGGCGGTCAGCATCTGACCAAGTTCTATGGCCGAGGGACGCCCGGTATTGATCATTGCGGCGGGAGTTTCAGCAAGCCTCGCCCTGGAACCGATAGAAAGTGGCCCGCGGACCGCTCCAATCCCGCCAGCGGCGATTCCACCCACATCCAACGCGATGCCGACGGGATCGGTGATCATCGTATTCTTGAGGTTCTCGAAGCCCCAGTACCGATCTTTCAGCGCCTGCCCGACGGCGCCCGAAATCTGGCGCTGCCGCTCCCTTGTTTCAGGGCTCCGCGGCGAAATGTGGGTGTCCATGAAGTTGGTGAACTCTTCCGGCATGATCCGATCCACGCCGCCTTGTGCGGCATCGACGAGCGTCTCGGCTGTGCGTTGCGGATGAGTGACCATGTCCCAAAGACCGGTGGCCGTATTGACAGCGGACGGGACAATATTTCCTGGCATCTCGGACCATGAGCGTTTGGGCTGCGATGGTTCGCGTCCGAGCTTCTCCGCGAAATTGCGATCGGACATGCCTGGAGTGTTCATGAGAAGCTGGCCAAGTTTCTTTTGGCGCGCTCTATTGAGAATCGCCTGGGCCAGTTGCTCGGAAGTTTCCCTGTCACCGACCGGGACTTGTCTGCCATTGGCAATGATTGTCGGCATAGCTGGAACTCCATTCGCGATCACATGTCAAAGTACGTTTATTGCGTACAAAACGTCAATAGCGACGTATGACGTGTTCTGGAAGAGAGTTCGGCCGTTGATATCGTGATGTGGGGGATCAGGTCTCGGCGGGAGCCTTCGGTGCGCGCGCGTCCGACCAGGCATAGAAGCCGACGCCAAGGACGATGAGCAGGGTGCCGATGGCGTCGATGAAGGTGAAGGTCTCGTCAAGGAAGATCACCGCCAGGATGATGGTGACGAGCGGCGAGATGGTCGAAATCATCGAGGAGGCCTGCGGCGTGATGCGTCCGAGACCCGCATTGATGAAGAAGGAGGGGAGCACGGTGGCGAAGATGGCGCAGCCGGCCACCAGCATCACATAGTTCCACGACACGGCCGGGCCTACACCGTGCGAGGTGATCGCATAATGAACGAGGCTCGCCGCCCCGGCCGATGACATGGCGATGGCGGTGAAAAGCGTGCTGCCGAGGGTCGAGATGAGATTCTTGGCCATGAGCTGATAGAGCGCGAAGGCGAGGGCTGCGCCCAGGACGAGGATCGTTCCGATAGCGGTGTTCCAGCCGTCGGTGGACAGGCCGCTCGAGAAGATCAGCGCCAGGCCGGAATAGGTGATGGCGGCGCCAATCAGTCCGCGCAGGGTGATGCGCCCTTTGAAGAACAGCCAACCCAGCAGCATCACGAAAACCGGATAGGTGAACAGCACCAGCCGTTCGAGCTGTGCAGTGATATATGTGAGCCCGGCGAAGTCGAGATAGGCGGCAATGTAATAGCCGATGAAGCCGTTGAAGCAGGCCAGGGCGACGATGCGCCGGCTGGGATAGGGGTGTCCCGCGCGGCGGTGGAGATAAAGCGCATAGAGGCCGACGGCGACAAAGAAGGGCAAGGACATCATCATGCGCAATGCGAGCATCAGGGCAGCGTCGGACTTCTCCAGATAGGCGAGCTTGATGAAGATGGCCTTGGAGGAAAACAGCGCCGCCCCCAGCGCCGTGAAGGCATAGCCCGACCATGGCAGCGACGGCGCCGTGGCAGGCGTTCTGGCGGCGGCGGTCTCGGTCATTCTTTCCGCTTACATGGAAATGAGCCGCCGAGCCTCAAATGGATCGGCATGCCAGCCGCGCCAATCCTGCAGGGCTTTGCGAAATGGAGAAGGGAGGCTAATGCCCCTCGAACGATACCAGCGTATGGATCTTGACGCCCTTGTCGCGCAAGAGCCTACTGCCGCCGATATCGGGAAGGTCGATGACGAAGGCGGCCGCCACCACTTCGCCGCCCGATTTGCGAATGAGGTCGATGGCTGCATTGGCGGTTCCGCCCGTCGCCACCAGATCGTCGATGAGGAGGATGCGGTCTCCCTTGCTGATGGCATCGGCATGGATCTCGATCGTATCGACGCCGTATTCGAGCGCATAGTCCTGGCCGATCACACGGTAAGGCAGCTTGACCTTCTTGCGGATGGGCACAAAGCCGCGGCCAAGCACATGCGCCACCGCTCCGCCCAGGATGAAGCCCCGCGCCTCGATGCCGGCGACATAGTCGATGCCGCCTTTAAGGAACGGCCAGGCCAGTTCATCGACCGCGGCGCGGAAGGCGTGCAAATTGGCGAGGAGGGTGGTGATATCGCGGAACAGGATACCCTTCTTCGGATAGTCGGGGATCGTCCTGATATAGCGCTTGATGTCGAAGCCGTTGCGCAGATCCATGGGCTGCTCCCCTCCTGTCCTGCGGTCGATCTTAGCGGCGGCGCGGGTGGCGGGGAAGAACGGCGTTCTCCCGGGCCGGGACGAGAGATGTATGATGCCGTCGCGGTCCGGGAAACGAGGAGACGTGAACATGACCAGATGGACAATAATCGCCCTGGCCTGCGCGCTTGCAGTCGCAAGCACACAGGCCAAGGCCGCATCGCCGCGCGATGAGATCGAGGCCGCACTCGCTACCTTCGTCGAGGCCTTCAACAAGGGAGATGCCGCCGTCGTCGCCGGCCACTATGCGATGGATGGCGCCCTGCTGCCGCCCGACGCGGCGCGCGTCGATGGGCGCGGCAATATCCAGAAATTCTGGAAGGGCGCGATCGATGCCGGCCTCAAAGATCTCAGTTTGAGGGCCATCGAGGTCCAAGGCAGCGGCGATCTTGCCTTCGAAGTCGGCGAACTCTCCTATTCGGCGCCTGACAAGGGCGGCGGGCGTGCAACCGCAAGCGGGAAGTACATCGTCGTCTGGAAGAAGGAGGCAGACGGCGTCTGGCGCCTTTATCGGGACATGTGGAACGCCGATCCCGTCAAGCCGGCGCCGTGAGTGCGCGCAATGCCGCTCAAGGCCATTTCACTTCGGGCGGCAGCGACGAGAGGATGGACTCGACATTGCCGCCGGTCTTGAGGCCGAAAATAGTGCCGCGGTCATGCAGCAGGTTGAACTCGACATAGCGGCCGCGGCGGATGAGCTGCTCGTCGCGGTCGGTCTCCGTCCAGGACTCTTTCATATTGGCGCGAACGATCGGCGGGTAGGCGGCGTGAAAGGCCAGGCCCACCTCCCGCACGAAAGCGAAATCGGCTTCCCAAGCGCCTGAATCGAGATAGTCGAAGAAGATGCCGCCAATGCCGCGCGGCTCCTGGCGGTGCGGCAGGAAGAAATAGTCGTCACACCATTTCCTGTATTTCGCGTGATCGGCGACCTTGTGCGCATCGCAGGCATGTTTCATCGCCTGGTGGAAGGCGATGCTGTCGGCATGGTCCTGGATGCGCCTGCGGTCGAGCATCGGCGTGAGATCGGCGCCGCCGCCGAACCAGGCTTTCGATGTCACCACCATGCGCGTGTTCATGTGGACGGTGGGCACGAAGGGGTTGCGCGGATGGGCGATCAGCGAGATGCCCGACGCCCAGAAGCGCGGGTCCTCATCGGCCCCCGGTATCTGCTTTCTGAACTCGGGCGAGAATTCGCCATGGACGGTCGAGCAGTGGATGCCGGCCTTCTCGAAGAGGCGGCCATGGAGCATCGACATGACCCCGCCGCCACCTTCTGCGCCGGCGTGATCCCTGCGGGTCCAGTCCTTGCGGATGAACCGGCCGGGCGGGTTATCGCCGCCCAGCTCGTCTTCGAGCCTTTCGAATTCGGCGCAGATCTGATCGCGAAGGTTTTCGAACCAGGCGCTGGCCGCCGCCTTGCGATGCTCAAGAGAAGAGGTCATGGGCGGAGTCTGGCGAAAGCGGGTGCAAATGACAAAGCGATTTCTCGACACACCTCTATGCCGTGGGGAAAGCCGAAAGCTGCCTGAGCGCCTCGCCGGTGATCATGGCGCAGGCGACCGCCACATTGAGCGAGCGCAGGCCAGGCCGCATGGGAATGAGGAGGCGGGCATCGGCGGCCGCATGAACCTCATCCGGGACGCCGGCGCTCTCGCG
>CAZICN010000116.1:0-10426 GCA_964537655.1 uncultured Aestuariivirga sp.
GATCGACTTGGGATCGATCTTGACGAGCTCCGCCAGCGGGTCTTGCAGCCGGCGCGCGATCGACACCGCACCCCGCAGCGTGACATCGAGACCGGGAAGCTCCTCCGACGCATAGGCCGAGGCCGAATAGACCGAAGCGCCCGCTTCCGACACGACGACCTTGTTGAGCTTTGGGTTCGCCAGCCGCTTCACCAGCTCGGCTGCGAGCTTGTCGGTCTCGCGCGAGGCGGTGCCGTTGCCGATGGCGATCAACTCGACCTTGTGCTCGAGCACCAGCTTCCCAAGGATGGCGAGCGCCTCGTCCCAGCGCCGCTGCGGCTCATGCGGGAATATCGCCGTTGTCGCCACCACCTTGCCGGTGGCATCGACCACCGCCACCTTGACGCCGGTGCGAAAGCCCGGATCGAGGCCGAGCGTCGGACGGGCGCCCGCAGGTGCCGCGAGCAGCAGGTCGCGCAGGTTCGACGCGAAGACGCGCACCGCCTCTTCCTCGGCTCCCGCCCACAGCCGCAGGCGCAAATCGATCGACAGCGTGATGAAGATCTTGGTGCGCCACGCCCAGCGCACCGTCTCGGCGAGCCATTTGTCGCCCGGCCGGCCCTGGTCGGTGATGCCGTAGACGCGCATGATGCGCTGCTCATAGGTGCTGACCGTGGGCCGCGTCGCCGGATCGTCGGGCTCGACCATCAGGCTCAGCACGTCCTCGCGCTCGCCGCGGAACAGCGCCAGCACGCGGTGCGACGGCATCTTGGTCAGGGCTTCCGAGAACGCGAAATAGTCGCTGAACTTGGCGCCCGCTTCCGCCTTGCCCTCGCGCAATTCGGATCTGAGGCGTGCATTCGCCCACAGCTCCTCGCGCAGGCTGCCGATGAGATCGGCATTCTCGGCAAAACGCTCGATGAGGATGGCACGCGCCCCCTCCAGTGCCGCCGCCACATCGGCGATGTTCTTCTCGGGCGAGACGAAGGGCTCGGCGGCGATCTTGGGATCGTTGCGGGGGGCGTTCAGCAGGAGGTCGGCCAGCGGTGCCAATCCCGCTTCCCGGGCGATCTCGGCCTTGGTACGGCGCTTCGGCTTGTAGGGGAGATAGATGTCCTCGAGCCGGCCCTTGCTGTCGGCCGCCATGATCTGGGCTTCCAGCGCCGCGTCGAGCTTGCCTTGCTCGCGCACCGAGTCAAGGATGACCTTGCGCCGCTCCTCCAGCTCGCGCAGATAGCGCAGGCGCTCATCGAGCAGGCGCAACTGCGCGTCGTCGAGCGATCCGGTGGCTTCCTTGCGATAGCGTGCGATGAAAGGCACGGTGGCGCCGCCATCGATGAGGTCGATCGCGGCCTGGACCTGCTGCTCCCGGACCTTGAGTTCTTCGGCGATGCGCGCCTGGATGGAAGAAAGCAAGAAACACCTCGTCAACTGGATACGGCACTATAGATGAACAAGGGCGCGGATATGGACGGGGCGCCTGTGATTCTTCAAGCCGCTCGTTGTGCCGGAGCCGGACCGGCGCGCTACTCGGAGCGCGCTTTCACATCGCCGCTCAGCCGCCGCACGATCTCGGTCGTCTTGCGGATGTCCGGTTCGCCGAGTGCTGCGCCCATGGTGGCGGCGACCGCGAGGAGCCTGGCATTGAGCTCGCGATAATGCGCCTCGCCCTTGGGGGTGAGCTGCACGAGCTTCGAGCGCCGGTGCTTCGGGTTGTCGATGAAGGTGACGATCCCCGCGGCCGCGAGTTCGTCCGCCAGCCGCTGCATCCGCTGACGGCTGGTGGGGCGCATCTCGGCGATCTGCGGCACGGTCAGGGGACCCAGCAGTGCGAGGCTGCGGATGAAGCCGAAGGCGCCGCCGCCCCAGCTGGTGATGAGGCCGGTCTTCTGGCCGAGTGCCCTGATCCGGAAGAAACACTGGGCCACTTCGAGCATCAGCTCGGTGATCGCCTCTGCCTTGCTGTTCGATGCCATCGCCGCTGATTCCTTCGCTGGAGGGATTTTCCAGTTGACACCTTTATTGTCAATATGAGAAGATGACACCTAAGTTGTCATTTTCAAATTATGCGCCTGCCGCGTAAACGGCAGCATCCACGGGAGAAAACCATGGAATCGACGGGACAACCGCTGACCGAGACGGAAACCCCGAAACTCATCGCCCGCCCGCCGCTCATTTTCCTCGGCGCGCTTCTGGCCGGCTTCATCGCGGATCGGCTGCTGCCTGTGCCGTTCGATGTTTCGGGGACCGGCCCGGCCCCCTGGATCATCGGCGGGGCACTGATCGTGATCGGCCTGGCGCTCGCTGCCTCCGGCATGCGCAACTTCGGCCGGGCCGGGACGCCGGTGCGCTCGATCAGGCCCACTTCGGCGCTGGTGACGACGGGCATTCACGGCCTGACCCGCAATCCCATCTATGTCGGCATGTTTCTCATCTATGGCGGGATCGGCATCGCGGCTGAGAGCCCGTGGATCCTCATGCTGCTGCCGCCGCTCGCGGCCGCGATCCGCTACGGCGTCGTCGCACGCGAAGAGGCTTATCTGGACCGGCGGTTCGGCGACGCCTATCGCGACTACAAGGCCCGCGTGCGCCGCTGGCTGTAGCGGCCCGACAACACCGTCTCGCAAACAATGTCTTGATCAGGGTTTGAGCATGCGAACTTTGGAGTTCGGGACACCAGCGCGGGATGAATTTAGAAGAAGTCGTCTCTTCAATACACTCATGCTGCAATTCTCCCTCCGCCGCGCGGAGCGCGGGGAGGAAGATTTCGCATATCGGAGACTCATGTGAGATCAGGCCTGATGGGGATCGGCATTCTGCCGCTCGTGCTCGCCTCCTGGACGATCCCGACTCCGCAGGAAGCCGGCGATGCCGTTCTGATGCTCCGGCAATATGACGATTGGGCATGGGCCGTGGGCATTCTCCTCATCTGCGCCGATCTGGTGTTGCCGGTCCCGCAGACTTCGGTGATTGCCGCCCTCGGCATCCTCTATGGCACGCTGCTCGGCGGCCTGCTGGGCAGCCTCGGCCTGATCGCGAGTGGGCTTCTGGGCTACGGGCTGATGTTCACCTCGGCGCGGCGTCTCGCGCGACGCTTCGGCGGACGCTCCCTGCGCCGGATGGAGCATGGGTTCGAGCGGAACGGAGTCTGGGCCATCGTCCTCACCCGCAGCCTTCCCTACAGCATTCCGGAAGCCGCGGTCTTTCTCGCCGGGCTGGCCGGCATGCCGATGCGAAAATTCATCACCGCGCTGACGATCGGCAGCGTGCCCACGTCATTCGCTTTCGCCGCCATCGGCGCCGGCTGGGCCGACCGGCCGATCCTGGCGCTTGCTGTGAGCTACGGGCTCCCCATCCTGCTGCTGCCCGTCGCGCTCTGGCTCATGCGCCTGTCGGCGAAGTGAAGCATGTTGTGCTGTCTGAATTGTCACAGCCGGTACTTGCCCCGATAGCTCGGACGCCCGCCGGCGGTTTCCGCCGCCCATAGCGCCCGACCGACCGCGCGCGTCAGCGTGTCGGCGGCGATGCCGCCCAGGGCCGCGAGCGCCAGCTGGCGCTGCTCCGGCAGCGCCTTCTTGCCGGTCGAGAGCGCGAAGACCGTGTCGCCGTCGAAGGGCGTGTGGATCGGGCGGATGGCGCGCCCCAGCCCGTCCCGCGCCATGATGGCGAATCTCTTCGCCTCCATGCGCGAGAGCGTCGCATCCGTCGCCACCACGGCGAGCGTGGTGTTCTGGCCGGGATGGGGGTCAAACTTGCTGTCATGGAGCGGCGGCGCCTGGGGCAGGGCGCCGTCGCGTGTCTGATCTGGTCCCATCTCGCTGCCGAGCGCCAGGTCGCGCGCCCACAGTCTCGCCGTTCCCGGTATGACGCAGGAGCCGACCGAGTTGACGGCGACGAGGGCGCCGACCGTGAAATCGCGCCAGCGCGTCGAGGCGCTGCCGAGCCCGCCCTTGAGCCGCCCGGCAATGGCGCCGAGGCCGGCCCCCCTGTTGCCGAGATCGAACTCCACTTTCGCCGCCGCGAGCGCCGCGTGGCCGAGATCGCGATAGGGGGGCTCATCGTCCGGCCATTTAGCGCCGCCATTCATGATGTCGAACAGGATGGCAGAGGGCACGACCGGGCAGGGCACCGGCTGCGCCCCGAATGTGTAGCCGACGCCGCGCCGCGCCAGGTCGATGGTGACGCTTCCCGCCGCGTCGAGGCCGAAGACCGATCCGCCGGACAGCACGATCGCGTGAACATGCTCGACCAGATTGGCGGGATCGAGCGCCGCCGTCTCGCGGCTGCCGGGCGCCCCGCCGCCGATCTCGACCGCGGCGACCGCCGGCGCCTCGGGCAGGATCACCGTCGTGCCGGTGAGCGCCAGCCAGTTTTCCGCATTGCCGACCTTGAGCCCCGCGACATCGGTGATGAGATTGCGCGGGCCCGGGCGTATGTCGTCCGATCTAGCCGTCAAGGGCGGACCTGCGCTCGCCGCGCTTGCCTGAGCGCAATTCGCTGATCCGGTCGGGCAGCGTCATCATGAAGCTCGTGCCGTCGGGCCCGGTCGAGGTCAGCCACAATTGCCCGCCATGGGCGCGCACCAGATCGGCGGCGATGGTGAGGCCAAGGCCGGTGCCGCCCGCCCGTGTCGAGCTCTGGAAGGCCTCGAACAGCCTGCCCTTCACATGATCGGCAATGCCGGGCCCGTTGTCGGTGACGGAAAGCGTGACGACCGTTCCCTCGCGCCAGGCCTTCAGCGTGATGGTGCCCTCCCGGGCATCGGGGCCTTCGTTTTCGCGCTGCTCGATCGCCTCCGCCGCGTTGCGCACCAGGTTGGTCAGGACGCGGAACAGCTGGTCGCGGTCGGCGTCGGCGGAGAGGTTCTGCGGCACGTTGTTGTAGAGCACGATGCGATTCGAGGCGTCGACCGCGATGCTCTCGATCACCTCGTCGACCAGCAGGCCGAGCATGAATTTCTCGCGCCGCGGCAGCGCTTCCTCGGCCCGGCCATATTTGAGCGTCTGCACGCACAGCGAGATCGCCCGGTCGAGCGAGGCGATGAGCTTGGGCGCGAATTTCTGCACCGTCGGATCGGTGACCATCGACAGGCGGTCGGATATGAGATGCGCCGAGGACAGCATGTTGCGCAGGTCGTGGCTCACCTTGCTCACCGCGAGGCCGAGCGCCGCCAGCCGGTTCTTCTGGTTGAGGAGCGATGAGAGCTCGACCTGCATGTCGTGCAATTCGCGCTCGGCGATACCGATCTCGTCGCTGCGCCCCGAGGGCTGGATGATGCGCTCGGGATTTTCCGGCCCTGAGCCGAAGGCCTGCATGTTGGCGGAGAGCCGGCGCATCGGCTTCACCAGCACCTGGTGGAGCGCCAGGAAGACGAGGCCGCCGACGAGGGCCGAAAGGAACAGCGACAGGAGGAAGATGTTGAGCGCATAGCGGAACATCGCGTCACGCAGCGGCGCTTCCTCGAGCGCCACGTCGATCACCTCGCCCGACAGGTTGGGCGGAATGTCGGTGACGCCGATGATGCGGCCATTGCCGGCGGTGAGCGCGTTGAAGGCATCGACGACCGAGGGCAGCATGTTGGTTTCGCGCAAGTCGAAGCTCTCGTCGATCATGTCGTAGCTGTCGCTGCGCAGGATGAGCTGGCGCGAATCGCCCTTCTTCAGCGAGACGACGAGGACGCCGGCGCCGGCGAGGAGCTCGGTCCTGAGGTCTTCCGACAGCATCTTGTCGGGCGCCGCCTCGACGGCGAGGGCCGCGATCTCGGCCTGGGCCACCCGGTTCTTCAGCCAGTTCAGGCGGAAATTGGCGATCGAGGGCAGGAAGATCAGGATTTCGCCCAGCATCACGAAGAGAAGGGTGAGAAGCAGGAGCTTGCCCGACAGCCCGTGAACGAGGCTCGGCGTCTGGGCTGCCGCTTTGGGGGGCGTGTCCGTCATGGCGGGCGGGACATTATCATCTGGCCTCCGGCGGACAAAGCGCTCAAGCCGCATCCCGTTAATCGGGCCTGCGCGCCGATCCCGCTTCTCGATTTGGGCGGTTTGTTCTATGTATGTTCGAGAGCTTGCCGGGCCGCGGGGTGAAATTCCCTGTTCCTGGCCTTCACCGGGCGCTAAGCCCTTGAAATAACTGGAGGCGATATTTTTTTCACGAAAATTCCCTGTTATTCCCTGTAAATTCCTGTTCTTTCCCTGAAGCCGCCGGCGGAACAGGGGAGGTATCGGTCAGCGCCTGTGGGGCAAGTTCCGTCAAAGATTGACTTTGCCGGGCCTTTCACCCTATATGCCGCGCCATTCCTGAAGCGAGTGAGATTGCCCCCTCGCGGCGCCCTCCGGGCCGGCTGCCCGGTTCGCGGATTGAGCGCCAAAATGGGGGGATGACGACGGAGAACGATTGTGAAGCGCACTTTTCAACCCTCGAAGCTTGTCCGCAAGCGCCGCCATGGCTTTCGTGCCCGCATGGCCACGACGGGAGGCCGCAAGGTGATCGCGCGCCGCCGGTCGCAAGGCCGCAAGCGGCTGTCCGCTTAAGCGGGCGGGGCATTGAGCCCCAACCAGACAGTTCAACGCATCGTGAAGCGGCAGGATTTCCTCGCCGCCGCGAAGGCGAATTCCTTTGCCGCCAAGGGTGTGGTCGTACAGATGCGCGACCGCAAGGACGAGAGACCGGCGCGGGCTGGTTTCACCGTGACGAAGAAGCTTGGGCATGCCGTGACCCGCAACCGGATCAAGCGGCGCCTGCGCGAAGCGGCACGCCTGACCTTGCCTGCGCTCGCTGAACCGGGCCATGATTATGTGCTGATCGGCAGGGCCGCTGGCCTCGAACGGCCGTTTTCAAGCCTTCAAAACGACATTAGGACAGCCTTGAACAGGCTGCATAGCGGCGGACATTCCGCCAACCGGTGAAACTGCCCATGCAGCACGACAACAAGAACTTCATTCTCGCCATCGTCCTGTCGATGCTGATCATCTTCGGCTGGCAGTATTTCTATGCAGCACCGACGCAGCAGAAGCTCGAGAGCCAGACCGCGGGCCAGAGCCAGCCGGCGACCAATCCGCAGGCGCAGCCGGGCGCCACCGTTCCCGGCACCCAGCAGACGCCGACGGTCACGCGCGAGCAGGCGCTCGCCTCGGGCAAGCGCATCAAGATCGACACGCCGGTCATCGACGGCACCATCAATCTGGTCGGCGCCCAGTTCGATGACATCAAACTCAAGAACTATCGCGAGACGGTGAACCCGCAGAGCCCCGAGATCGCGCTCCTCAATCCGCTGGGCGCGCCGCATGGCTATTTCGCCGAGCAAGGCTTCGTCGCCGCGGCCGGGACCACGGCCAAGCTGCCGACGCCGAAGACCGAATGGCAGGCGCCGGCCGATGCGGTGCTGGCGCCCGGCAAGCCCGTCACCCTCACCTGGGACAATGGCGAGGGCCTGACCTTCGCGCGCACCATCTCGGTCGACGACGACTATCTCTTCACCGTCAAGCAGGATGTCACCAACAAGAGCGCCGGTCCCGTCTCGCTCGTTCCCTATGCCCGCCTGCAGCGCCAGGGCACGCCCAAGGTCGACGGCATCTATGTGCTGTTCGAGGGATTGCTCGGCGTCCTCGATGGCGTGCTGCAGGAGATCCACTATTCGGAACTGAAGGGCGCGGAACGGGCCGACGAGAAGAAGATCACCAAGGACGCGAACAGCGGCTGGCTCGGCTTCACCGACAAATACTGGGCGACCGCGCTCATTCCCGATCAGGCCACCGCCATCACGGCGAGCTTCCAGCATGTCACCGAAAATGGCGCCGACGTCTATCAGAGCGACTATCTCGGTAAGAATGCCATCACCGTTCCCGCCGGCGGCATCGGCTCCTATCAGGACCGGCTGTTCGCCGGCGCCAAGGTGGTGCAGAAGATCAACGCCATCGGCGAGAAATACAAGCTCGACAATTTCGATCTCATGGTCGACTGGGGCTGGTTCTGGTACCTGACCAAGCCACTCTTCTGGCTGCTCGAGTTCATCAAGTCCTATGTCGGCAATTTCGGCGTCGCCATCCTCATCGTCACCGTCATCGTCAAGCTCTTGTTCTTCCCGCTGCAGAACAAGTCCTATGAGTCGATGAGCAAGATGAAGAAGCTGCAACCCGAGATGGAGAAGATCAAGCAGCTGCATCCCGACGACCGCATGAAGCAGCAGCAGGAGATGATGGCGCTCTACAAGCGCGAAAAAGTCTCGCCCTTGTCGGGCTGTCTGCCGATCCTCATCGCCATCCCGGTATTCTTCGCCCTCTACAAGGTGATCTACGTCACCATCGAATTGCGCCATGCGCCGTTCTTCGGCTGGATCAGGGACCTCTCGACCCATGACCCGACGAGCCTGTTCAACCTGTTCGGCCTCATCCCGTGGGACCCCTCGACGGTGCCGTTCTTCGGTCCCTATCTGATGCTCGGCGTCTGGCCGATCATCATGGGTATCACCATGTGGCTGCAGATGCGTCTCAACCCGACGCCGCCGGATCCGATCCAGGCCCAACTCTTCAACTGGATGCCGCTGCTCTTTACCTTCATGCTCGCCTCTTTCCCGGCCGGCCTGGTGATCTACTGGGCGTGGAACAACTTCCTGTCCATCCTGCAGCAGGGCTACATCATGAAGCGCCAGGGGGTCGAGGTGAACTTCTTCGGCAACATTCGCAACAGCCTGCCCTTTCTCAAGCGCAAGAGCAGTACCGGGTGACGGCGGACTGGGCAGCTGACCAGCTTGAACGGGGCAGGCTCCTCTTCGCAGGGTCTGCCTCTTTCGTCATGGGTGTGGCGAAACCCGATCAGCTGCCGCAGGTCCGGGGCACCGAGATCGCCTTTGCCGGGCGCTCCAATGCCGGCAAATCCTCGCTCATTAACGCGCTGACCGGCCACAAGGAACTGGCGCGCGCCTCCAACACGCCTGGCCGCACGCGCGAATTGAACTTCTTCGATATCGCCGGCAAGCTTACGCTCGTCGACATGCCGGGCTATGGCTACGCCAAGGCGCCCAAGGCCGAGGTGAAGCAGTGGCAGGGGTTGCTCAAGACCTATCTCCGCGGCAGGGTCGGCCTCACCCGCGTCTTCGTGATGATCGACGCCCGCCATGGCGTGACGGCTACCGATGAAGAGATGTTCAGGCTTCTGGACGAGAGCGCGGTCACCTTTCAACTGGTGCTGACCAAGGCCGACAAGATACTGGCCCGCGACGAAACGGCGCTGCTGGAAAAGACCCGCGCCATCGTCAAGAAGCGTCCGGCCGCCTTTCCGCAGGTGCATCTGACCTCGAGCCAGACAGGGCGCGGATTTCCGGAACTGCGCGCCGAGATCGCAGGACTTGTGAGCGCGAATAATTGAAGTATAAGCGCTTGCGTCTTTAACCTGGGACACCCGAGCCATGTCCGAAATATCCTCGACCGAGACGGCCCGCATTCTCTCCGAGGCCCTGCCGTTCCTGCAGCGCTATGACGACCAGGTCGTGGTGGTGAAGTACGGCGGCCACGCGATGGTCGATCCCGAACTCGCGCGCAAATTCGCCCGCGACATGGTGATGCTGAAGCTGTGCGGCATCCACCCGGTGGTGGTGCATGGCGGTGGACCGCAGATCAACCGCCTGCTCGACAAGCTCCAGGTCAAGTCTGAGTTCCGCGAGGGCCTGCGCGTCACCGACAAGGAGACGATGGAAGTCGTCGAGATGGTGCTGGCCGGCTCGATCAACAAGTCGATCGTCGGCCTGATCCAGGCGGCTGGCGGGCGCGCCGTCGGCATCTCCGGCAAGGACGGCAATCTGCTGATCGCCGAGCGCTTCACCAAGACCAAGATGAATGCCGAGACCGGGAAGCCCGAAAAGATCGATTTCGGCTATGTCGGCGAGCCGCATCGCGTCAATACCGAGATCCTCTCGACCATCATCAAGAGCGACGCCATTCCCGTCATTGCTCCGGTCGGCGTCGGCATGGATGGCGAAAGCTATAACGTGAATGCCGACACGGCCGCCGGCGCCATCGCAACCGCCTTGCATGCCAAGCGCCTCCTGCTTCTGACCGATGTCGCGGGTGTCCTCGACAAGAACAAGGAGCTCATCCACGAACTCACGCTGGCCGGCATCCCGAAGCTCATCGCCGAGGGCACGATCACCGGCGGCATGATCCCCAAGATCGAAAGCTGCGTGTCGGTGGTCGAATCGGGCGTCGAGGGCGTCATCATTCTCGATGGCCGGGTGCCGCATAGCGTTTTGCTCGAGCTCTTCACCCCGCATGGCGTCGGCACCCGCGTGTCGCGCTCGGGTGTGTGAGTGATGCGCGTGCCTATCCGATTTCTCCCCTCTCCCGCAAGCGGGAGAAGGGGAAACTGGGAGGGTATTTGAACGTGCGAGGCTTCACTCATATCGACACCTGGATCTTCGATCTGAAGACGCGAACCTGGCGCGAGGCGTCTGTCGCCG
>CAZICN010000116.1:10436-11793 GCA_964537655.1 uncultured Aestuariivirga sp.
CCCATATCGACACCTGGGTGTTCGACCTCGACAACACGCTCTATCCGGCGAGCTGCCGGCTGTTCGACCAGATCGACGTCAGGATCGGCGCCTTCGTGTCCAATCTGCTGGGCATCGACGCCGTCGAGGCGAAGCGCATCCAGAAGGCCTATTTCTACGAGTATGGCACGACCTTGCGCGGTCTCATGACCGAGCACCAGGTGGTGCCGGACGACTTCCTCGATTATGTGCACGACATCGATCATTCGCCGGTCATAGCCAACCAGGCGCTCGATCATGCCCTGCACGCGCTGCCCGGCCGCAAGCTCATCTTCACCAACGGCACCGTCGCTCATGCCCGAAAGGTGCTGGCCCGGATCGGCGTCACCCACCATTTCGGCGACATCTTCGACATCGTCCATTCCGACTTCATCCCCAAGCCCGCCATTGGCCCCTACCGCAAGTTCATTGCCGAGACGGGCATCGATCCCGGCCGCTCGGCGATGTTCGAGGACATCGCCCGCAACCTGGAAGCCCCGCATGAGCTCGGCATGACCACGGTGCTGGTGACGTCCCCCGACAACAAGGATGCCGAGCATCTGAACCGGCTGCATGGCGGGGCGGGCGAGGCGCATGTCCATCACGTGACCGGCGATCTTGCCGCTTTCCTCGCTCAACTGGCCGCCGATCGCAATTGACTTCGAAACACCCCGCGCTAGTGTCCACGCCCATTCGGGAGAACATCATGGCCGACCTCAAATCCACCATCGAAACCGCCTGGGACGAGCGCGACAGGATTTCGCCGAAGACCAAGGGCGCCGTCCGCAAGGCGGTGGATCAGGCGCTCCTGCAGCTCGACCAGGGCAAGGCGCGCGTCGCCGAGAAGAAGGACGGCCAGTGGGTCGTCAATCAATGGCTCAAGAAGGCCGTGCTGCTCTCCTTCCGCCTCAACGACATGACGCTGATCGGCGGCGCTCCCGGCAAGGCCAAGTGGTGGGACAAGGTGCCCTCCAAGTTCGACGGCTGGACCGCCACGCAGTACCGCAAGGCGGGCTTCCGCGCCGTGCCGGGCTGTGTCGTGCGCCGCTCCGCCTATATCGCGCCGGGCGTGGTGCTGATGCCGTCCTTCGTCAATCTCGGCGCCTATGTCGATTCCGGCACCATGGTGGATACCTGGGCGACGGTCGGCTCCTGCGCGCAGATCGGGAAGAACTGCCACATCTCGGGCGGCGCCGGCATCGGCGGCGTGCTTGAGCCGCTGCAGGCCGGCCCTGTCATCATCGAGGACAATTGCTTCATCGGCGCCCGTGCCGAAGTCGCCGAAGGCGTAGTGGTGCGCGAAGGTTCGGTGCTGTCGATGGGCGTCTATCTCGGCGCC
>CAZICN010000117.1:0-11728 GCA_964537655.1 uncultured Aestuariivirga sp.
ATATTCAGATCTTCAAGCACGGTCTCAAGTCTTATCGCGATCTGCCTATCAGGCTTGCGGAATTCGGCGCGGTGCACCGCTACGAGCCCTCCGGCGCGCTGCATGGCCTCATGCGGGTGCGCGGTTTCACGCAGGACGATGCGCATGTGTTCTGCACCGAGGACCAGCTCGCCAACGAATGCATCAAGATCAACGAGCTGATCCTCTCGGTCTATGCCGATTTCGGCTTCGAGGAGGTGATGGTGAAGCTCGCCACGCGGCCTGAGAAACGCGTCGGCACCGATGCCATGTGGGATCACGCCGAGGATGTGCTGAGCCGCGTCCTCGACAAGATCGCGCGGGAATCGGGCGGGCGCATCAAGACCGGCGTCAATCCGGGCGAGGGCACGTTCTACGGGCCTAAATTCGAGTATACGCTGCGCGATGCGATCGGGCGCGAATGGCAGTGCGGCACCACCCAGGTCGATTTCAACCTGCCGGAGCGTTTCGGCGCTTTCTTTGTCGATGCCGACGGGCAGAAGAAGATGCCGGTCATGGTGCACCGGGCCATCTGCGGCTCGATGGAGCGTTTCCTCGGCATCCTCATCGAGAATTTCGCCGGGCATTTCCCGCTCTGGCTGGCGCCGATCCAGGCGGTGGTCACCACCATCGTCTCGGATGCGGACGACTATGCCGAGAAGGTCAGGCGCGAGCTGGCGCGCGCCGGATTGCGGGTCGAGACGGACCTGCGCAACGAGAAGATCAACTACAAGGTGCGCGAGCACTCGGTGGCGAAGATCCCGGTCATCCTCGTTGCCGGCAAGCGCGAGATGGAGGAGGGCACGCTGAATGTCCGTCGTCTCGGCTCGCAGGCCCAGCAGTCGCTGAAGCTCGACGAGGTGGTCCGGCTTCTCACCGAGGAAGCGACTCCGCCGGATGTGAAACGCGACCGCTCGGCATAGCGACAGTTCTTCATCCAGTACCTTAAGCTGGTGGACTAACTCGCCGCAGTGAGGAAGTTTTCCGCGATGGAGGGTGTGACGCTGGCCTCCTTCATGATCCGCCGGGCCAGGGTGATGGCCGACGATCGCGGCTTGCGCTGCGGCCGGTCGAGCCAGTAGGAGACCGGGTTCTTCACCCGATGTGCGTCGACCTGCGCGAAGCGATCTTGATGATGCGAGCCCTCGATCATGGGCGGCCGGGCGAGGGCGATGCCAAGGCCGTGTGCGGCGGCATCGAGCACCAGATTGTAGTCCTCGAAACGGCGGTCCTGCGGGCGGGGCTTGTAGTCGATGTTCTGGGTCGAGAACCAGGCGCGCCAGGCGGATGCATCGGAATCGTGGATGAGTGGGTAGCCGAGCAGGCGCTCGGGCGCGCCCTCGCCGATGCGCCGGGCGAGTGCCGGGGAGGCGATCGGATAACAGAGTTCCTCGAAGAGCTGGACCGAGATGCGCCCGGGGACGCGGCCGCGGCCGCAGCGAATGGCGAGATCGCCGCCCTCGGTCTCGAGATCGGCATGGCGATGCTCGACCGTGAGCTCGATGCGCAGCGGCGGGTCGCCGTCCTCGAAGGTGGCGAGGCGCTGCATCAGCCATAGGCCGCTGATCGAGGGAATGGAAGTGAGCCGCACCACCGCCGTGCCGCGCGCCTCCACCCAGCGGTCCGATCCGTCGGCGATGATCGACAGCGCTTCGGCGGTGCGCAGGTAGAGGCGCTGGCCTTCCGGGGTGAGCGCCACGCCACGCGCCTGGCGGTCGAACAGGCGATGGCCGAACCAGCGTTCGAGCCTGGCGATCTGCCGGCTCACCGCGCCATGGGTGAGGTTGAGAGCATCGGCGGTGGCCGAGAAGCTGCCGGTGCGGGCCGCCGCGTCGAAGGCGCGAAGCGTGTCCAGCGGCGGGAGAAGGGATGAGCTGTGAGCCATGCTCACAGCTCATCGTTGATTGTTTCGTTTGTCAAGGAGCTCGTTCGGCCCGACATCGAAGGCCATGTTAAACGCCGCCCCATCGACCCCCGCCGCCTCGCGCGATGCCACCGCCATCGCCTCGGTCGTCGTCACCATCCTCATCTGGGCCTCGGCCTTCCCGGCCATCCGGGCGGGGCTCGAGGCCTTCGGGCCGGTCGAACTCGGCGCCGCCCGTTTCGCCATCGCCGGCCTCCCGGCCGCCCTCTATCTCCTGATCACGCGACCGGGCTGGCCCACGGGCCACGAGATCTGGCGCATCGCCATTGGCGGCATCTTCTTCGTCGCCCTCTATACGGTGCTCCTCAATATCGGCGAGTTGACCGTGTCGGCGGGTGCCGCCGCCTTCATCATCAATGTCAATCCGATCATCACCGCGATCTTCGCCATGCTGCTGCTGAACGAAACCTTCAGCGCAAAGGCCTGGCTCGGCACGGCGATCTCCTTCGCCGGCATCGGCCTCATCGCGCTCGGCGAAGGCGAAGGCTTCAGGATCGATATCGGCGCGCTCTTCATCTTCGGTGCGGCGCTGTGCAATACCGTCACCACCATCGCCCAGAAGCCGCTGTTCAAGACGCATCGTCCGGTCACGGTGGCGGCGTGGAACATCGTCATCGGCGCGTTGCTCCTGTCGCCGGCCATGCCGGCGGCGGCGTTCCAGGTCCCCCACGCCTCGGCCGAAGCCCTGTTCGCGGTGATCTATCTCGGCATTGGGCCCAGCATGATCGCCTATGCGACCTATTCCGTCATGCTGTCGAAGTTCCCGGCGAGCCGCGCCTCGAACTTCCTCTACAGCGTGCCGCCGATCTCGACCCTGCTCGGCTTCCTGTGGCTGGGCGAGGTGCCGGGCCTCGTCGCCATCATCGGCGGCGCCATGGCGCTCGCCGGCGTCGTCATCGTCAACTTGGCAAGATAGGTCACGCGGGCCAGCGGGGCCGCATGCTAGTGTTGGTCTCTTCCGCGAAAGGAGGAGAACCGATGCGGCGTCTCCTGTTGCTCCTCAGCCTGTCGCTCCTGCCCGGTATCGCCGATGCCTGCACGACGGTCGCCTTCACCGATCCGCAGCGACCTATCCTCGCCTATAATTTCGATTTCCATATCGGACAGGGCCTTGTCCTGATCAACAAGCACGGCCTCGACAAGGTGTCCGAGACGCAAGGCCGTCCGGCGCGCTGGCATGCGCGTTATGCCTCGATAACCTTCACCATGTTCGGGCGCGACTCGCCGATGACCGGCATGAACGAGGCGGGCCTCGCGACCAGCCAGATGTGGCTCGACGAGGCGCGCTATGAGGCGCCGGATGAGCGGCCCACGATCGGTGTGGCCGAATGGATGCAATATGTGCTCGACACCTCGGCCTCGGTCGAGGACGCATTGGCGAACATCGCCAGGGTGCGCATCCAAAGCCGGATCACGCTGCACTACAAGCTGATGGATGCCCGGGGCGACGCCGCGGTCGTCGAATTTCTCGATGGTGAAGCGGTCATCCGCCGCGGTGCCGGCCTTCCCTATGCGGCGCTGGCTAACGACACCTATGCGCGCTCACTCGACTTTGCCGCGGCGGTCGCCGCCGGAACGGCGCAAGCGTCCGGCAGCGGCTCGCTCGCCCGCTTCACGCGCGCTGGCCTCGCCCAGCAGAGCCTGTCCGACCCCGGCGGTGATCCGGTCGCCCGCGCCTTCGCGACGCTGGAAGACGTGGCGCAGCCATCGCGCACGCAGTGGAGCATCGTCTATGACGCCGCCAGGCGCACCGTCCATTGGCGCACGCACGAAAACGCCACGCTGAGGTCGGCCAGCCTCCCGGCCTTCGATCCCGGCTGCACGGCGCCGACGCTGCTGCTCGATATCGATGAGGGGGAGGGCGATGTCGGCGAGCGCTTCCGTCCCTATCGCGGCGAAGACAATGAGAAGCTCCTGTTCGAGACCGTGCGGGCCACGCCCTTCCTCGCCGGGATCGGCGATGCCGCCCTGCGCCAGTCGGCCCGCTGGCCCGAGGCCAGTCCCTGCCGGATGAATTGATGGCTGTTCCTGGCGCCATGTAAGTGTAAGCTCGCCCGCGCGGCAATGGGATGATCCGATCACGGCTGGGCGATTGATGGTTTGCAAATCCTGCGGAACCGAGGTGAAACCGGGACAACGCTTCTGCACGGGATGTGGTGCGGCGCTCACCGTCCCGTGCCGCGGTTGTGGCGCGGAAAACCCGGCGAATGCGCGGTTCTGCGGCCAGTGCGGCACAGCGCTCGGGGTGGTGCCGGAGACCCGCGCACCGGAAGGCGAATTGCGGCCGGTGACGGTCCTGTTCGCCGACCTGTCAGGCTTCACGGCACTTTCCGGCGAGCGCGATCCGGAGGACGTGCAAAGGCTGCTCAATGATTTCTTCGCCATAGCCGACGGCGCGATCGTCAGGCTCGGCGGCACGGTCGACAAGCATATCGGCGATTGCGCCATGGCGGTGTTCGGCGCACCGATCGCGCATGGCGACGACGCGGAGCGCGCCGTTGCCGCGGCGATCGCGATCAGCGAGGGGCTGGCGCCGCTGGCGATCCGCTACAAGTCCGACCGCATCAACGTCCATTGCGGCCTTGCCGCCGGGACCGTGCTCGCCGCCTCGACCGGAAGCGATGTGCATCGCCCCTATACGATCACCGGATCATCGGTCAATCTCGCGGCGCGGCTCTGCGACCTTGCCAAGTCGGGTGAGATTCTGCTGTCGGGCGATCTCGCCGCCGCGATTGCGCATCGCTACGCGGTCAGTGACTTCGGACGCCATCGGCTCGATGGCTTTGCCGAACCGCTTCCCGTCTTCAAGCTGGCGCAACACGAAGAGGCCAAGACGGACCTGAGCGTCCCGGGTTTCGTCGGCCGGGAAGCGGAAGTGAAGCAGATCGACTACGCGCTCGACATGACGGGGCGCGAAGCCAGCGGCCGCATCATCCATATTCGCGGCGATGCCGGCATCGGCAAATCGCGCCTTCTGGAAGAGGCGAGGCGCGCGGCGCTGCGGCGCGGTTTCCGGTGCCTCACAGCGGCGGTCATGAGTTTCGGCGGCGGCAGTCAGGCACAGCTTCGCCGTCTCGTCGCCCAGGCCCTGCTGGCGATCGAGGCGCCGGGCGAGCCGGAGATCGTGGCGGGCATCACCTCCTACATCGCCGAGAATGGGCTGGGCGAGCGCGAGGAGACTTTCATCCACGATCTGATGGGGCTGATGCTGCCGGCGCGGCTCAAGCGCGTGTTCGAGGCATTCGATGCGGCGGGCCGCGGGGCGGCGCGCGCCGAGACGCTGGAAAAGATCGCCGGCATCGCGGCTGGGCGCGGCGCGCTCTTCATGGCGATCGAGGACCTGCATTGGATCGACGACGACGGCCTCGATGTTCTGGCGGCGCTGGCCGGCGCGGCGCGGGCCTATCCGATTCTGCTCGTCTTCACGACACGGCCGGAACGCGATCCGCTCGACGCGGCCTGGCGGATGCGGGCCGCGCCCACGCCTTTCACCACGCTCGATCTCTCGGCGCTGTCGGACAAGGATGCGCGCCGGCTCGCCGAACAGGTTTTCGAAGGTCAGAGCACGCTGGTAAAGGACGTGCTGGCGCGGGCTGCCGGCCATCCGCTGTTCCTGGTGCAGCTTCTTCATCACAAGACCGGAGCCGGCGGCGAAAAGCTGCCGCAGTCGATCCAGAGCCTGGTCGTCGCGCGTCTCGATCGTTTGAGCGAGGCGGACCGGCGCGCCGTGCAGACCGCATCGGTCCTCGGCCAGCGTTTTACCCAGGCCGAAGTCGATCATCTGGCGGATGCGGCGGGCTTGCCGATGCAGCCTTTGATCGACGCCGTCCTGATTCGGCCGGGTGGAGCGCATTTCGAGTTCGTTCATGCGCTGGTGCGCGACGCGACCTACGGCACCTTGCCGAAATCACGGCGCCACGCGCTGCATGTCAAGGCGGCGCAATGGTTTCGCGGGCGCGACAAACTGCTCGCCGCCGATCATCTCGACCAGGGGCAGGACCCGGGAGCGGCACAGGCCTATGACGAGGCGGCCCAGGGTGAATGGGCGGTCTATCACCATGACCGGGCGATCGCACTCAATGCCCGGGCGCTGGCGCTGGCGGAAGAGGGTGCCTTCAAGGCCGAACTCCTGACACGGCGCGGCGAGATGCTGTTCGAAACCGGCCAGATCGCGGCATCGCTCGAGGTGTGGCCGGAGGCGCTGCGGCTGGTCGCGAACGAGGACGCGCTCGCCTGCCGCGCCAATATCGGCTTCGCGCAGAGCCTGCGGCTCGCCGATCGTTTCAGCGAAGCGTTCGCCGCGCTCGATCGCGCCGAGACGATCGCCGAGCGCGAGAAGCTGCTTCTCGAATTGTCGCGTTCGCATCACCTGCGGGGCAACCTGCTGTTCCCGCAGGGCAGGCTCGCCGAATGCCTGGCCGAACACCAGAAGGCGCTCGATCTCGCGCGCGAGGCCGGATCGGTCGAGGCCGAGATCCGCGCATTGGGCGGCCTCGGCGACGGCTTCTATGTCCATGGCCGCATGCTCAGCGCCTATGATGCGTTCACCCGGTGCGTCGCACTGGCGCGCAAGGAGGGGTTCGGGCGCACCGAGGTCGCCAACCTGCCGATGTGCGCCATCGCGGCCCTGTCGAAGGGCGAATGGCGCGAGGCCAATGACTATAATCGCGAGGCGATCCGGCTTGCCGAGCGCGCCGGCGCCCGCCGGGCGCTTATGATCGCCCATCATTGCAGCTATTTCTGCCGCTTCGAGGCCGATGAACTGGTGGTGGCGCGCGCGCATGCCGAGAAAGCCGATGAGCTCGCGATTGCGCTCGGCGCCGAGCGCTTCGAGGCGGAAAGCAAGATGTTCTTCGCCGAACTGGCGCTGGCTGCCGGCAACCTCGACGAGGCGCGCCACTTTGCCGAATGGGCCTACAGGCTGTGCGAGAAAACCGGGCTCAACTACATGGGGCCGATCGTGCTCGGCATGCTGGCCGAGCTTGCCGGCAGCGAGGAAGAACGCCAGGGCTTCATCGCCAAGGCGCGCACCATCCTCAAATCGGGCGCTCCCAGCCACAATCACATGTTCTTCAACAACCACATGATGACCGCGTCGCTCGAGCGCGGCGAATGGCAGGCGGCCGAAGGCTTCGCGCAGGCGCTGGCGGATTATACCGAGAAGGAGCCGTTCCCCTGGGCCGACTATCTCGTCGAGCGGGCACGAATCCTGATCCGCTGCGGGCGCGGCGAGCACGGCGCCGCGGCGAAGGCCGAACTCGCGCGCGTTGCGGCACGGGGGCGGGACCTCAACTTCATCCGCGCCAATCGCGCGGTCGAGGAAGCGTTGGCGCGCTTGTAGATCACGATGAGTTTGGATCGTTACGATCCAAACTCATGAACGTGGTCAGTTCTTATGTGGTAGCGCGGGATTCTCGCGAAAAACCGGTATCCACTTTTTCGCATCCCGCGCTAATTCGCCTGGATGATGGCGCTGATCGTGCCCGGCTCGATGGTGAAGGCGGAAGCCTTCTCGGCGCCATCGATCTGTGTACGGAGCTTGTAGCGGCCGGGCTTGAGCACGACATCGGCGGCGGGGCCCGGCACGCCGGGCAGGGCATTGCCCTCGGCATCGGTGATGAACCAGATCACGTCGCGGTCTTCGGCGCCCGTCATGTTGAAGCGGGCGATGCCGGCGCTCATGTCGATCTCGACGGCCGAGAGCAGGCCGGGCTTGACCGTGACCTCGGTCATCGCCGAGGCGTTGCCCGGCTGGAAGCGGCTTTCGATGCGATAGGCGCCGGCACCGAGACGCAGGATTTCGCCCGGCTCCTCGGTGATCGCGACGAGCGCGCCGCCGTCGATGCCGGAGGCCTTGTAGATGCTGGTGAAGGGCCGGGCGCCCGGCTGTCCGATCTCTCTGAGCTTGGGCAGGATGCGCAAGCCGCCGGCATTGAGCACCAGGGTGACGCCGAGGCGCTGGCCCGCGAGCAGGGTGAGCTTGCGCTCGACCTTCACCGCGCCGTAGCTCGCTTCGACGACATAATCGCCGGGCTCGGCCGCGAGATCGGCGGCCTCGGCATCGCGGGCGAACAGGGTTTCACCGCCAAAGGCCTTGATCCGCCAGGAGATCGGCCGGGTGATGAGGCCACCCGCTTCGCTGAGGCGGGCATTGAAGGAAAGCGCCTCGTTGCCGGGCCTGGTCAGCTCGATGCGGATTTCCGAAGCGATGTCCGGACCGCTCGCTTCGATTTCAGGCGTGCGGTCGATGGCGGCGGTCGAGGAAGCGGCATATGCCGGGGAGGCGAACAGAAGGGCCGCCAGGACAAGCGGCAGATGACGGCCCTTCAGCATGCGACGTTCCCCTGTTTCCCCCGACCCGTTCCGGTCGGCCAGGAGAGCCAACACGAGATAGAGGCGGCGCTCAATCTTATGCTTAATTTTTGGTTAACGCGATCGCTGCAATTGAGCTCTGTTTATTCCGATCTTGACTTTGGCGGTCGGGTTCCCTTGTTAGGCGCATGACCGGCCTCAACGACACGTCCTCCGCCCTTTCCCTCCTCAAGACCCGCAAGTCAGCTTCCGTCAAGGCGATGGGTGAGCCCGGGCCGACGGCCGCTCAGCTCAAGACCATCCTCGAAATCGCGGTGCGCGTGCCCGATCACGGCAAGCTCGCCCCCTGGCGGCTCGTCCTGTTCGAGGGGGAAGCGCGGCGGAAATTCGGCGAGATCATCGCGGCGCGCTGGCGCGGCCTTCACCCCGAGCATGGCGAAGACATGCTGGGCTTCCAGCGCGGCCTGTTTCTGAGGGCCCCCGTCGTCGTCGCCGTCGTGTCGCGGGCTGGGCCCCATGTGAAGATCCCCGAATGGGAGCAGTTGCTCTCCGCCGGCGCCCTGACCCAGAACATGCTGCTCGCGGCGGCCGCCCTCGGCGTCGGCGCCCAGTGGAACACCGACTGGATCGCCTATGACCGCGAAATCGCCGGCGCCATGAGCCTGAGCGAGGCCGAGAAGATCGTCGGCTTCGTCTATTTCGGCACGCCCAAGGCGGAGCTCGAGGACCGCCCGCGTCCCGACCCCGAAACACTCATTACCCGCTGGCAGGGCTGACGCGATGGCGATCAAGGGCGTTCTCTTCGACAAGGACGGCACGCTGATCGACGTCACCGGGACGTGGGTCCCGGCCTATCGCCAGCTTCTCACCGAGGTCTTCGCCGACCGCGGTCCTGACGATATCGAAGCCATGTTCGTGGCGGCGGGCTATGATCCGGCGACCGGCGCCTTCCGCGCCGGCTCGGTGCTGGCGCAAGGCACGACGCGCGACATCATCGATGTGTGGTGGCCGGGGCTCGATGTGGCGGGGGTCGCCCAGAAGATGCGGCTGCTCGACATCGACTATCGCTATCTCGGGGCCCGGCATCTCAAGGCCCTGATGCCGCTCAGACCGGTTCTCGAAGACCTGCATGCGATGCAGCTGCGGCTCGGTGTCGCCACCAACGACACGGCGGCGTCGGCCGTCCTTCACATGCGGGCACTCGATGCGGCCGATCTCTTCGACATCATCCTCGGCGCCGACAGCGTGGCGCGGCCGAAACCGTCGGGCGACATGATCCATGCCTTCGCCGAGGCGATCGGGATCAAGGCGAGCGAGGTCGCCATGGTCGGCGACAACCCGCATGACATGGAGACGGCCCATGATGCGGGCGCCGGGCTCGCCATCGGCGTGCTGTCGGGCAATTCGGCGCATGACCATCTGGCGCCGCTCGCCGATCACGTGATCGACAGCATCGCGGAGCTGCCTGAGCTGCTCAGGAGGATCGGCTGATGCACTATGACGCGATCGACAACGCGCATGGCCTGCCCAACGACCCCTTCAAGGCTATCGTGGCGCCGCGCCCGATCGGCTGGATATCGAGCATGGCCAAGAGCGGCGTTCCCAACCTGGCGCCCTACAGCTTCTTCAATGCGATCGCCGAGCGCCCGCATTACATCGTGATCGGATCGTCCGACATGAAGGACTCGCTCACCAATATCGAGGCGACCGCCGAGTTCGTCGTCAATCTGGCGACCTATGACTTGCGCGAGCGGATGAACATCTCCTCGGCGCGCGTCGCGCCCGATATCGATGAGTTCAAGCTTGCCGGCCTGACGCCGGCGCCGTCGCGCTTCGTCAAGCCGCCGCGCGTCGCCGAAAGCCCGACGGCCCTCGAATGCCGGCTGTTTCAGATCGTGCCGCTGCCCGACGACAATGGCGATGCCAAACAATGGGCGATCATCGGGCGCGTCGTCGGCGTCTATATCGACGACCGATTCATCAAGGATGGCCGGGTCGATACCGCGGCCATGAAGCCGATCGCGCGCATGGGCTACAGCGAATATGCGACGGTGGAAAAGGCCTGGAGCATGCGCCGGCCGGATTGAGGCGGCGGCAGGTCAGCCCGAGCTTCCTGCTTTGTCGAGCTCGGCCATGGTCGCGCGCAAAGCGTCTTCGAGAGCGTCAAGGTCACGAAACCCCAGTCGAAGGCTCAAAATTTCTTCCCCGGACCTGAGTTGAATTTCCGCGTGTTTATCAACCTTGCGCCTGATGCGGAAACTGATCTTCGTTCCACCGCCGAAGTTGACGTCCTCCTTCCACAGCGGCGTGTCGGAGACCCATCGCCATATCCTGTGAAGGATGCCGAGCCGCATAGTCTCGGCTTCCTTCTCCCGCGCGAGCGCACGCAGCTTCGACGCATCGAGCTGCCTCCTGGTCGCAAGCAAAGCCTCCTCCAGATTCCGCAGGTCGCCCGGGTCCATCGGAAAGTAATGAGATCCCCCCGAGAGCCTGAGAGCCATCACGGCATAGAGCAGGTCGTCCTTGCTTTTGAGGCGAAAGGAGATGCTTCCCTCGCTGCCGAAGTCGACATCGTTCGACCAGACGACTTTGCCCGTTATGGTTCGCCATACTCTTCCAGAAACCCAAACCCCATGACCACCGTCTTTCTGCAGGGCCTGTGCCTGTCGAAAATCCTTAGCGGACGCGGGCGAGGAGCGCCTTCGCCGCCTTGAGATGGGGCACGTCGAGCATCTCGCCATCGAGGCCGATGACGCCGGCATCGCCCGCCGCGGCGAAGGCCTTCACGATGCGCTCCGCCCTGGCGACCGCTTCGGGCGAGGGCGTGAAGATGCGGTTGATCGGCTCGACCTGGTCGGGATGGATGCACATCTTGGCGGTGAAGCCGTCGCGCGCCGCGTCGCGGCATTGCGTCTCGAGACCGGCGAGATCGCGGAAATTGGCATAGACGCCGTCGACAGGCTCGACGCCGGCGGCGCGCGCGCCGATGAGGCAGAGCGTGCGGGCAAGCTCATAGGGCGCAGTCGGGCGGCCCTGCGCATCACGGTTCGACTGTGCGCCCAGCGCCGCGGCGAGGTCCTCCATGCCCCAGGTGAGACCGAGAAGCCTGGGGCCGCAATCGCCATAGGTGCCGAGATTGAACATCGATGCCGCCGTCTCGGTGGCGATGGCGATGACGGGCAGTTCTGCCATGGCGATGAGGCGCTTGACGTCGGCGCCCGATTGCGATTTCGGCAGCAGCAGCCCGTCGGGCTTCGATGGGGCGATCGCGGCGATATCATCGGCGATGAGCCCGCTGTCCAGGGCGTTCACCCTGACGAAAAGCTTCGCCTTGCCGCGCGGGCTTCCCAGAACTTCGCGCGCCTGGCCGCGCGCCTTCGGCTTGTCGGCCAGGGCCACGGAGTCCTCGAGGTCGAGGATCACCACATCGGCGCCGGAGGCCAGCGCCTTAGGCGTCTTCTTCTCACTGTCGGC
>CAZICN010000118.1:0-11703 GCA_964537655.1 uncultured Aestuariivirga sp.
GGCATCGCCGAGCCGCCGAAGACCTGGGACGAACTGAAGGCGGCGGCCGAGAAGATCTCGGCCCTCGGTGGCGGCGTCTATGGCTATGGCCTGCAGGGCAAGGAAATCGAGACCGACGTCTATTACTACTACGCCATGTGGTCGCAGGGCGTCGAAATCCTCGACAAGGACGGCAAATCCGGCCTCGGCAGCGACGGCGCCATCGCCGCCGCCAAGATCTACAAGGAGCTGATCGACAAGGGCGCCACGCAGCCGGGCGTCACCTCCTTCGCGCGCGAAGACGTGCAGAACCTGTTCAAGCAGGGCAAGATCGGCATGATGATCACCGCTCCTTTCCTGTCGAACCAGATCAAGGAAGAGGCGCCTTCGCTCAAATATGGCGTCGCCGCGATCCCGGCGGGCCCGTCAGGCGCGCGCGGCACCTATGGCGTGACCGACTCGATCATCATGTTCAAGAACTCGCAGAACAAGGAAGAGGCCTGGAAGTTCCTCGACTATCTGTTCACCACCGACATGCGCGCCAAGTTCACGCAAGGCGAAGGCTTCCTGCCGGTGAACAAGGAAGAGGCGAAGATGGACTACTATGTGAACAATGCCGATCTCAAGGCGTTCACCGACCTCCTGCCCTCGGCGCGCTTCGCGCCGGTCATCCCAGGCTGGGAAGAAGTGGCGCAGAAGACCTCGGACGCGCTGCAGAAGGTCTATCTCGGCGAAGGCGAGGCGGATGCGACGCTGAAGGCCACCGCCGAGGAGATCAACGACATCCTGCAGAAGTAAGCAGGCTCACCCCATCCCGTCCTTCCAGAATTCCGCCCTCTCCCGTCCGCAGGATGGGAGAGGGTGGCCGAAGGCCGGGTGAGGGCTCTTAGAACGGCTCCGTCACCAACTCAAAGAGCCCTCATCCGCCCTGTCGGGCACCTTCTCCCATTGCTGCGCAACGGGAGAAGGGAAATCATGGAGAGACAGCAACGCTTCCCGTAGGCTCCAGCCATCCCGCATGACATCGCGCCAGACCGCCATCCCCTATCTCCTCATCCTGCCCAGCCTCGTGCTGGCGGCGGCGATCATCTTCTGGCCGGTCGGCAGCCTGATCGAAATCGCGACCAACGACGTCAACCGCTTCGGCCAGCTCAAGGGCTGGAATGATTTCGGCAATTTCGCCGCGCTGTTCAAGAATTCCGATTTCGTCGCCGCCTTGCTGCGCACCGGCCTGTGGACTCTGCTGGTGGTCGGCGGCGCCCTTGTCGTCTCGGTGCCGGTGGCGCTCATCCTCAATGAGGATTTCCACGGCCGCGACGTGGCGCGCGTCATCCTGATGCTGCCCTGGGCGGTGTCGCTCACCATGACCGCGGTGGTGTGGCGCTGGGCGCTCAATGGCGAAAGCGGCATGCTCAATTCGGCGCTGAAGGGCCTCGGCCTGATCAGCGAGAACGTGCAATGGCTGGCGAGCGGCGATCTCGCCTTCGCCATGCAGGTGCTGATCGGCATCCTGGTGACGGTGCCCTTCACCACCACGATCTTCCTCGGCGGCCTGTCGTCGATCCCGCAGGACCTCTATGAGGCCTCGGCGCTCGAAGGCGCCTCACCCCTGCAGCAGTTCCGCCATATCACCCTGCCGCTGCTCAGGCCGTTCGTGAACATAGCGCTCGTCCTCAACACCATCTATGTGTTCAATTCCTTCCCGATCATCTGGGTGACGACGCAGGGCGGTCCCGCCAACTCCACCGACATACTGGTGACGCATCTCTACAAGCTCGGCTTCCGCATCGGCAAACTGGGCGAGGCATCGGCCGTCTCGCTCATCATGCTGGCGATCCTGCTCGTCTTCACCATCATCTATGTCCGGCTCGCCATGAAGGAGCGCGAGGCCTGATGAGCAAGCTCAAACGCTCGATCATCGCCTGGGTGCTGCTGTCGCCGCTCATCGTGCTGTCGCTGTTCCCGTTCGCCGTGATGTTCATCACCGCGATCAAGCCGCAAAGCGAGGTGCTGAACCCGACCTGGTGGCCGAGCGAGGCGCGCTGGCAGAACTTCATCGACATGTGGACGGTGACGAATTTCGGCAGGGCGCTCGCCAATTCGCTCTACACGTCGCTCATCGCCACGCTGGGCGCGATCGCCGTCTCGATCCCCGCCGCCTATGCCCTGTCGCGCTACAAATTCCGCGGCCGCGGCGTCTTCAACCAGTTCCTGCTCATCTCGCAGATGCTGTCGCCGATCGTGCTGGTGGTCGGCCTGTTCCGCCTCATCGCCTCGCTCGGCCTCGTCGACAATGTCCCGGCGGTCGGCGTCATCTACATGGCCTTCAACATCGCCTTCACCGTGTGGATGCTGCAGAGCTATTTCGCCACCATCCCCAAGGACCTCGAAGAGGCGTCGTGGATGGAGGGCGCGAGCCGCGGCCAGACGCTCGTCAAGGTGTTCCTGCCCCTGGTGACGCCCGCCATCGCGGTCACCGCCATCTTCACCTTCATCAATGCCTGGAACGAGTTCGTCATCGCCCTGACGCTGCTCAGGACCCAGGAGAGCTACACGCTGCCCATCCAGGTGTTTTCGCTGGTCGCCGGGCGCTATACGGTCGAGTGGCATCATGTCATGGCGGCGACCCTTGTCGCCACCATCCCAGTCGCTATCCTCTTCGCCTGGCTGCAGCGCTATCTGGTGCGCGGCCTGTCACTCGGCGCCGTCAAATAGGAGCATCTCAATGAAGAAACAGGTTTTCGGCACCTCGCATGTGCCTCTCTCGCAGGCTGTGCGCGCCGGCGATTTCGTCTTTGTCTCGGGGCAGGTCCCGGTCGACGGCCAGGGCAACCTCGTCACCGGCGACATCAAGGCACAGACGCGCCAGGTTCTGGAAAACATCAAGGCGGCGCTGGCGCTGGCCGGCGCCACGATGGAGGAAGTCGTCAAGACCACCGCCTGGTTGCAGGATGCCCGCGATTTCGGCGGTTTCAACCAGGTCTATGGCAGCTATTTCCCGAAGGAGCCGCCGGCGCGCACGACCGCCGAGAGCCGGCTGATGATCGACATCAGGGTCGAGATCGAGGCGATCGCCTACTCACCGAAAAAATAACATGCGCATCTTCACGGCGTCGCTCGCGACCGAGACCAATACCTTCTCGCCGGTGCCGACCGACCGGGCGAGCTTCGACATGGCCTTTCATGCGCCGCCCGGCCGGCATCCGGAAACGCCGACGCTGTGCTCGTCGCCGATGCTGGTGCTGCGCCGGCGCGCGCGCATGGACAGGAGCCTCGTGGTGATCGAGGGCACCGCCGCCTGGGCCGAGCCCGGCGGCCTCCTCAACCGGCAGGCCTATGAAGAGTTGCGCGACGCCATCCTGGAACAACTCAAGGCAGCGCTGCCGGTCGACGGCGTCGTCCTCGGGCTCCATGGCGCCATGGTGGCGCAAGGCTATGACGACTGCGAAGGCGATCTCCTCGAGCGGGTCAGGGCGCTGGTCGGGCCGGACGTCATCGTCGCCGCGGAGCTCGATCCGCACAGCCATCTCACGCCGAAGCGCGTCGCCAATGCCGACATCCTCGCCGCCTTCCTCGAATTCCCGCATACGGATTTCTATGAGCGCGGCGAACATGTCGTCGATCTCGCGCTTGGCGCCATCCGCGGCGAGATCAGGCCGGTGCTCTCGACCTTCGATTGCCGCATGATCGATGTCTATCCGACGAGCCGCGAGCCGATGCGCTCCTTTGTCGACCGGCTGAAAAGCTTGCAGGGCAAAGACGGCATCCTGTCGGTCTCCTTCATCCACGGCTTCATGGCGGCGGACGTGCCGGAAATGGGCAGCCGCGTGCTGGTGGTGAGCGACGGCGACAAGCTCAAGGGAGATCGGCTCGCCGAGGCGCTGGGGCGCGAGATCTTCGCCCTGCGCGGCAAGACGCTGATGCCCTTCGCCGGCATCGATGACGGCCTCGACCGCGCCCTCCAGGTGACACGGCCCGGCAAGCCCGCCGTCATCGCCGACATGTGGGACAATCCGGGCGGCGGAGTCGCCGGCGACGGCACGCTGCTGCTGCGCCGGATGATCGAGCGCAAGGTGCCGAAGGCGGCGCTGGCGACGATCTGGGATCCGATGGCGGTCAATTTCGCCCATGGGGCGGGCGAGGGGGCGGAGATCGACCTGCGCATCGGCGGCAAGTCCGGTCCCTTGGGCGGCGAGCCGATCGATGCCCGCGTCAGCGTCCGCAAGGTCGCGCAGGAAGGCTGGCAGAGTTTCGGCGGCAGCCGGGTGACGCTCGGCCCTTCGGCGGTGGTGCGCATCCTGGGCAGCGAGATCGACGTCATCCTCAATACCAACCGAACCCAGACCTTCGAGCCCGACATCTTCGCCAATCTCGGCATCGATCCGCTGGCGCAGCCGCTGCTGGTGGTGAAGTCGACCAATCATTTCTATGCCGGCTTCGCGCCGATCGCGTCCGAGATCATCTATGTCTCGGCGGGCAAGGCCTATCCGAGCAATCCGCGCGAGACGGACTACCGCAAGCTGACGCGCCGGATCTGGCCCCGGGTCGAGGATCCGTTCGCGTAGGTCCGGGGCAAATTTGCCTTCCGCCCGCATCTCTGATTGAACAGGGGCGAGGAGGCCTTCGAATCAGCCATGGCGCCGCCCCGTCTTCATCTCGTCGTGCCCGAGACCACCGGCCAGCATGCCATCCGCTGCTTCACGGCGGCCTGTGCGGCGGGCGATGTGGCGAGCGCCTTCGCGCCCGGCGATCTCGTTCCGGTTCTGGCGCCACTCGCTGTCAAGCATAATGTGGCGCTGCTCAGCGGCGATGAGAAACACGCGCGCCAATGCGACGGGATCGAGGTCACGACGCGCGCCGACTATGACCATGCGCGCAAGCTCCTCGGCCCCGACAAGATCGTCGGCGCGCTGTGCGGCGTATCGCGTCACATGGCCATGGACCTCGCGGAAGCCGGCGCCGACTATGTCGCCTTCCACCAGGCCCGCCTCAAGCCGCATGAAGAGCCGATCATCGGCTGGTGGTCGGGCCTGTTCCAAGTGCCGTGCATCGCCGCCGATCCGGTGGGGGCCGAGCAGCTTGCCCCATTGTTGACGCAACAGCCGGATTTCATCCGTCCGCCGGATTCGATGTGGACATCGCCCGAAGAGGCCCAGCGCATCATCACCGAACTGAGAGAGGCGATGTCGGAACAGGCGCCATGAGACCGAGCTACGCCTTCCTCCTGTTCCTGGCGCTGGCGAGCCCCGCCTTCGCCCAGACCCCCTATGAGGAGGCGGTCGCCCTCTATGAGGACAAGGACTATAAGGGCGCCCTCGAAATCGCCGAGGCCGCGGCCAAGAAGGGCGATGCGCGCGCCATGGCGATGCTGGGTGTCCTCTATCAGAAGGGCCTCGGCGTCGCGGCCGATCTCAACAAGGCGGTCGACTGGTATGCCGAGGCGGCCGAGAAGAACAATCTCGGCGCGCAGTATGCGCTGGCCGAGATCTATCTCGATGGCGCGCTCGGCGAAGCCGACTTGGAGCGCGGCCGGTTCTGGCTCCTGAAAGCCGCGGGGCAGGGCAAGCCCGAGGCGGAGCACCGGCTCGGCCTGCTGGCCGCCGGTGAAAAGCCGCCCGACTGGACGGCCGCCGCCCAGTGGTTCCGCAAGGCGGCGGACCAAGGCTATGCCGATTCACAATACAATCTGGGCGTCCTTTATGCCGAGGGCCGCGGCGTCGACCAGAGCAAGATCAAGGCCGGCGAATGGTTCGCCAAGGCCGCGGTCAAGGGTCATGCCGATGCGGCGCTCGATTACGGGATCATGGTCTTCCTCGGCGACGGGGTGAAGAAGGACGAGAAAGTGGGTGCCGAATGGCTCCTGGTCTCGGCCCGGCAAGGCAATCCGGTGGCGCAGAACCGGGTGGCGCGCCTCTTCGCAACGGGACGCATCTTCGAGGTCAACCCCGCCGAGGCGATGAAATGGCATTTGCTCGCCAAGGCCGGCGGGCGCAGCGATGCCTGGCTCGATGAGTTCGTCGCCCGCCTGCCGTCGGCGACACAGGAAGAGGGCGAGGCGCGGGCCCGCGACTTCAAGCGCGAATAGGGCGTGCCGCGGGGAACCGGAGCCCCGCCTTGCTCGTTAACTCCAAGCTATCGGGCCACGTCATGCCGTGACGAAATGCCCGCCTTGATCTCGCCACCGCCTTCCGCCAAGCACGCTCCATGACCGCCGCCGCCACCCCGTCCCGCCGTGACCATCGCGTCGATTTCCTGCGCGGGCTGGCGCTCGCCATCATCTTCACCAACCACGTGCCGGGCAATTTCTACGAGAAGCTCACGCCGAAGAATTTCGGCTTCTCGGATGCCGCGGAAGTGTTCGTCATCCTTGCCGGCTTCGCCTCGGCCTATGCCTATTTCGCCCGCTTCGAACGCGGCGAGATTGCGGATGCGGTGCGCAAGGCCTGGCGGCGGGCAGGCGTGCTCTATGTCAGCCATGTGGTGACGACGGTCGCGGCGATCGCCCTGTTCTGCTTCGCCGCGCTCTATTTCCTGCGGCCCGGCTATCTCGACGATACGATCGTCTACATGGACATCAAGCCGCTGATGGACGATCCGGTGCGCGGCTTCGTCGGCCTCGTCACGCTCGGCCACCAACTCGGCTATTTCAATATCCTGCCGATGTACATGGCTCTGCTCCTGATGCTGCCGGCCATCATGGTGCTCGCCAGGCACAGCCTTGCTCTGCTCCTCGCCGTTTCGCTCACTTTGTGGTTCGTCACCGCGCTCTTCGCCCTCGACATCCCGAACTACCCGATGCCGGGCGGCTGGTTCTTCAATCCCTTCGCCTGGCAGCTCCTGTTCGTCATCGGTTTCATCCTCGGCCAGCGCCAGCGTGCAAACCAGCCCATGCCGTTTTCCCGGCTGCTCTACGGTGCCTGCGTCGTCTATCTGCTGCTGGCCTACTGGTGGGTGCCGTTCGACTGGCTGATCAACTTCTCGGGCATCAAGCTGCCGGGAACGATCTGGGGCTTCGAGAAGGGTTATGTCGCCTGGCCGCGCCTCCTGCATGTGCTGGCGCTCGGCTATGTGGTGATGATGTCGCCGCTCGGCCAGCTGCTGCATCGCATCCCCAAGACGAATTTCCTCACCGCCATGGGCCGTCACTCGCTGCCGGTGTTCTGCGCGGGATCGCTCCTGTCGATGACGGGGGCGGTGGTGCGGCATGAATGGGGCGGCAGCTTCTCGCATGACACGATCATCATCGCGACCGGCCTCGCGGTCATGGGGCTGCTCGCTCTGTTCCTCGACGGACGGAAACCCTCGCCGCCAAAACCGGTGCCGGCCGCGCAACCGGCGACGGGCTGAGGGCTTGCGGGCCTTGCCACCGCGGCGAGGGCTCACCATATTCATGGTGGGAACGGTGAAGTCCCTGGCCCGAGGCAAAGCCCCGGGCACAGACCATCTTCCAACCCGGGCGCCTTGTTCGCCCCCACCAGATTTTTTTGCCGGGAAAGAGGCGCTCACAACAGAGTGGCTCACATGGCTCGCTTGTCTGGACGGCACGGCTTGAGCGGACTGGCCGCCGCTCTCGCGATGTTCATTCCCGTCATCGCCGCGGCGCAGATGCCCTGCGCATCGCGCGATGAGATCGTCACCCAGCTCACCCAACGCTTCAAGGAAGCACCCGAGGCCAATGGCCTGACGCCCGACGGCGTGCTGCTCGAAGTCTTCGTATCCGAGAGGCGCAGCTGGACCATCCTTCTGACCACGCCGCAGGGCATCGCCTGCATCGCCGCGACCGGCGAGAACTGGGAACGCGAGCCCCGCAAACCGGAGGCGGGTTTTTAGCGCGGGATGCGAAAAAGTGGATAGCGGTTTTTCGTAGCGCCCTCTCCCAAGCGGCTTCCGCCGCGAAACGGGATATAATAAGACGGTCGCATGAGCCCCTCGATCTATGACCGCGACCTGCCCAAGACCCCGGCCAATCATCAGCCTCTGACGCCGCTTTCCTTCCTGGCGCGCGCCGGCGCCGTCTATCGCGACCATATCGCCATCATCCATGGCCGGCAGCGCGTCACCTACGGGGAATTCTACGCGCGCTGCCGCAAGCTCGCCTCGGCGCTGGCCAGGGCGGGCATCAGGCGGGGCGACACCGTCTCGGCGCTGCTCGCCAACACACCGCCCATGCTCGAGGCCCATTACGGCGTGCCGATGGCGGGCGCGGTGCTCAACACCCTCAATACCAGGCTCGATGCGGCGGTCATCGCCTTCTCGCTCGACCATGCCGAGACCCGCCTCGTCCTCATCGACACGGAATTCTCCGGCCTGATGCGAGAGGCGCTCGGCCTGATGAAGGGTGCGAAGCCGATCGTCGTCGACTATGTCGACCATGAATTCGTGTCGGGCAGCGAACGCCTCGGCTCGATCGACTATGAGAGCTTCATCGCCAATGGCGATCCCGGCTTCGCCTGGGCGATGCCCGACGACGAATGGGACGCGATCTCGCTCAACTACACATCGGGCACCACCGGCAATCCCAAGGGCGTCGTCTGCCATCACCGCGGCGCCTATCTGGTGGCGACCGGCAATGTGCTGACCCAGCAGATGCGCAAGCATCCGGTCTATCTGTGGACACTGCCGATGTTCCACTGCAACGGCTGGGGCTATCCGTGGTCGATGTCGATCATGGGCGGCACCCATGTCACCTTGCGGGCGGTCAGGGCCAAGGCGATCTGGCAGGCGCTCGCCGAGCACAAGGTGACGCATCTGTGCGGCGCGCCGGTCGTGATGGCGACCATCCTCAACGCGCCGGAAGAAGAAAAGACGAAGCTGCCGCATGTCGTCGAATTCACCACCGCCGCCGCACCACCACCCGAGATCGTGCTGGCGCGCATGGCGGAAGCGGGCTTCAACGTCACCCATGTCTATGGGCTGACCGAGACCTATGGCCCGGCGGTGGTGAATGACTGGGATGCCGACTGGGACCGGCTCGATATCGCGGCGCGGGCGGCCAGGAAGGCGCGCCAGGGCGTCAACTACATTCCGCTCGAGGCGCTGACCGTGATGAACCCCGAGACCATGGAGCGCGTGCCAGCGGATGGCGAGACGCTGGCCGAAGTCATGTTCCGTGGCAATATCGTGATGAAGGGTTACCTCAAGAACCGGCAGGCGAGCGAGGAAGCGTTCAGGGGCGGTTGGTTCCATTCGGGCGACCTCGCCGTGCTGCACCAGGACGGCTATGTGCAGCTCAAGGACCGCTCCAAGGACATCATCATCTCGGGCGGCGAGAACATCTCCTCGATCGAGGTGGAAGAGGTGTTGTACAAACATCCGGCGGTGCAGGCGGCGGCCGTCGTCGCCAAGGCGGACGAGAAATGGGGCGAAAGCCCGTGCGCCTTTATCGAGCTGAAGCCCGGCCAGAACGCGACAGCCGAGGAGATCACCGACTGGTGTCGCAAAGGGCTGGCGCGCTTCAAGGTGCCGAAGCATGTGGTCTTCGCCGAACTGCCGAAAACCTCGACCGGCAAGATCCAGAAGTTCAAGCTTCGCGAGATGGCGAAGGGGGTGTGAGCGAAACATCCGAGCTTTGCGCGGCTTGCCCGTCAATTTCCTCGGCTTGCTCGCGTGTCAGGCCCAGATCATCCAGCAATCTGTCATCGAGCGTGGACACATGCGGGTTTCCAGCCTTCCGACGGCAGTGCGTCGAGACGGTGCACCGGAGCGCGGCGAGCGCGCGCCGGATAGGCCCCATCACGGCAGCCATGCCCAGATGGCCGAGAAGGCATAACCTATGGCCATCGACCCGGTGAGGGCGAAAGCGGCGAAGAGCGCGATGGTCTGGGGCCGCAAAACCGGCAGGACCGCCAGCATCCCCCATATGCTGACGGACCCGCCGGATACCAGGAACGCCATAGCGGCTCCCGGTGACATTCCGAGATCGAGCAATCCCCGCACCAATGGCAGCGCGGCGTAGCCGTCGACATAGATTGGAGAGCCGACCAGCACCGCCAAGGGAATGGCATAAGGCGAATCACTGCCGACGAAGTCCGCGAGCAGTTGCGGCGGCAGCGTGGCCCGCAACAGGAACTCCGCGGCAAAAGCCAGACCGAGACATAAAGCGACCAGCCTGGCCATGGACCAGAAACTGTCGCGGAAGGCGCGCCAACGCGCCGGATGACGCCAGATAGCGAAGGCAAACCCGGCCGGGATATCGGGGCTGCATTGCGCGGCCGCCAGCCTGGCGCCGGCGCGCAGCGGATTGTCCACCATGCGCGTGCCCGCCAGCAGCGCGGTTCCGATGCCGGAAAAGATGCCGAGAGCAAAGGCAGCGCCAGCCTTTCCGATCGCAAAAGCGGGCCCGAGCACGGCCCAGGTCACGGCGATCATCGCGGGATCGGTGATGGGCGAGGACAACCAGAAGGCCATGACGGGCGCAAGCGGCACACCCGACGCAAGCAGCCCCATCATCAGAGGAAGCACCGTTATGCCGCAGTCGGGGGTCAGGGCGCCGACAATCGATGCCATTACGATGGCTGTGGCCGGCCTGCCCTTGAACCAGTTCGCGGTCAGGGCGGCAGCGCCGCTGGCGCCGACCCATGCCGACAGGAAAAGTCCAAACCCGACCGCCGGCGCGACATCGACGATGCTCAGGAACACGAAGCTGATGGCCGCATAGACCTCCTGGGGCCAGGCGAGCGCCAGGGCGGGGGTGAGAAGAGCGGCCGTCGCCCAGACGAGGGGCCGCCGGACACGGGGAAGGGCAGCAAGCATGGCAGCCCTCGTAATCCATACTTTAACATGAGGAAATCGAATAGTATAAATAAAAGCTATGAGAAAAATAGATACATCACCGCTGCAGCTCGACAGCGATCTGCTGCGCAGCTTTCTCGCCGTCGCCCGGGCCGGCAGCCTGAGCGCGGCGACCGGCCGGCTGCTGCGGACACAATCGGCAATCAGCCTCAAGATACAACGCCTCGAGCGTGTGATCGGGCAACCGCTCTTCACGCGCCATGGGCGCGGTGTTTCTTTGACCGCCAGCGGCGAAACGCTTCTGCCGGTCGCCCGCCATATCGTGGAGACGCTCGATCAGGCAGCGATCGCGTTGCGCGAGGTGCAACATGCGGGAGAAATCCGGGCCGGCATTCCGGAGGAATATGGCGATACGCTGCTGCCGGCCATCCTGTCGCATTTTTCCAAGGATCAGCCAGGGGCGCGCATCCTGCTGCGGTGCGGCTCGAGCGCCGATTTTCCCGCGGCTCTCGGCACGGGCGAACTGGATATCGCCCTGCATGCGCCCGAAACCGTGACGAAACGAGATGTCGTCGTCGGACGTGAGACTGCAGTGTGGGCGAGTTCGACCTATCATGACATCGAGACGCGCCGGCCGTTGCCCGTCGTCCTGTTCGACAGGGCATGCTGGTGGCGGGAGCGCTGCCTCGACCTGCTGAACAATGCCGAGGTGGATTACGACATCGTCTGCACGAGCGAGAGTGTGGCGGGAGTCCGCGCGGCCATATCGTCCGGCTTCGCCATCGGGGTATTGCCGCAAAGCTCATTGACCGAGGGAGTCCGGCGACTTTCCGACAGATCGCTGCCGCATCTCGGCACGACACGTCTCGTCCTCACCCGATCGCCCGAAGCGCCGGCCCGGCTCGCCGACAGCCTGGCCGCCATCATCAAGAAGACGATCCGGACGCTGTAATTCCCCGGGCGCGATCGGACGGAAAACCGGTATCCACTTTT
>CAZICN010000119.1:0-11593 GCA_964537655.1 uncultured Aestuariivirga sp.
CTCGAAAAAAGCGAAAAGTGTAACCCATGTGTCCGGTACGATATGTCACCCATGTTCCAGGCCGCTCACGATTGTCCCGCCCGGGACTGGCGCCTTTCGTCGCAAATTTGTAGGATTTCCGGACCCTCCGGACGCAAAACGCGTTCAACACGGAAGGAGGCATCGATGTATCGATTGCCGGCCATTTGCGGGATACTTGCCGGGTTGTTTCTGCCGCCGGGTGCCGGGGCTGGAGACCTGGCACTCGCCCGGTATGGCCGGGAGATCGATGGCATATGCTACCGGCGGATCGCCGCCTGCGTGGTGGCCTGCGGCCCGGTCGATGACGAGTCAGACGACAGCTGTATCGATGGCTGTCTGCGCGTCGAACTCTGCGGGGCGGGAGACCGGCGGTCGACGCGCGGCAGCCTGCCGGACGACAGATTGCCGGCGAGCACCATGCCGGACGGCCGCCTGCCAGGGGACAGGTTGCCCGACAGCCGCTTGCCCTAGATCACGATGGATCGAAACGATCCAAACTCATAAACAGTGATCGACGCGGCCTCTACTGCTCCAGGAAGTCCCCGCATTTGGGCGCCGGCAGCGAACCCCAGGGCATGATGGCGACGGTCGTTGTCGAGTTCTGCGGGCTTCCTTCGATGAGTTTGTCGGTGTAGCTCAGATAGACGAGCGTGTTGCGCTTGGCATCGCAGCCGCGCGATATGCGGAACTTCTTGAAGAAGAGCGAGCGCCGCATCCGGTAGACGTCGTCACCCTGGGTGAATTTTCCCTTGAAGCTGACGGGGCCGGTCTGCCGGCAGGACAGGGATGTCTCCGAACGTTCCTCGGCGAAGCCCGCCCAACCGCTCCAGCCGCCGATCTCCGGAACGGTGAAATGGCAGGAGACCCCTTCGATCAACGGATCGTCGAGCGCATAGGTGGCGAGCTTCGCGTCCGGCGACAGCATGCGCCACACCGTCGTCTTCTTGAAGATGAGTTCGGGATCGTCCGCTTCCTGCGCGGCCAAGGTCGCGGTCATGGCGAACCCGGCAAGGGCCGCGGCAGCGAGCTTGGCAATCGGGCGCATGACTGGTCCTTTCTGGATCATGATCAGTTCAGCTCGAACCGACCTGAAATGGGCCCGCCGGGCCTGAATTCAAGACGCGATCTTGAGACGTTCGAAACCGGCTGCGATATCGCCGATCAGGTCGTCCGGATCCTCGAGGCCGATGTGGAAGCGCAGGCACGTCCCCGGGCGCGACCAGGGCTTGGCGGTGCGCGCCGGCTTGAACGGCACGCACAGGCTCTCGAAGCCGCCCCAGGAATAACCCATGCCGAAGAGCTCGAGTCCGTCGAGGAAGGCTGCGAGCGCTGTTTCGCTTTGCGGCTTGAGCACCACCGAGAAGAGCCCGCTGGCGCCGGTGAAATCGCGCCGCCACAGATCATGCCCCTTGGCGCCCGGAAGGGCCGGGTAGAGAACTTCCTCGACCTCCGGCCGGTCCTTGAGCCAGCCTGCGATCCTGAGCGCGCTCTTCATGTGCCGCTCGAGCCGGACATCGATGGTGCGCAGCCCCCTGAGCGTCAGATACATGTCGTCGGGGCCGGCAAACTGGCCGAGCGTCTCATAACCTTCCTTGAACCGCGGCCAGGTCGCCTCGCTGCAGGTGACCGCGCCCATCATCGCATCGGAATGGCCGACAATATACTTGGTCGCCGCATGAACCGAGATGTCGCCGCCATGGGCGAAGACATTGAAGTAGTGGCCGCCCGACCAGGTATTGTCGACGACCACAAGGGCGCCCGCCTTGTGCGCGGCCGCGGCGATCGCCGGCACGTCCTGCACTTCCATCGTCTGCGAGCCGGGGCTTTCGCAATAGACGATGCGCGTCGAGGGGCGGATGAAGGCGGAAATGGCGCCGGCCAGCAACGGATCGTAGTATTCGGTGACGATTCCCCAGTTCTTGAGCAGGCTGTCGCAGAAGGCGCGCGCTGGAGCATAGACGGCATCGGTCATCAGCAGATGATCGCCGGGCTTGAGGAATGACAGGAGCGTGGTGCTGATGGCGGCGAGGCCGGAGGGCGTGACCTTGCTGGCGAAGCCGTTTTCGAGGGTCGCGATGGCGGCTTCGACCGAGCGCGACGTCGGGGTCCCGCGTCGCCCATACTGATAGGTCTGCTTGCGTTCCTTCAGCGCCTCATAGGTCGGGTAGAGAATGGTCGAGGCGTGGTAGACGGCAGGCGAGACGATGCCGTGTTCGGAATAATCGCGGGCGGTCGAGATGAGACGGGTCGCGGGCTTGTGTGCTTTGGGATCGGTCTTGGATTTCGCCATGGCTCTGGTCGTGTGGGGAAGGGTATAGTCCACCGGTTAGCACGGCTGCGGGCAGAGGGAAAAGGCATGAGTGATATGTCGCCACTGGGGAGGTTCATTCTCCTCGCTATGCTCTGGGGCCTGCGCTTCACCACGGCGGCGATCGCCGTTATTCTCGCCATCATCGTCTGGCAGAAGTGGCTTTCCGGGAGCGCCGTCGTAGCCACTCGCCAGGATTATGTGTTTCTGGCGATCCTTGTCGGGTTGCTGATCGGCGCCGTGGTGTTCGCCCGCTCGGTCGCGCGCGAGCTTGGCAAATAGGATCAGCGGCTGCCGATCTGCTTCCATATTTCATAGAGCGTCGAGTGCAGAAGCTGCGGGCGCTCGCCGAAGCGCACCACGATCAGGTCCTTCTCCGGCATCAGATAGACCACCTGTCCGCCATTGCCCATGAAATAGGTGAAACGCCCCTGCAGCGCCTCGCCCTTGCGGTCGAGAATGTCGTGCCAGGCATGCAGCCGATAGGCGCCTTTGCCGAGGTCCGCCTCGGTCAGGTCTTCACCCATGAAGGTAAGCCGCAGATCCGGCCGAAGCAGGGCATTGTCCGGCGCGCCGTTGTTCATGATGTAGCGGGCGGCGAGCATCCAGTCGCGCGCCCGGGCATAGAGGCAGCAATAGGCCGATATGTCGAGCCGGGCGCCGTAGCGCCGCCACTGCGCTTCCAGCGCCCCGGCCGGCGCCCATATCTCGCGCGATAGGCGCTGGTCGAGACGCGGCAGCAGGGATCCGAGCAGGGCGGTGTTGACATTCTGGTAGCTGAACATGCCGCGCCTGGCGGGATCGCTGTGCAGGTCGGATCGTATGCCGGCGAGCCCGCTCACATGCAGGCGCGCCATCGGGCCAAATGGATTGGCGAGGGTCGCCTCGAGATCCTTCTCGGGCTGGCCGGATGCCGTCTTCATCTCGTCCGTCTCGAAGACGATGCCGCTCTTCATGTCGAGGAGTTCGCGGGGCGTCACGTCGAGCCCGGCGAGGGGAGTGTCGAGGCCGGCGATCTCGCCGCGCATGATGGCGCGGAGCGCCAGAATGCCGACCAGGCTCTTCGCCAGGGAATAGGAGTTGAACAGTGTGTCGGCAGAGAAGCCCGGTGCATAATGCTCAAGTCTCAGCCGGCCTCCCTGATAGACGAGGAGAGCCTTGCCGCCACTTTCGCTGAAGAGCCGGGCGAGGCCGGGGCTGAGCGTTGCCTGCGGCGCGTCGCCGAGATCGGCTGGCGCCGCCGCGCCGGCCACTTGCGCGAAGGCGCCGCGCGCCGGCCATTCGGGCCGAGGGAAGCCTTCGGCGACGAGATCCGGCAGATAGGGCGCATAGGCAAGAACACCTGCCGCGACTATCGGGAGTGCGAGGAGGCCAAGAAGCAGCCGGCGATGTCGGGGAGGGCGCAAGGAAGGTCTCGGGGCAAAAGGGCGAAAATCCACGATCCGCCGCATTTGTGGCGGATTTGCATCTTCATATCCCGAAGGCCTGTTTGATCTTGCGGGCGCAATCCATGGCCGTGGCGGTGCTCGTATCGACTTCGAGGTCATAGATCTTGCCTTGGTGCACGAGATCATACTGCCAGCGGGCAAGGCCGCGGTCCTTGCGCTGGCGCTCACGCCCCTCCAGCACGGCAAGCGGCGCGAACACACCGACCAGCCTGACATCGAACCCTCGGGATGATCCCAATAGCCGGCCGGCAGCATATCGAGAAAGGCATCCACCGTCGGCCCCGATTTCCCGGACTTGAACCCGGCGCCGCAACCCAGTACCTAGCTGCGGAAACGGAGACCGGCGCCCGGCGGATCGTGATCATTTCGGGGCCAAAGCCGCACGGCAATCACGGGTTTCCTGATGCCTTTCGAATCCGAAGTTCGCTCGGAGGGCATGGTGAGATGAGGCGAACTTCTATGCGAACTTCGGATTCGGGACACGAGATCGATGAATTCAGAACTGCGGGTGGCCGACAAGAAGGACTGGCTCAAGGGCGCGACCGGTGATTGGGAAATCGTCATCGGCATGGAAGTCCATGCGCAAGTCTCTTCCCGGGCCAAGCTGTTTTCCGGCGCCTCCGCGGAATATGGCGGCGAGCCCAATGACCATGTCTCCCTCGTCGATGCGGCGATGCCCGGCATGCTGCCGGTGATCAACGAGTATTGCGTCGAGCAGGCGGTGAAGACCGGACTCGGCCTCAAGGCGCAGATCAACGAGCGCTCGGTATTCGATCGTAAGAACTACTTCTATCCCGACCTGCCGCAGGGTTATCAGATTTCCCAGTACAAGCAGCCGGTCGTCGGCGAAGGCGTGGTCAAGGTCGATGTCGAGGAGGGCCGTTCGATCGATGTCGGCATCGAGCGCCTGCATCTCGAGCAGGATGCCGGCAAGAGCCTGCATGACCAGCATCCCAATATGAGCTTCGTCGACCTGAACCGCTCGGGCGTGGCCCTCATGGAGATCGTTTCCAAGCCCGACATGCGCTCACCCGACGAGGCCAAGGCCTATGTCACCAAACTGCGTCAGATCATGCGCTATCTCGGCACCTGCGACGGCAATATGGAGCAGGGAAGCCTGCGCGCCGATATCAACGTCTCGGTGCGCCGGCCGGGTGAGCCCTTCGGCACGCGCTGCGAGATCAAGAACGTCAATTCGATCAGATTCATGGGCCAGGCCATTGTCTACGAGGCGCGCCGTCAGATCGGCATCCTCGAAGATGGCGGCAGGATCGACCAGGAAACCCGGCTTTTCGACGCCAAAAAAGGCGAGACGCGCTCGATGCGCTCCAAGGAGGAGGCGCACGACTACCGCTACTTCCCCGACCCCGATCTGCTGCCGCTCGAGATCGACGCCGGCTGGATCGCCGGCATCAAAGCGTCTTTGCCTGAGCTTCCGGACGAAAAGCGCGCCCGCTTCGTCAAGGATTACGGCCTGTCCGTCTATGATGCCGATGTGCTCGTCGCCGAGCGTGCCTCGGCTGGCTATTTCGAGGCCGTAGCCAGGGGGCGCGATGGCAAGATGGCCGCAAATTGGGTCATCAACGAGCTCTTTGGCCGCTTGAACAAGGAAGGCAAAGATATTGAAAACACACCGGTTTCAGCCGATCAGCTGGGCGCCATCGTTGATCTGATCGGGGCCGGCACGATCTCCGGCAAGATCGCCAAGGACGTGTTCGAGATTGTCTGGACGGAAGGTGGAGATCCGGCCGAAATCGTCGAAAAGCGGGGGCTGAGGCAGGTCACCGACACAGGCGCCATCGAGAAAGCGGTGGATGACATCATCGCCGCCAATCCGGACAAGGTAGAACAGGCCAAAGCCAAGCCGACGATGCTCGGCTGGTTCGTCGGCCAGGTCATGAAGACCACCGGCGGCAAGGCGAATCCCCAGGCTGTCAATGGCATTTTGCGCCAGAAACTCGGCCTTTAATCTACAACCTTAAGAATTTTCATAGATTTACCAATAAGTTATACGATAGTTCCGATTCGCCGTCTTTGGCGCTATAGTCCGTACCCGGATCGATAGGGGGGCGCGCGTGCTGGGGCCGCGCCAATCGGAGGACTGAATGGGCAAAGCAGCGAAGAGGGTCGTGAAGAAAGCGGCCATAAAGAAGCCTGTTGCCAAGCCGGCGGCGCGCCGGCCGGTAAAGCCTTCGCAACGGAGCAAGCCAGCCGCGGCGGCATCCGGCAACAAGGAACGTTTCACCCTGCATGGTTTCGCCCTTTCGGGACCGACCTATACGGTCGCGCTGATGCTGTCGCTGTGCCGGCATCCTTTCTCTTACATCCACGTCAATTTGCGTGAGGGCGCTCACAAGCAGCCCGATTACCTGGTCAAGAACCGCTACGGTCAGGTGCCGTGCCTGCGCGATGGCCAGATATTCCTCAGCCAGTCGGCGGCGATCCTCGAATATCTGGCCGGCAAACTCGGCAAGTTCGACGGCAAGACGGAAGCCGAGCAGCAGCGTGTACGCGAATGGATGTTCTGGGTCTGGGACAAGTTGGCAGCGCCCATCTATCGCTTGCGCCAGCGTGCTCGCGGCCTGCGCCAATTCGGCGACGAGGTGAAGGTCATGTATGATGGCGAAGCCCGTGGCGCGCTGGCCGTCCTCGACCACGAACTCGCCAGATCGGAATGGCTGGCCGGGCGCAAGGCGACCATCGCCGATATCGATGCCTATGGCGTCATACGCTACGCCGCCGAGGCCGGCATGGATATCTCGGGCTATCCCAGGATCGCGGACTGGAAGAAGCGCTTTGAAGCGCTTCCGGGGTTTGCTACACCCGAGCAGCTTCTGCCGCTGGAAAGCCGGCTTTTATAATCTGAGGCCTGGATTTGACTTTTGAGACTGGAACCGGCCGTGTCGAGCCGGAATTGGAGGCGGGTGACTCTGCGTCCTCACCCAAGCCGCGCCGAAGGCAGGGACGTCTGGCCTGCCTTGTCGTGGCGCTCCTCGCCCTTGCCGGCGTGCTCGGCGGCTGGCTCGGCAATCTGTGGATCGCCTTCGACGTCTTCGCGCAGTTTGCCACCCACTTCTGGTTGATAGCGATCGCTTTCGCGGTCGGCTTCATCATGCCATTTGCCCGGGTGCTCACCGCGATCACTATCCTTCTCGCGGGCCTGCTCTCGATCGGCATCATCGCGCACACCAACAAGGCGGCCTCTCCCGCGCCCGGCATCGAGGTGCCGGTGGGCACCCGCCTTGTCCGCGTCATGTCGTTCAATACCTGGCTGGGCAACGCCAATGTCGAGGCGATGGCGTCCGAGATCGAGCGCAACGATCCCGATATTCTGGTCATGCTTGAATATGGGCCTGAGAAGCGCGCCCTGGGAGAGCGCCTGCGGGCGAAGTACCGCTTTCAGGAAGACTGCCTTCATCTCGAGCACTGCTACATGGCCGTCTACTCGAAATATCCGATCGCCGATTTCGAGAGCCTCGCGGTCTGGGAAGGGCCGCCCATGGTCCGCGCCACCTTCGGCAGCGAGCTGAGCGGCCTGACGGTCATCGGCGCCCATACGATCCGCTTTCCGTATCTGCGCGCGCAGTTCACGCAACTGGGCCAGCTCGCCGATCTGGCGCGCAAGCTGACGGGCCCCCGCATCGTCCTCGGCGATTTCAACGCGACGCCGTCGTCGCGCATGCTGACGAGCTTCGAGCAACGCTCCGGACTGCGCCGGCTCGATGGCTGGCTCCCGACATGGCCGGCGCGCCTGCAGGTTCCACAACTCGCCATCGATCACGTCTTCATCAGCGAAGAGGTCAAGTCGGTTGAGCCGGTCCGCCTCGGCAACAATGCCGGATCGGATCATTTCCCGCTCGTGGTCAGGGTCGCCGTTCCGACACCGCTTTAGCAGGTTTCGCCGCGAAAGTGCCCATGCTGGTTAGCAGCCTGTAAATGCGCCGCTCCGCGCTCGCCGTTCAACGCGATGAAATGATTCGATAATTCGGCAAATCGAAGAAGGATGCTTCAAGCCTCGTTAAGTCTGTCGCTTAACGTCCTCTTGGCTGCCGGCAGCGCATCCTTGCGCTCGCACGGTCACCAAGAGGACCGGCAAGGGACAGTCAAACAGAGGGACGGGAGCATGACTCGCTCTGAACTATTGTCGGCTGCGGCGACGGACACCGGCACATCCGCCGACATGCTTTTTCATCTCGGCATGATGTATTGCCTCGGCCGCGAGGTCGAACAGGATTATGTGCTGGCGCACAAGTGGTTCAACATCGCCGCCTTGAGAGGCAGCACGGAAGCCCGGCACTATCGTTGCGAGATTTCGCGTGAAATGACCTCAGGCCAGATCGCCGAGGCGCAACGCCAGGCACGCGCCTGGATCAGCATTCACTGACTACGGGCTCAATACTCGAGCGAGTAATCGCCGCCCTGGAGTTCCTGCTCGCCGGTGAAGCGCTGGAACTGGCTGTCGAGCAGCTTGCGCTCGCGCTGCTTGGTATAGATCTCGGACTGGATGATGTCGGCGTTCAGGTTGATGTTGTCCTGCTCGGTATTAAGGTCGGGCAGGGGGATATTGTCGGGTGAATAGGTGTGGCCGCCGGGAATGAAATTCTCGGCCGCAAATGCGGGGCCGAAAATCGCACCGGCGAAAGCAATACTCAATAGAATCCGGCGCATTCACGTCTCCTGACTGCTTGGCCTCGAGGCCATCTACCGCGCGTCCCGATAAGATTCACTTAACTCTGTCAATCTCGCACGGTTCCTGGGACGAGGCAATCGGCTTGGCGGTTCGCGGCGCCGGAATATGATTTGTTTCCTTGCAAGATTTTGGCGATATTATACTTGACAAACCCACCATCAATCCCTAGATTTGACGAAAGGGAGAGTCTGTCATGGGTAGCGTTCTCAAAGAGGCATATTTCCACGATGAAGCGGTGGCATTTGCTGCCCTTGAGCGCATCGTATGGCCTGAGGGACCGACCTGTCCGCATTGCGGCGCTACGAACCGCATAAACCGCCTTGAGGGCGTGAAGGACAAGAAGGGCCGTGAGCGCCTTGGCCTGTGGAAGTGCTACCATTGCCGGGGTCAGTTCACGGTTCGCAAGGGCACGGTATTCGAGTCCAGCCATCTGAAGTTGCATCAGTGGTTTCAGGTGGCGTTCCTTCTGTGCTCATCCAAGAAGGGCGTAAGCAGCAATCAACTTGCCCGTACCCTTGGGATCACGGTCAAGAGCGCTTGGTTTGCCAGCCATCGCATCCGCGAGGCTATGAAAAACGGCAAGCTTGAAATGCTTGGTGGGGGAATGAAGGCTGTTGAAGTCGATGAGACCTTCCTTGGCAATAAAAGAGGCTTTGCGAAGCGCCCCAGCTTTGGTCATAAAATGAAGGTGTTCAGTCTTGTCGAGCGTGGCGGACCAGTCCGGTCTATGGTTTTACACACGGTGAACCGCCCGGACATTGAACACATCATCCGAAAAAATGTCCGCAATGACTCCAGGCTCATGACTGACACGGCGACGCACTACAAGCGCGGTGATCTCGGTACGGTTGAGCATCATATGGTCAATCACAAAGCCGACGAATATGCGCGCGGCGAGGCCCACACCAATACGCTCGAAAGCTATTTCAGTGTGTTCAAGCGCGGCATGAAGGGTGTCTACCAACACTGCCGTGAGCAACATCTTCACCGTTATCTTGCTGAATTTGACTTCCGTTACAACAACCGCATTGCGGTCGGCGTCAATGATACTGCCCGCACAGTGAATGCGCTCAAAGGCGTAATTGGCAAGAGGCTTAGATACCAGGACTCATAGGCAGGCCGACGATGATCGCACGCGAAAGATTGACCCTTCTCGAAACTGGAATCTTCTCCGTGCCAGAGGCAGCTATTCTGGTAGGAGCCGATCAAGCGGACGTCCGCGTGTGGGTGGAAGGCCATAAGAACAAGCAAATACCGGTTATTGAAAACCAACTGGGCAAGTTGGCCGGAAAGACCGCCGTCAGTTTCATTAATCTAATGGAACTTCGCTTTGTTGCGTTCTTTTCTAAGCATGTAGGTTTGCGCGAAATTCGGCGGATCATGGATGAGGTCAGGGAGACACTTTCTCATCCACATCCGTTCGCGACGAGCACAGTCTTCAAGACGGATGGAAAAAAGATCGTCGCTAAAATTGCGAAGAAAAACGGCATAGATGACCTATACGATCTTCGTTCCCGCAACTATGAAATGAAGGTCATAGTATGGGATTCTTTGAAAACAGACGTGACCTACGATCCGCATGGAGTAGCGCAATCTTGGACGCCCCGTCCTACTGTTGCTCCAAATGTAATCGTGCATCCTCGCTTCTCTTTTGGGCAGCCGATACTTAAGCAGGATCACATTCCGACAAAGACCCTTGCTAATGCGGTCAAGGTTGAAAGAAGCGTCAGCTTTGTGGCTGAGATTTTTGAGGTACCGGAGAAGCGTGTGCGAGAAGCAGTGAGCTTTGAGCAAAACCTTCGCAAGGCGGCTTGAAGGTCGCCTTCGACGAAAACGTTCCAGTAGCGCTCGTAAGAGTCTTCAAGACCTTTGCTAGCGAAAGACAACTCCGATTCCTGACAAAGGGGCTGACTATTGAAAGCTCTGCAGACTACACGCCACGCCCCGGCGATCCAGATTACGAAAAGAACAATGACGTTCCGTGGGTAAAGCGATTTGCTGCGGCTGGGGGGAAGGTAATTGTCTCCGGCGATGTGGACATGAAGACGGTCCCGCACGAGCGTCTCGCGCTCGTGGAAGCGGGAATGGTTGTAATCTTTTTTGAAAGGCAATGGTCGCAGTGGCCTTTCTTTCGCAAATGTGCGTTGCTTCTGCATTGGTGGCCGCTCATTGCTGACAAGGTCAAGCGTGCAAGGAAGGGCTCGTTTTGGCGGGTACCGTGCAACTTTTCCTTGGAAGGGAAGCTTGAAAGACTGTCCAACACGGATGAGAAAAAGCTAAAGATCCAAAGACAACTCGCCAAGAAAGGGAAACCCAAACCAGCGAAAAAGACGGAAATACCGAAGGATTTAGTTGTTGATCTAGTTCCTAAGCCGGCTCCAAGAGCCAAGCGGTCCAATCCCGATCAGCATGAGTTACGTTTTGATGAGCCACAACATGAAGCAGCCAAAAGCGAAGCCCTCAAAGAGACCCCGGAAGGAAGCACCGAAGGATGACTTCATCTCCGTTGCGCGTCGCCTAGGTGCTGACGAGGACAAGGAACGCTTTGAGGCAACACTGGGCAGGATAGCGCGCGCAAAGTCGCCAGAGCAGAATCCCAAAAAGGCGCGTTAAGAGGGGTCGTCTTTCCCGTCTTTGCAGCCATTATTCTGGTTGGCGCCCCCAGAGTTAAGGTACCACCACCAAATAGTCGGATAGAGCACGGCCACAACGCTGAGTCCTATCACCAACTTCAATGGCACATACTGCAGAACGTCCATGTCCAGTTCCCGGAATGCCGCTCGGGTACATTTATACCACTGGTATTGGGTTTGCAAAGTATAATATCGCCAAGATTTTCCTTCACAGCCGGGCCAAATCCGGGCATGACGTGGCCGCGCTGGAGACGTGGCCGAGTGGCTGAAGGCGGCGGTTTGCTAAACCGTTATACGCTGTAAAGGCGTATCGAGGGTTCGAATCCCTCCGTCTCCGCCAATCAGCTTTTGTCCGGTCTGAAGACATAGGTAACAGAACGTACCTAAGACATGGGTGACAGCCCTGGGCCGAAGGGGTTGTCGAGAGGTTGCAAGGTTTTCTGCTCCAAATCGATATATCCGAGATCATAATGCATGAAGGAGACGAGCCAAA
>CAZICN010000120.1:0-7939 GCA_964537655.1 uncultured Aestuariivirga sp.
CGGTCTGGGCACCCGTCGCGTCATTGTCGAGCACGATCTTGGCCGCGTCATCGGGATTCGCGCGCGCCCAGTCCCAGCCCTTCATCGACGCCTTGACGAATTTCGCCATGGTGGCGACGAAGGCCGGATCCTTGAGCTTGTCCTCGAGCACATAAAGCCCGTCCTCGAGCGTAGCCACCCCCTGGTCCTCATACTTGAACACGACCAGGTCTTCCGGCTTCACGCCCGCTTCGATCACCTGCCAGTATTCGTTGTAGGTCATCGTCGAGATGCAGTCGGCCTGCTTCTGCAGCAGGGGATCGACGTTGAAGCCCTGCTTCAGCACATTGACGCCGTCGGCACCGCCGCTGGTCGAGATTCCGAGCTGGCTCATCCACGACAGGAACGGATATTCGTTTCCGGAGAACCACACGCCCAGCGTTTTGCCCTTGAAGGCCTCGGGCTTGGTGATGCCCGTCTCCTTGCGACAGGTGAGCATCATGCCCGAACGCTTGAAGGGCTGGGCAATGTTGACCAGCGGCACGCCTTTCTCGCGTGACGCGAGCGCCGAAGGCATCCAGTCGACGACGACATCGGCGCCACCGCCCATGATCACTTGCGGCGGCGCGATATCCGGGCCGCCCGGCTTGATCGTGACTTCGAGGCCGGCATCTTTGTAGAAGCCCTGCTTCTGCGCTACGTAATAGCCGGCAAATTGTGCCTGTGTCACCCATTTGAGCTGAAGCGTCACCACCTTCTTCGGGGCGGGCGCTAGGTAAAAATAAGCGATGGCCGCGACCGCCGCCAATGCCACGATTGCAACCGCGGCCGTCAAAATTTTCTTCATGCGAGCGTCTCCTCTTCTCCCTGTTTGCCTACTGGTCTTTGCGCGACCGGTAGGACGGATGCCAGAAGGTCACTGCGCGTTCGATCAGCGCAATGATCCCGTAAAAGGCCGAACCGGCGATGGCTGCGACGGCGATTTCGGCCCAAACCATATCGAGGCCAAGCCGGCCGGCCTCGGTCGAGATGCGAAAGCCCATGCCGACAATGGGGGTTCCGAAGAATTCCGCTACGATGGCCCCGATCAAAGCGAGAGTCGAGTTGATCTTGAGCGCATTGAAAATGAACGGCATCGCCGCCGGAAGCCTGAGCTTGACCAGCGTGTCGAGCCACGAAGCGCCATAGGAGCGCATCAGGTCGCGCTCGAGATGGCCTGCCGCCTGCAGTCCCGTCACCGCGTTGACCAGCATGGGGAAGAAGGTCATGACGACGACGACGGCGGCCTTGGATTGCCAGTCGAAGCCGAACCACATGACCATGATAGGCGCCACGCCGACGATCGGCAGGGCGGCGAAGAGATTGCCGAGCGGCAGGAGCCCGCGTCTCAGGAAGCCCCAGGCATCGCACAGGATCGCCACCAGGAAACCGGCGAGCGAGCCGAGCGCCCAGCCGGGCAGCACCGCGCGCAGGAAGGTCTGGACGAAGTCCGCTTCGAGGGTGGGTAGCGACGTGGCGAGCTTGGCCCAGATATCGGACGGCGCCGGCAGCAGCACCATCGAAATGCCAAAACCCTTCACGACCAGCTGCCAGAGCAGGAGCAGCGTCACGCCGAAGATCACCGGCACCGCGAGATTGCGCAAGCGCGCAGCCAGCGGCGAAGCCACCGTGAGGCCGGAGAGCGCGTCATTGCCGATCCATATGAGGGCCCACAGCATGAGCACCGCGATCCAGAACAGTGCGCCCGGCTTCGCCGTCACCTGGTGCGCCATCAGCCACAGGAGCCCGCCCGCGACGGCAAGCGTGGCGAGGGCGGCAGACGGGTTGCGGCGCAGAAGCGCGCTCATGGCTTTGCCCCCATGGCCTGCGCCACCCGGCGCTCGATGACACCGACCAGCCAGACAAGGCCCGACGACATCACCGCCGCGGCGACGAGCGCCGCCCAGATCTGCTGGGTCTGGCCGTAATAGGAGCCGTTGAGAAGGCGGGCACCGATGCCGGCCTGGGCGCCGGTCGGCAATTCGCCGACAATGGCGCCGACCAGCGCGATGGCGATCGCCACTTTGAGCGAGGTGAAGAGAAACGGCACCGCCGACGGCCAGCGCAGCTTCCACAGCACCTGCTCGGTGCTGGCATTATAGGTGCGCATGAGGTCGAGTTGCATCGGATCGGGCGAAGTGAGCCCCTTAACCATGCCGATGGTGACCGGGAAGAAGCACAGATACATCGAGATCAGCGATTTCGGCACCAGGCCGGTGAGCCCGATCGAGCCCAGCACCACGATGACCATAGGGGCGATGGCGAGGATCGGAATGGTCTGCGACGCGATGATCCACGGCATCAGGCTGCGGTTGAGCGCCTTTACATGGATAATGGCCGCGGCCAGCGCCACGCCGAGGAGGGTGCCGAGCACGAAGCCGAGCAAGGTGGAGGAGAGCGTCACCCAGCAGTGGTAGAGCAGCGACTTCGGCCGCCAGGGTGCCACGGCGAAGACCGTGTTCCACAATTCGGTCAGCACCTGGTGCGGCGCCGGTAGAACCGGGCGCGGCAGCGACCAGGAGACCGACAGCGTGTTGGCGAGGCCGCCGCCTGCCGCCTCGATCAGGGGCTCGCTCAGCACGGCATTCATCGGGATGGCCGCCAGATACCAGATCACCAGCGTGATCAGCACGATGATCGCCACCGGCAAAGCCGAGCCCGCAGCGAGCGCGCCGGTGACAGAAGGCTTCGATGCGGTGGCGGCAATCGTCATGTCGGGAGACTCTTAACCCTCGCCTCTCGCGGAGGGGAGAGCATATCTGGCACGCTCTCAATCCTCATAGCTGTGCCCCTCGCGCAATCCCTGGCGCACCCGATGCGCCACTTTGAGGAATTCCGGCGTCTCGCGGATGTCGAGCGTGCGGTCCTTCGGGAAGTTCGTCTCGATGACGTCGATGATGCGCCCAGGGCGCGGCGACATCACCACGATGCGGTTCGACAGGAACACCGCCTCCGGGATCGAATGGGTGACGAACACCACCGTCTTCTTCGTGCGCCCCCAGAGTTCGAGAAGCTGCTGGTTGAGCTTGTCGCGCACGATCTCGTCGAGCGCGCCGAAAGGCTCGTCCATCAGCAAAAGCTTCGGATCGAAGGCGAGCGCGCGGGCGATCGAGACGCGCTGCTGCATGCCGCCCGACAATTGCCAGGGAAACTTCTTTTCGAATCCCGTGAGATTGACGAGATCGAGATTACGGGCGATTCGTTCCGCCCGCTCGGACGCGCCGTAGCCCATGATCTCGAGCGGCAGCGCGACATTGCGCTCGATGCTGCGCCAGGGATAGAGCGCCGGCGCCTGGAACACATAGCCATAGGCCCGGCTCCGGCGCGCCTCTTCGGGGCTCATGCCGTTGACGGTGATGGCGCCTTCGGTCGCCTGTTCGAGGTCGGCGATGACGCGCAAAAGTGTCGTCTTGCCGCAGCCCGACGGCCCGATGAACGACACGAAATCCCCATCATGAACGGTGAGGTTGACTTTCGACAGAGCAAAGACCGGCCCATCGGCCGTCTCGAATGTCAGACTGAGCTCCCGCGCCTCGATAACGGACGCTGCCGCCATTCATCCTCCCCAGTGGATTTTTTGCTTAAGACTCGTTGGAAAAGGATGCTAAGCGCTATTGACCATTTGATCAAGAATTAACACCATCGGTTCATGACGCAACCCAAGGCGAAGATGGCGGGCAAGACCCGTATCCAGGCGATCAACGAGGATATCATCCTGGGCGCAGCACTCGAGGTGTTTTCGGCCTTCGGTTATCGCGGCTCGACTGTCGACCAGATCGCCGAGCGGGCCGGCATGTCGAAGCCCAATCTGCTCTATTATTTTCGCCGCAAGGACGACATCTATCGGGCCGTTCTCGAAAAGACGCTGGCCGACTGGCTGGCACCGCTGCGCGGTCTCGACCCCGAGGGCGAGCCCCTCGTCGAGATCGCCCGCTATATCCGCGCCAAGATGGCCATGTCGCGCGACAATCCCAAGGCCTCCCGGCTCTTCGCCAACGAGATGTTGCACGGCGCGCCCGCCATTGGCGATTTCCTCGCCGGGCCCATGAAGGTTTTGGTGGACGATACCGCGCGCACCATCAAGGGGTGGATCGCCAGGGGCCAGATCGTCGCCATCGACCCCTATCATCTCATCTTCACGATCTGGGCGATGACCCAGCATTATGCCGATTTCGATATCCAGATCCGCGCCGTGCTGGGTTCCGACAGCGAACATTTCCACAGCGCCGAGGCGACCATCATCCGCCTGATCGAAGACGGTCTGAAGCCGAGATCATGACGTGCATGGGGCCGGCCCTACATCGCCTGCCCGTCGAAATCGGTCACGGGCACCTTGGCGAGGTCTATCCCCTGCAGGCAGCGAATGTTCACATAGGCCATGCGCTCGCTCTTGTCGGCGGTGTCTTCGGCGAAGGGATGCATGCCGCAGGTGCGGCAGAAGCGGTGCGCGATCGCATGTTTGTTGAAGGTGTATTTCTGCAGGTCGGTCTCCGGCGACAGCAGATCGAGGTCATTGCGCGGCACCGCGATGAGGAGCGCCCCCTTGCGCGAGCAGATCGAGCAGTTGCAGGCCACCGCGCCGCCTGAAACGTCGCCCTCGACTTCAAAGGCGACCTTGCCGCAATGACAGCTTCCCTTGTAGCGCATGTTCCCCTCCCGCAGGTTGAGCCGTCCCCTCGATTATAGCGATGCGAACCTCGCGCGATCAACCCGGCGCGCGGCCGATGAGCCGGAAGAACATATGCGACGTCACCAGGACTTCGGGATCCGCGAGATGGCGGCCGAGTTCGGCCATGCCGCTTTCGAGCTCGCGCTTCGTGATGAACCCGCCGGCGACCAGTTTGTCGCGGACATTGTCGATGAAGTCGTGCAGGATCGGCCGGCGGTCGTGGCCTGCCGGATAGACATGCATGACCGCATCGACATGGATGTCCCTGACACCCGCGGCGGCAAACAGCCGGTGTGTTCGCCGCCCGATGAAAAGGTCGATCCTCTGCGCCGCCGTATAGGCCTTGTAGGCATCGAGCAGTCGATCCCAGGCGGCAAGCGGTGGATCGCAGATATGGCCGACGAAGTCGGCCTCGAAGCTCGCCACCCAGCCGCCCGGCCGCACCAATGAGACCATCTCGCGCACGATCCGCTCGGGTTCCGGGACATTGACGAGCACCAGGCGCATATGGGCGCCATCGAAGGACGCGCGGGGCAGCCCCGTATCATAGGCATCGCCCTCGCGGACCTCGACCTGCGTCATCGCATGGTCGTTGACGAAACGGCGTGCCAGATCGACGAAATGCCGGCTCCTCTCGAGGCCGAGCACCGAGCCTCGAGGCCCGACTCGCTTGCCGAGGAGATGCAGCACGCCGCCCGGCCCGCAGCCGAGATCGATGACGCGCTCGCCCGGCCGGATACCGATCTTCTCGAACTGCGCGTCGGAATCGGGCGCCAGATCGGCGATCTGGCGCTTGAGGCGCGCTTCCTCACCTTCGGCGCGCCCCAGCAGATAGGCGTCGGGTTGCGTCACGGCACGTTCCTCTTCTGCTACGGATGAGAACGTCAGGATGAGGATCCAGTCTGCGACGGCAGGCCGCGGCGGTCAATCGAGGAGCTCGGCGCGAAGCGCGCCGAGCCGGCCTTCATCGGAATTGCGCCACCCGGCGGGCGCTCTCGGGGTCGAGGAAGCCCTTGACCGTCGCTTCGGTTTCCGCCCGCATGGCCGCATCGAGGCCCGCACCGTCGCGGCGCGCGAAAATGCGCCGGAGGTCCCGCACCCGCTCCCTCGGCAGCGCCGCTAGCCGTCGCGCGAGATCATGTGCCGCGCCCGCCAAGGCGTCATCGGCGACCACGTCGCGCAGCAGACCCCAGTCCATGGCCTGCCGGGCGTCGAACTTCTCGCCGAGCAGGATCAATTCGCGCGCCCGCCTCAGGCCGACAAGCCGCGGCAGGAGCTCGGTGACGCCGCCGGTGACGAAGACGCCGAGCGCGATCTCCGGGAAGAAGAAACGCGTTCCTTCCGCCGCGATGGCGAAATCGCAATTGATGACCCATTCGAGCCCGCCACCCACCGCCCAGCCGCGGATGGCGCCAACCACTGGTCGCTCGCCCAGCACCATCGCGCGCGTGACATCCTGAATGCGTTCGATATAGGCGGTCGTTTCTCTTTCACCCGAGGCTTGCGCCGCGAACTCTTTGAGATCATCGCCGGCGCAGAAGGCCCGGCCCTCACCGGTGAGAACGATGGCGCCGACCCGGTCATCGGCATTGGCGGCATCGAGTGCCGCGATGAGGTCCTCGAGCAGCTCGGGCACGATCGCATTGAGGCGGTGCGGCCGGTTGAGCGAGATCTCCTGCACGCCATCGCCCAGATATTGGGTGAGCACGGTTTTCGTCATGGCCTGTCTTTCCTGATGACCCGGCGGGTCTTGCCTTCGCTGCGCGGCAATGTGTTGAAGGCGAGGAGCGCCACCCGCGCCGAAACGCCGATCTCTTTCTTGATGCGCTGCTCGACCGCCTGGGCGAGGCTGCCATCATCGGCGCAGCCGGGCGCGAGCTCAGCTTCGACGGGCAGAAGCGCGTAAGGCGACGGGCCGTCGAGGACGATGCGATATTCGCCGGAAAGCGCCTTGAACTGGTTGATGACGGCCGCGACCTGGGCCGGGAAGGCATTGATGCCGCGCACCACCACCATGTCGTCGCTGCGCCCGGCCACGCGGAAGCGGGGCGCCGTGCGGCCGCAACGCGCTCTGCCGAGTCCGGTGATCACGATGATGTCGCCGGTGCGGAAGCGCACCAAAGGCTGGCATTGCCGCGTCAGATGCGTGAGCACCAATTCGCCCCGCGCCCCTTCCTCCCAGGCGAACGGCTGGCCGGTCGCCGGATCGACCAATTCCGGATGGAGCACATCGAGTGCCACGAAATGCAGATCGTTGTCGACCTCGCTCTGCCCGGCGAAAGTGGTGAACACGTCGGTGACGCCATAATTGGCATTGCGGACCTTGAAGCCCCAGACGGATTCGAGGCGGCGGCGGAACTGCGGATCATCGAGGCCGCTCTCGCCGCCGAAGAGCCCGAGCTTGAGACCGAGGTCGCGCGGCTTCATTTTGGGATAGTGCTCGGCCATGACCTGCTCCAGCACCGCTGGATAAGAGGGCGTGCAGGAAATAGCCGTGATGCCGAGTTCCTGGATGGTGCGGATGAGCAACTGCGTCTCGCCGACACCGAAGGGCACCACGGTCGCTCCCGTGGCTTCGAGCGTGGAATGATCCGTGAAGCCACCCATCCACAGGCGATAATTGAGGCAATGGACGACGCGATGGCCGGGGCCAAGTCCACTCGCCATCTGGGCGCGCGCGCCGACAATGGCCGTCTCCTCCGCGTCGCGCCGCGACAGAGCGAGATTCATCGCCGTGCCGGTCGTGCCCGAGGTCCGATGGACGCGGGCGATCTCCGCCATGTCGGCGGCGAGATAGTCGCCAAAGGGTGGATGGCCGCGCTGGCTCCGGCGCAGCATCTCCTTGTCGACCAGGGGCAATTGCGCGAGGTCGTCGAGGCGCTCGGGCGGCGTTGCTTCGCCCCAGACGCGCCGGTGCAGTGGCGATCTCCGGGCGACATAGTCGCGCTGACGTTCCCACAAGCGCTGGCGATGGGCCGCCAGTTCGGCAAGATCGGCGAAATCCGCCCGCTCGATCAGCATACGTGTGACCTTTAAAAAATGATACTGATGTCATTTTCATATTAGTCAAATCATGTCAATATGCCGCCCGTGATGAACAAGCCTCGAGCCCTCGAAGCAGGTCCCGACGACTCCGGCACGCTCGACTTTGCCCAGTCGCTGCTGCAGGCGGCCGGCGTCGAAAGTCTGCGCAAGGTCGAGCGCACGCGCTTGCGCCTGCTCGCCAGCATCGCCACGGCCGTCATGTCGGGC
>CAZICN010000120.1:8039-11550 GCA_964537655.1 uncultured Aestuariivirga sp.
CGAGCGCACGCGCTTGCGCCTGCTCGCCAGCATCGCCACGGCCGTCATGTCGGGCATCGACCGGGCCGATCTCAGGGTAGCCGACATCGCCCGGGGCGCCGGCCTCGCCCATGGCACCTTCTATCGCTACTTCACCGACATGCGCGTGGCGGGCGACGCGCTGATCGAGGAGTTCGCCTCCTTCGTGGAGCGGCGCATAGCCGGTGCCCGCTCGGGCGAGACGGGCTCGCGCGCCCGAGTCCATGCCGCCACCCTTCTCTATGCGCGCCTCTTCCGCCGCAATGCCGGCTTGATGCGTTGCCTGATCGGACTATCGGGTGAGACGACGTCCTTTGCCCGCTCCTATCAGCGGCTCAATCGTGACTGGTATGGCCGGGTCGCCGCCGCCATGGCCAGGCGGCGCGGCGAGGATGCTTCGGGCGAGGCGTTCCTCCCCGCCGCCTATGCGCTCGGCGGCATGATCGATGAGTTCCTCACCCAGGTCTATCTGCGCAAGGACCCAGCCCTTGCCGGGCTCGTGGACGATGAGGAGAGGATCGCCGACATGCTGACCGATCTGTGGTGTTACGGCGCCTATGGCGCATCGGACCGAAGGCCGTGAAGCGGATTCAGAATGAGAAGCGCTTGCCGACCGCGAGCGGCACCAGCGTCTTGTCGCCAAACTCGTTGGCGAGGGCCGTGATGGCGCGCCAGCCGGTGCAATGGCCGGCGGCGATGACGCCGAGGCCGAAGTCGCGCATCGCCGCAACCGTATCGGCGATGATCCGTTCGTTGCCGCCGGAAAGGTGGAGCCCGCCCGCCACCGCATGAAGCGGCACATCGGGGAAGGAGGCCCTGGCCTGCTTGAGCACATTGACGACGCCGGCATGCGAGCAGGCGGTGAAGACGACGAGCCCCTTGCCCTTGACATTCACCGCCACGAACCGCTCGTCCATGATGAGTTCGTCAAGCTCCCACCCCTTCCCATCCAGTGTCCTTCGATGCTGGCCCTGAAGCCCGCGCTCGAAGGGCGTGACGCGCGCGATCTCACCGCTCACATAAGCCAGTCCGCCCAGAAGTGGCTGTGCCTCGCGGGTGTTGATGACATCGGCGCCGTGATCGGTCAGCTCAGCGACACCCGGCACGTCTTCCATCAGCAGCAGCGAGCCATCCGGCCGCTTCATGGCGCGGCTGCGGAACATGTCGGGATGGGCATAGTAGGCGACGCGCTTGCCGCCATTGCGGTCGCGGATGATCTGCAGCGCGCGCAACATGGCGCCGCCGTGATCCCAATGACCATGCGACAGCACGATCGTCTCGACCGCGCCGAGATCGGCTCCCAGCCTGGAGACATTCTGCTCGAAGACGCGGTCTTCGGGACCGGTATCGAACAATAGGGTCTTGGTCTTGCTCCCCTGCCTCACTGTGATCAGGCAGGAGAGCCCATGCGCCGCGCAGCACAGGCAGCTCCCGCCCAGCACCCAGTGCCCGTGCCGGCGCCGTGCGAGGCCGGCGAATTCGGTTTCGACAAAGGACGGCACCGAGGACAGGCTGTCGGTCACATTGTCGACGATGACATGGACCTCGGCGCTGTCGACGGCTTCCAACGTGACCATATTGCGTCCTCCCTTGTCAGGCGAAGCGCGCTTTCGACCTCTCCTGCGCTTTCAGCGCTTCCACTTCGCGGTTGCGCGGCGGCGCATTCGTCTCGAGCGCGTTGATGAGCTTGCGCGCCGCCTGCGTCACGTCCTTGACCGCGCGGTCGAAGGCCGCCTCATTGGCCTTCGACGGGCGGCTGAAGCCCGAAAGCTTGCGCACGAATTGCAGCGCCGACGCATGGATCTCGTCCTCGCTCGCCGGCGGCTCGAAATTGAACAGGGTGCGAATGTTCCGGCACATGGGGTCTCCTCTGGATCACGATCACTTCAGGTCGGTTCGACCTGAAGTGATAAACGTGATCATTATCTCATATTCCAGCGCGTGATCGGACGGAAAACCGGTGCCCAATTTTCCTGATCACGCGCTGGAGAATGCATCTCGATGATGCCACTATAGGCCGAAGCGCGAGGAGATGCGAAATGCCGGCAGGGGATGCCAAACCCGTCACAATTGACGTTGAAGGACATGGCCGCGTTTCGGGCCTTGTGCAGAAGCCCGCCTCCGCCCGCGCCCTCTATGTCTTCGCGCATGGTGCCGGCGCCGGCATGATGCATCGCTCCATGGCATCGATCGCCGACGGCCTGGCTTCCCGCGGCATCGCCACCTTGCGCTACCAGTTCCTCTATATGGAGCGGAAGTCGAAACGGCCCGATCCGCCGAAGCTGGCGCAAGCCGCGGTGCGCGCCGCCGTCGCCGAAGCGCACCGGCTGATGCCGGGTCAATCGCTCTTCGCCGGCGGCAAGTCCTTTGGCGGGCGCATGACGTCGGGCGCCCAGGCCGTGGCGCCGCTCGATGATGTCATGGGCCTCGTCTTCCTGGGTTTTCCCTTGCATCCGGCCGGCAAGCCGGCGCGGGAGCGGGCCCTGCATCTGGCGGACGTCCATGTCCCGATGCTGTTCCTGCAGGGCACGCGCGATGCCCTGGCCGAGCTCGACCAGCTCGAGCCGGTGATCGAATCGCTGGGCCGGAAAGCGACGCTGAAGCTCTTCGATCCGGCCGATCATTCCTTTCACGTGCCGGCCAGGAGCGGCCGCAAGGATGCAGAGGTGCAGAATGATATCCTGGATGAATTCGCCCAATGGGTCGACAGGGTGATCGCCGCGCAATAACCCGAGAGGCACGCGATGTCGCCCTTGGCTTAGACAAAGTCGACTGCGGGTCAATCATTCCGCTTCCAGCGTGATAGGGACTCTTGCATGGCGCGAAGCTGACAGGAGGAGGCGGAATGGCTCGTCTTTCAGGCAGATGCATGTGCGGGGCGGTGACCTGGACCTATACGGGTGACACCACCCGAAATCTCGTTTGCTATTGTACTGATTGCCAGCGCGCCACGTCTTCGCCTCTCACGGCGTTCCTGGGCATGATTGAGAAGCAGCTTTCCTGGAACGGGAAGATCGAGCATTACGAAAGCAGTGCCGGTACTTTTAGAGGATTTTGTCCCTCCTGCGGCACGCGGCTTTACTTTCGCTCGGACAGGTGGCCCGAAGAAACCCACATCCATGCTGCCACATTGGCCAATCCAAGCGAATACCGGCCCGACGCACAAGTCCTCACGCATTCGCGCCAAGATTGGCTGGATCTCCTCAAGTCCATCCCCAGTCACGACGGCTTTCAGAGGCGGCCGGCGGACCCGACTGAACGAGCGGATTGATGAGCGGCCGGCTTTTTTCATGACGGAGTTGGAATTTGATCCCGATGAAGTCCTAGCAAAGCCGCTGATGGCGCATCTCGCCACCGCCAGTTCCGAAGGGCCGCGTGAGTCGCCCGTCTGGTTCCTGTGGGAGGACGGCGCGATCTGGCTCATCGGCTCGAATGAGGACAGCTTTCCCGCAAGACTGCGGCGGGAGCCGCGCTGCGCCATCAACGTCGTCGA
>CAZICN010000121.1:0-11448 GCA_964537655.1 uncultured Aestuariivirga sp.
CCTACGGCGCGCGCCGCGGCAACCACGAAGTCATGATGCGCGGCACCTTCGCCAATATCCGCATCAAGAACCAGATGGTGCCGGGCGTCGAAGGCGGCGTCACCAGGCACTATCCCTCGGGCGAGCAGCTGCCGATCTATGACGCCGCGATGCGCTATCGCGACGAGAGCGTGCCGCTGGTCATCTTCGCCGGCAAGGAATATGGCACCGGCTCCTCGCGCGACTGGGCCGCCAAGGGCACGCGCCTTCTCGGCGTTCGCGCCGTCGTCGCCCAGAGCTTCGAGCGCATTCATCGCTCCAACCTCGTCGGCATGGGCGTCGTTCCCTTGCAGTTCAAGGACGGCGAGTCGTGGCAGACGCTCGGCCTCAAGGGTGACGAAATAGTAACCATTCATGGGTTAGCTGAAGGGCTGAAGCCGCGAGCCATGCTGCAGGTGATGATCACCGGTCCGGACGGCGCCGGGCGCATCATCGACGTGCAGTGCCGGATCGATACGCTCGACGAGTTGGACTACTACAGGAATGGTGGCATCATGCCCTATGTCCTGCGCAGTCTCGCAAAGGCGGCATGACGACCTCACCGCCTTGTGAGGGGGCTCACCTGAACGTGACTCGATGGGGTGTCATGTTTAAGTCATATAGGCCAGATGCAGATTTCGCTTGAGCTGACCCGCCGGCGCGTGCTGGCGCTTGCCGCTGGCGCGATCGCGGCCGGCGCCGCAGGCCGGGTCAAGGCCGGCACGGTTCGTCCCGCCATTGTCGAGCTGTTCACCAGCCAGGGCTGCTCGTCCTGCCCGCCGGCCGATGCCTTCATGGAGGAAGTGCGCGCCATGAAGGATGTCGTGGCGCTGACCTACAATGTCGATTACTGGGACTATCGCGGCTGGCGCGACACGCTTGCGGCGCCCGAGAACTCCAAGCGACAGTACAAATACGCCAAGGCGCGCGGCGACATGGATGTCTATACGCCGCAAATGATCATCGACGGCGCCAACCACGTCGTCGGCAGCCAGAAGACGGCTGTGATCGCCGCCATCCGCCACTCGCTCGACAATCCGCCGCCGATGTGGATCCCGGTCTCGATCGTCGCCAACGACGCGGAATTCCAGATCAATGTCGGCGAAGCCCCGCCCGATACGCCGGTGCCGAGCGCCAGCCTGTGGTTCGTATCGGTCGCGCCGCGGATCCCGGTCGAGATCGAGAAGGGCGAGAATGCCGGCCAGAGGATCACCTACCTGAATGTGGTGCGCAAGCTCGTGCCGGTCGGCGTGTGGCATGGTGAGAAGACGATGCTCGCCCTGCCAAAGGACAGTGTGATGACCGAGGACAGCACCAGCTGCGTCGCTTTGCTGCAGATAAAACCCCTGGGCCGCATATTGGGTTGTGCCGTCTGGGGCCGTTTGAACTCGTAAATCATAGCCCTATGGCGCATCCCCGCAGGCGATCCGGGATCCGGTCCTGACGGGAAGCGCTCCCTGTAAGGGCTCGCAATTCCTATCGCGATGACTATATTATTGGGAACGTCCCCCGTCCGGGGCCGGGCTGAACGTGCCCAACACGGAGAATGACAATGTCTTACAAGACCGTTCTCGTCGCGCTCAATGAAATCAACCGTCTCGATGCCCTGAACGCCTCGGCCGTCAGTATCGCCAAGATCGACGGCGGGTTTGTGCGCGGCCTCTATACCATCCCGGCGGCGCAGATCTATCCTTCGACCGGCTTCGAGGCTGTGCCCCAGATGTTCGAAGGCCATCAGACCTTCTTCAAGAACAATCTCGCCAAGGTGAAAGGCGCCTTCGAGGCGGCGCTGCAGAAGGCCAAGCTCCAGGGCGAGTTCATCTCGATCGAAGGCCGCTCACCCCTGATCTCCGACGAGATCATCAGCCACGGCAAATCCGCCGACATCATCGTCGTCTCGGCCACCGATCCGGCCGAGGTCTCGGGCGTCGAGCTCGATTGCATAGAGCGTGTCCTCATCGGCGCCGGACGTCCGCTGCTGGTGCTGCCGCGCAGCAACGAGCATGTGCTCGCTCTCGACCGCATCGTCATTGGCTGGAATGGCGGGCGCGAGGCGGCGCGCGCCGTGTTCGACGCCATTCCTCTGATGCAGTCGGCGAAGTCTGTTCATGTCGTCTGCGTCGATCCGAAGAACGAGGAGCGTGTGACGCCGGAAGAGCCTGGACGGCGCATCGTGGCGACGTTGCTGCGCCACAAGATCAAGGCCGAAGCCAGGACCATGGAAGGCGGCGGCGAGAGCGCCGGCAAGGCGCTGCTCAAACACGCCAAGGAGATCGACGCCGGACTCATCGTCATGGGCGCCTATGGCCACAGCCGTCTGCGCGAATTCGTCTTCGGCGGCGCCACGCGCCATGTGCTTGACGACATGACGCGCCCTGTCTTGATGTCGCACTGATCATTCCCGGCAAAGCAGATATGCCCGTAGCCAAGACCGCCTTTCTGTTCGATCTCGACGGCACCCTCGCCGACAGCGTCTATGATCACGTACTGGCCTGGCACGATGCCCTGCTCGCCGAGAGCATCGATCTGCCGGTCTGGCGCATCCATCGCCGCATCGGCATGTCGGGCGGCCTTTTCGCCAACATGCTGCTGCGCGAGACCGGTCTCGAGATCAGCAAGGAGCGCATCGACCATTTGCGCCGTGTCCATGCTGAATCTTATGCCAGGCGCTCGGCCAAGGTGCGCCCGCTGCCGGGCGCCCAGGCGCTGCTCAAATACCTGACCGACGCAAAAATCCCCTGGGCCATCGCGACCAGCGGCCGCATGGAGACGGCAGGTCCGGTGCTCAAGACGCTGGGCGTCGATCCGAAGAAGACGCCCGTGGTGACCCGCGATCAGGTGCGCTTCGCCAAGCCCGATCCCGATCTCTTCATCGAGGCGGCCGACCGGCTCGGCGTCGACATCACCACCGCCTCGGTGGTGGGCGATGCGATCTGGGACATGCTGGCGGCAAGACGCGCCCGGGCGCTGGGCATCGGGCTGCTCTCCGGCGGCTATGGCGAGGAGGAACTGGTGCGCTCCGGCGCCTATCGCGTTTTCTCCGAACCCGCCGACATGCTGCGCCATATCGATGAGATCGGCGGCCGGCAGGTTTAGAGCATCGGTCCGGAAAGTGTGCGCGGTTTCCGGGCGAACCGATGCATAGAATCAAAAGAATAGAGCGCCGGCTCCGATTCCCTCGGAGCGCCCGGCGCTCCAGTCAGGCCGCCGGCAAGGACTGCCGGTATTTCTCCGCATCCCAGTTGACCAGTGCGAGTTCGTCCTCGAGCGTCAGTACGCGCACCGGATCGGCGGGGCCAAGCCTCAGCGCCACATCGCCGAGACAGCGCGCCATGGCGTGCATCGCGGCCGTCGCGTCGTCGGGCAGGAGCACGCCCTTGCCCGGCACGACGACCAGCCTGGGCTCGGGCCGTCCGCTGCGGCCGATACGCTGGGCGGCGTGCTTTGGCGCCTCACCGTCTTCCGCCACCGCGATGCCGGCCCCCAGGAAGACGATATGGTCGGGATAGAGCGTGCCCTTGCGCGCTTCGGCGAGGCTCGCACGGTCGAAGGCCAGGGCCTGCACGGCGGGATCGGACGATGGCTGATAGCCCGAGCCGTCTGCGCCATCTTGCAGCGCAGAGATATCGTGTTTGCCGGGGGATCGCGCCGGCCTCGCCACCGCGCGCACCACCTGTCCGAGAAGCGTCTCCGCTTCGGCGACCGTATCGGCGGCGGCGACCAGCCCGTGATTGCCGAGAACGAGCACATTCGTCTGGGGCGTGAGCCGCTTGCGAATCTCCTTGGCGAGCGGCAGGCCCGGCCGGCGATAGGGCACGAAGGCCCAGTGGAAACCGGAGAGCCTTTCCGCCAGCCGGGCTTCGGCGTCTTCGCGCACCGCCCACGAGATCGTCTCGATGCAGTGGACATGCACGACAACCTTGTGGGCCAGGCTCGCATGCACCGTCGTCTCGATCGACGGCCTGAGGCCCGGCCGGTTCAGGTCGCCGCGCACGAAATCGGTGCAGGCCTCGCAGGCCGGATCGTCTCTTTCGAGGGCGGCGAGCAGTTCATCGATCGCCACCGGCACGAAGATGTCGCGTTCCAGCGCATGCTGCAGCCAGGTGCCGGACGCCTTGATCCACATCACGCCGTCCTGCTTGAGCGATGTGTTGCCGCCGGCGGCCTGCACCAGCAGGGGATCGGCCCCGACCCTGGCCGACAGCGTCTTCAGCGACGTCATCTCGTTCATTCGTTCCAGCCCTTGAGATAAGCCCTGACCGCCTCGTTTTCGCCCGGCGTCAGATGCAACCCGTGTTTGGTCCGGCGCTCCAATATGTCTTCCGCCGTCTGCGCCCATTCGGCTTCCCGCAAATAGGAGATCTCCCGCTCATAGAGCAAGGCGCCGAAATGCCGCCCGAGATCGGCCACGGAGCGCGCGCCGTTGAGGAGGCCATGGGTCATGCTGCCATAGAGGCGCGCATAGTGGCGGGCGAGCGGTGTGGTGAGCCATGGATGCTGCCGGCCGAGGCTCGCGACAAAGGCCTCGAAGCCGGCCGACCCGTCGAGATCGCCGCCCGGCAGGCGGGCGTGCTCCGTCCAGTCGCCGGTCATGTGCGGGAAATGCGGCCTGAGCTTTTGCAGCGCATGCTCGGCGAGCTTGCGATAGGTGGTGATCTTGCCGCCGAACACCGAGAGCAGCGGCGGCTTGCCTTCGCCCTCATCGATGTCGAAGACATAGTCGCGCGTCACCGCCGACGGATTGGCGGCATTGTCGTCATAAAGCGGCCTGACCCCGGAAAAGGCCTGCACGATGTCCGAACGCTTCAGCTCCCTTTTGCTGTAGCGATTGACCACGGCGAGGAGATACTCGATCTCGTTGTCGTCGATCGCGACGTCCTCCGCCTTGCCCTCATAGGGAATGTCGGTGGTGCCGATGAGACAGAGATTGTCCTGATAGGGATTGACGAAGATCACCCGCTTGTCGTGGTTCTGGAACAGATAGGCCTGCGGCCCGTTCCAGAATTTCGGCACCACGATATGGCTGCCCTTGACCAGGCGGATGCGGCGCGCGGAATTGACGCCGGAAACCCGGCCGAGCACGTCCTGCACCCAGGGCCCGGCCGCATTGACCAGCACGCGCGCCTCGACGCGGCGAGCGCCATCGGCTCCCTTGAGATCGACCTGCCACAGGCCGTTCTCGCGCCGGGCCGAGACCGCCGCCATGCGGGTCAGGATCGTGGCGCCCTTCTCGCGCGCATCGATGGCGTTGAGGACGACGAGGCGGGCATCATCCACCCAGCAGTCGGAATATTCGAAGCCGGTCCTGAACTCGTCGCGGATGACCGCACCTTCCGGATCGCGCCTCAAATCGATGCGCCGGCAGCCCGGTAATGTCTCGCGCCTGCCCAGATGGTCATAGAGGAAGAGACCGAGCCGGATGAGCCAGGCGGGCCTCTGGTCGGGCGAATGCGGCAGCACCAGACGCATCGGCCAGATGATATGGGGAGCGGCCCTGAGCAGGACCTCGCGCTCGGTCAGCGCCTCGCGCACCAGGCGGAACTCGTAATATTCGAGATAGCGCAGGCCGCCATGGATATATTTGCCGGAGCGCGAGCTGGTGCCCTGCGCCAGATCGTCCTTCTCGCACAGCAGGACGGAAAGCCCCCTCCCCGCCGCATCACGGGCGATGCCGGCGCCGTTGATGCCGCCGCCAATGACCAGGAGATCGACCGGGCCCTTCTTCGCCATGTCTTCAGCACCGGTTGACGGGCGGCTCGCCCATGAGATAGCGCCGGACCTCTTCCGCCGCGAGCCCCGCCGCATAGGTCACGGTCCTGACCGAGGCCCCGGCGATATGGGGCGTCAGCGTCACATTCTCGAGCTCGAGCAGCGGCCAGCCGGCGGGCACGGGTTCGATCGCGAAGGTCTCGAGCATGGCGCTCCTGATCCGCCTGTCCTTGAGCGCCTCATAGAGCGCGTCATAGTCGACGAGCGGTCCGCGCGCCGTATTGATCAGGATGGCGGTCGGCTTCATTTGCGCCAGCGTCCTGGCATTGATGAGCTTTTCCGTCTCCTTGGTGACGCGGGCGTGCAGCGACACGATGTCGGATTGGGCCAGCAGTGTTTCGAGCGAGACCTGCTCGACGCCGTCGGCGCGGTCGCCGGCCGAGAGCTGGACATAAGGATCGGCGACGAGGATGCGGCAGCCGAAGGCCTTGAGCAGGCGCACGACGCGGGTGCCGATCTCGCCATAGCCGATCAGGCCGACCGTCATTTCCGACAGCTCCTCGCCGGTGCGGTCGGCGCGATAGAGATCGCCCCGCCATTCGCCGCGCCGCAATGCATCATGGCCCCTTGTGATGAGGCGGGTTTCGGCGAGGATGGCGCCGATGGTGAATTCGGCCACGGCCGAGGCATTGCGGCCCGGCGTGTTGACGACGACGATGCCGCGCCGGCGCGCCGCCTCCATGTCGATATTGACCGGGCCGCCACGCGACACGGCGACGAATTTGAGGGACGGGCAGCGGTCCATGATCGCTGCCGACAGGGGGGCGAGATGCGTCACCAGGATCTCCGCGCCGTCGATCAGCGCCACGGTGCCGTCTTCCGTTCCCATATATTCCTTGAGGCCCGCCATCCCGGCCTGGGCATAGCCATGCTCCATGGGCTTGTCGGGCCAGTCGAGATCATGGCGCGTGATGTCGAGCGGGGCCTTCGGGCATTTCTGCCGGATCGCCGCCTCGAACATGTCCGAGCGCATGAAATGATCGCCAATGATAACAAGCCTACGCATGACCACCTTGCCTGAGAGTCTGCAGCGCGCGCCAGACGGGACGCATCTGGACGCGCGTTTCCTTGTAGATCGGGAATGCCTTGTCGAACATTTGAACGAGTGCCGCATCGGGCTTCGTCTCCGGCCCCAATACCGGATCGACCCATTGGGCGGCGCAATCCGCCATGTTCGCAAAAACCTTCTGCTGAACGGCGGCAATCATCGCCGCCCCGGCGGCCCCCGCCTCCTCGCGGGTGACGCTCCTGACCGGCGCAGCGAGCGCGCTCGCGAACAGAAGACGCAGCGCCCGGGATCGCGCCCCGCCGCCCGTCAGCCTGATGTCGCTGGGCAGCGGCCCCATGGCGGCGTAGCAATCGCGCGCGGCGAAAGCCAGCCCCTCGAACACCGAACGCATCAGGTCGGCATAGCCCATGGACGCGTCGAGCCCGGTGAACTGCGCCCTTGCCCCCGCATCGAGAAAGGGACCCCGCTCGCCCGCCTGGGAAATATAGGGATGGTAGAGAAGCCGGCCCGCCGGGCGCGCGAGGATCCGTTCATCGAGGCCATCGAGCAGGTCCTTGCGGCTGCGCTCGATGCCCTGACTCTCGAGCACCTCGCGCCCGAGATCGAGGAGCCAGTCGATATTGAGGGTGGAGGCCATGTTGGACTGCATCTGCGCCAGCATGCCGGGCGCAGGGAAGGCCATGGTGTAGCCGGTGCGCTCGTCATTGAGCCGCACCGCTTCGGGTGACGGGGCCAGTCGCATATGCATGCCGGTCGAGCCGGCGATCGAGCAGCCGACACGGCCCTCGCGGTCGAACAACCCGCCGCCGAGTGCGGTGCAGACGACATCGACATAGCCGAGGACGACCGGGGTGCCGGCGGCAAGCCCGGTGGCGGAGGCCGCATCGAGGCTCAGGCCATGCGCCTGCTCGGTGCCCTCGATGATCGGCGGCAGGAGCCGCCGTCCCTCCGGCACATCCAGTGCATCGAGGATCTCCGGCGCATAGCTCCGGCTGCGGTAATTGCCGAAGGTGAAATTGGCTTCCGAGGGATCGCAGGCCCGTTCGCCGGTGAGCTTGAAATAGAGCCAGTCCTTGCAGTGATGCGCCGATGCCGCCTTGGCGAGGAGCTCGGGCGCATGGCGCTTCAGCCAGGCGAGCTGGACATTCTGCTGGCAGGCATTCACGCCGGTGCCGGTGCGCTCATAATGCTTCTGGTAGGCGGCGGAGCGGGTGAAGTCCTCGGCGATGGATGCGGCGCGCGAATCGAGCCACAGCCAGGCGGGTGCGACCGGATCGCCGTCCTTGTCGATCAGCCACATGCCGTCGCCTTGCCCGGTGACGGCAATGGCGATGACGCGGCCGTTCAGATTGTCGACCTTGTCGGCGAGATCACGCAGGGTCTGGGCGGCGTCCTTCCAGGTCCGCGCCATGTCCTGCTCGACGCCACCATGGCTGAGGGTCACATAGCTGTTGGCGATGGCGGCCACCGCGAGCTGCTCTCCATCGGTCGAGAAGGCGACGGACTTGATTACCGACGTGCCGGCATCGATGCCGATGATCACCGCATCCGTCATACGAGATGGGCTCCGTGCGCGATGGCCTCGCCCGTTCCCTTGGCGAAGACATGAAGATCGCCCGCCTGGATGGCGAGCGCGACGTGGCTTCCGGGCTTCGCGGTGATCTGTTCATGCGACACCGAGACCACCGTGCGCCCGGCGATCTCGGCGGCGATATGGGTCTGGTCACCGAGCCACTGGCAGGTGACGACCCGCGCCTGGAGACCTTGCCTGCCGATATGCACCGCATGCGGCCTGACCCCCAGCATCAGCGAGGTCTCGCGCTTCAGGCGCGTCCGCAGGGCTTGCGGCAGATCGGCCGCCGCATAGGACAGACTTTGGCCGTCGCCGCTTTCGAGCGCGAAATCGATCGTCTTGCCATTGTCCTTCACCGTGACCGGAAAGACATTCATCGGCGGTTCTCCGATGAAGGTGCCGACAAAGAGATTGGCGGGCCGCGCCTTGAGCTCGGCCGGCGTCGCATATTGCTGCAGGACGCCGCCTTCCATGACCGCGATGCGGTCGGCCAGCGCATTGGCCTCGGTCTGATCATGCGTAACGAGGATCGTCGTGCATTTGTGCTCGCGCAGGTAATGCTTGATCCGGCCGCGCAGAACCGCGCGCAACTGCGGTTCGAGCTGGCCCATGGGCTCGTCCAGCAGATAGAGTCCGGCCTGGCGCACCAGGGCGCGGCCGAGGCTGGCGCGCTGCTGCTCGCCGCCCGACACCGAGCTTGGATATTTGTTGAGCACATCGGCGATCTCGAGAAGCTCCGCCATGTCCCTGACGCGCTTGCTGACATCGGCCTGGGCGAGCCTCTGCGCCTTGAGGGCGAAGGAGATGTTCTCGGCGATGGTCAGCGGCGGATAGAGCGAATAGGTCTCGAACGCCATGGCCACGCCGCGCTGCGCCGGCGCCAGCATGTGGATGGGCCTGCCGTCGAGCGCGATCGAGCCGCTTGTTACTGTCTCGAAGCCGGCGATCATCCGCAAGGTCGAGGTCTTGCCGCAGCCGGATGAACCGAGGAGCGCGGTGATCTCGCCCGGCTTGACGCTGAAGCTCAGATCCTTGACGGCATGGACGGCACCGGCGCCATAGATCTTGTCGACATTGCTGAGCACGAGTTCGGACGGCATCAGGCGCCCTCTCCGGCGAGCGTGGTACCCGTCTCGCGGTCGAACAGATGGGTTCCCGCGGCGTTGAAGGCGATCCTGACCTCGGTCTCGGCCCTGGGGATATGGGAAGACGACGACGGCAGCGACGCGAGGAGCTCGGCCCCCGCCTGGGTCTGCAGCAGGAGAACGGTGCGCTCGTTGAGCGGCGTCACCGCCATGACCTGCGCCGTGAGGCCCGGACCTCGGCCATTCTTCACCTCGACCGCTTCCGGCCGCACGCCGATCGTCACGGCCCGACCCTTGAGCGAGGCATAGGACTTGTCGATGGTCATCTTCTCTCCCGCAAGCTCGATGGTGCCGTCAGCGCCGATCACCGTCTCGACGAGATTGATCGTCGGATCGCCGAACAGGCGGGCCACGCCGACTGTCGCCGGGTTGCGGTAGATCTCTTCGGGACTGGCCACTTGGACGAATTTGCCGCCCGCCAGCACGGCGATGCGGTCGGCGAGCGCCATTGCCTCCTTGTAGTCCTGCGTCACATAGAGCACCGTCGACTTCGCCTCGCGCAGCAGTCTCGGCAGCTCGAGGCGCATCTCGAAGCGCAACTTCGCATCGACATTGCGCAAGGGATCATCGAGCAGCAGGAGCTTGGGCGATGAAGCGAGCGCCCGCGCCAGCGCGGTGCGCTGCTTCTGGCCGTTCGACAGTTGCCGCGGCGCATGGCCCAGCACATGATCGATCTTGAGGAGCTTGGCGACACGCGCTACACCCTCCTTGATCTGCGCGTCGCCTTGCGACCGCGCCCGCAAGGGGCTGGCGATGTTCTCGAAGGCATCGAGATGCGGAAACAGCGCGAAATTCTGAAAGGCCATGCCGACATCGCGGTGCTCCGGCGCCACATCGGCCATGTCCTGATGATCGATGCTGATACGGCCCGTGGTCGGTTCTTCGACGCCGGCAATGAGGCGCAGGAGCACCGTCTTGCCGGTGCCGGAAGGCCCGAAGATGACGACGATCTCGCCGGCATCGGCGCTGAGCGAGATATCCTCCAGCACCTTGTTGGACTTGAAGGCTTTCGAGACGGAGGCGAGTTCGAGATGCGGCATGACCGGTCTAGCCCTTCACCGCGCCGAGGGAGAGGCCCTCGACCAGGTAGCGTTGCGCATAGAGGGCGAGCGCCAGCGTCGGCGCGATGGAGAGCACGATCGCCGCGGCGATCTGGCCATACTGGATGCCGGACGCGGTCACGAAGGCGAGCGCTCCGACCGTCACCGGCTGCTTGTCGGCGGAAGCGAGGATGAGGGCGAAGATGAAATTGTTCCAGGCGAAGATGAAGGCGAGCAGGCCCGCCGCCGCAATGCCTGGCATGGCGAGCGGCACCGCTATCTTGCGGAAGGTCTGCCACCAGCTGTTGCCGGCGATGCGATAGGCATGCTCGATATCGGGGCTGATATCCTCGAAATAGCCGCGCACGATCCACAGGATGAGCGGCAGGCAGATGAGCTGATAGACCCAGATGAGCCCGATATAGGTGTTGGTGAGGCCGAGCTGCTTGAAATAGAGGCTGAGGGGCAGGAGCACCAGAAGCGGCGGCGCGAAGCGGAAGGAGAGCAGTGTGAAGGCGATATCCTCGCCGAGCCGGAAGCGGAAGCGGGCGAAGGCATAGGCCGCCGGCACGCCGAGCACGAGCGACAGCGCCACCGAGAAGGCCGAGAGCAGAACGCTGTTCCACAGGTTCTTCATGAAGGCGATGTCGAGATTGCCGGCCGTCGTTTCGAGCCGCCCGGTGATCAGCGCCGAATAGTTGGAGAGCGTCGGTTCGAACACGATGCTGGGCGGGATGCGCAGGATCGTCTCATTGGTCTGGAACGACATCAGCACGATCCAGAAGATCGGGAACAGGAAGAAGATCAGGACGAGGGCGATGAGGCCGCCACGGATGATGCGTTCGAGGGGGGAGGTGTGGTCCAAGGTCCTATGCTCCCCCATGCGCGCGTTCG
>CAZICN010000122.1:0-11359 GCA_964537655.1 uncultured Aestuariivirga sp.
CTGCGGTCGAGCTTGCCGAGAGACATGTTCACTTCCGCCGCGGCGAGCTTGACGATGCCGAGGGCCCGGACGACCGGCTTCGGCTGCTTCTCCCAGCCGATCTTGAAATTGCCGAGCGAACGCTCCGCCTGGGCGCCCCAATAGCGATCGGCCCGGACCTGGATGGGGCCAAAAGTATCGGTTTCGGTGCGGGTCTTGGTCATCTGGTCCTGCCTTCATGGAAGTGAGCGCCTCGGAAGGCACCCGGTAGGTAAGTCGGGCGCGGTCTAGCATGGCTGACTGGTGGCTGCTAGATCGAAGGGGATGAGCCCCACCGATCTCTCCGGCGACCTGCTGCCTTGTCCCTGCTGCGGCGCCCCCGAAGTGGGGGAAGTCGGAGAGTATGAAATATGCAGGCGCTGCGGTTGGGAGGACGATCCGGTGCAGCGCAAGGACCCGGACCGGGCCGGCGGTGCCAATCGGGACAGCTTGAACGAGGCTCGACGGAAATGGCAGTCCGAAGAAAGACATAGTGGCACCAGACGGACGCGCCTCCCGTGATGATCGACGCCGAATGATTCCGTCTCGACCCGGTCAAGCGAATGCCTCCGCGTTGTGGCGCTCGGCGCGGATGAGCAACTGCTGTTCCTGAAGGAGATAGGTGAAAAGGACTTTCTCTGTCTGCCTGTCGACGAACTCGCTCGCGAGTATCACGAGACCATCCTCCTGTTGGACCAGCATCGGGAGGAGGTAAACATTTCAAAAGCTGCCGAAGCCGCTCTGAGACTTCGATGAACATTTTCTGAGCGACTATACAAGCTATACCAAACAACTCTGCGCCTATGATGCCCTGCGCAATCAGCCGATTTGGGAGACGGCGCGAACGAAGGCTAAGCATAGCTTGGCCCTGTTAGGCGAAGAGGCTTCTGCCTAACGAGGATATCTGCGCGCCAGCCAGATCATCGCCAAGAAAGAAAGTGCCGCGAAGACGATGGCGATCAGGAGCCCGTTGCGCGGGCCCGCTTCGCCAAGGACGATGGCGAACAGCGTCGGCGCCACGGCGTTGAGGATGAGCTGCGGCATGCTGAGCGTGCCGATGACGAGGCCATAGCCCTCGCGGCCGAAGAGGCTCAAGGGAATGATGCCCTTGATGATCGACATGAGTCCGTTGGACATGCCGTAGAGAAGGGCGAAGACGAGCGCCGCCCAGAGCGCGAAGCCGCCGCCGGCGAAAATGACGAGCGCCAGGGGCAGGAGGCCGACGGCGATGAGGCCCAGCGTCATGGTCTTCACGTGGTGGCCGGCGAGGATATCGCCGATGCGGCTCGCGACCTGGGAGGGCCCGATGAGGGCCGCGAGCGTCACCGCGGCCGCCGCCGTGAAGCCGAGACCCTCGAAGAGCGGCACGACATGAGCGGAGATCGCGGAAAAGACGATGCCGTTCAAGGCGAGGACCAGAGAAAAGGCGATCATCGCGCGGGTGCGGTCAGGGCCCGTGAGCATCGGAGCGCCCGTGGCCGGCGCCGGCGGACTGTCTTCAATGACGGCGTGGTCATCGCCGCGGCCGAGCACCATGAAATGCAGCGGCAGGCAGACAAGGAGATGGAGCAGGGCATAGGCCAGGAAGGTGTTCTGCCAACCGATCGCCTGCGAGAGATAATGCGACACCGGCCAGAAGACGGTCGAGGCGAGGCCGCCGAAAAGAGTGAGATAGGAAATCGAACGACGGGATTTCTCGCCCGCCACTTGCGCCAGCGACGGGAAGGCCGCGTCATAAAGGACAAGGCGCATGGCGGGACCGAGGACGAGCCAGCCCGCGACATAGATCCAGGGCTCACTTGCCTGAGACAGGATCAGGCAGCCGAGCGCGGCCAGCCCCGAGCCGAGCGCCATCAGGCGCCGTCCGCCATGGATGTCGATGGCGCGGCCGGCGGCGCGCGAGATGAAACCGCTGACCAGCAGGGCTACGGAGAAAGCGCCGAAGATGAGGAATTTGGACCAGCCACGCTCGGCGGCGATATCGATCGAAAGCGCGCCCAGCGCATAATAGGTGGTGCCCCAGCCGATGATCTGGGTGATGCCGAGTGCCGTTATGACGCGCCAGAGAGGCATTGGCTGCTTTCGCATCGGCATTGCCCGAAAACCGCTAGCACCTTTCGGGCCGACACTCAGAGCTCGTCTTTCCAGATCGGGTTGCTCCAGGCGCGCTTGCCGGCCTGGTCGATGACGACGACGCGGAACCACGGGCTCTCTTTGGTGAGGAGCCAGCCTTTTTCCAGCTTGCCGAGGTCGAGCGTCGCCGAAGTGATGGACTTGCCGATGCGCATGACGGTGCGCGAATGACCGCAGACCACCACAATGGTGTCGACCGGCGATGAAGCGACAGTGAGCTCCTTGCGGTCGATCGACACTTCATGGATGAGCGGCCCCTGGCTCGAATAATAATGCCCCCGCTTCAGGGCTTCGAGCAGCAAGCCGGGGTCGTTCGCTTCCGCCTTCACATGCACCCAGCCGCCGAAATGGTCGTCATGGTGGAAATGCGCATCATCGGTCGCGAAAGCGGTGAGCCGTCTGCCCTCGTTCAGCAGCTGATCGAGAAGATAGAAGCCTTCGCCACGGTCGCATTCGACCGCGCAGCCGTGATTGTAGATTTCGACCGCGTGCGCGATGTCGATGGCGCGGCCGTCCTCGATGGTGAGCTGCGACCAGGCGGGATGGGCGATGCCGATGAAGGCGCCGGCTTCGGCGGCGCGGCGCGCGACCTCTACGCCTGTCTCCTCCGGCGCGCACGGGCTGAAATCGAGCGGCAGGCCCGCCGCCACGATATGCCAGAGTTCGCCGGCGGAAGTTTCGGGCGCGTGCAATTCGGACCCGATGATGGTGGTGAAGTCGTTGGAGCGGAAATTGCGCGTGTCGGCGACCGGCCAGCCATAGTGGCCGATGAAATGGTCCGACAGCATCATGAAGTCGTAGCCCGCATCCTTGTAGGCCTGGACGACCTTGCCGGGCTCGAGCGCGCCGTCGGACAAAGTGGAATGGGTGTGCAGATTGCCGCGCCAGAAGCGGCCGGGCAGCGAGAAGGGCGGGAGGATTGTCATGCGGGCCTCGGAGGATGGGATGCCTTCGCTATCGCATTCGCGAGCGGGGCTCAATACGCATTGGGTAATTTTCAGGCGCGATTCCCGGGGAGATTGGAGAGATCGGCGGCGGTCCGCAACAGGATGGGGGCGAGTTCGCCGCGCATGCGCTCGACGGTCCAGTCGCGCGTCGTCATGGACATGTTGACCCCGCCGATGGAACGGCCTTCGCCATTGAGGATCGGCGCCGCGATGGTCAGCTCACCGGGCAGGCACTCCTCTTCGGCGATCGCATAGCCGGTCCGCCGGACCTCGGCGATGCGCGCGAGGATCGCCTTGCGGTCGCAGATCGTGCGCGCCGTGAAGGGCACGAGGGTCGAGCGGTCGAGGAGATCAGCCACTTCGCTATCGGTGCGGCCCGACAGAATGGCGCGGCCGCTCGCGGTGCAGAAGGCCGGAACCCGCTCACCCACGATGGGACTGAGCAGGCGGGCGCGCCGCGCCGGAATGCGCACGACATACATCACGTCGGTGGCGATAAGCCGGCTCAGATTGACCGCCTGGCGGGTTTCCTCGTGCAGATTGACCAGATAGGGACCGGCGGACTGGATGAGGCGGTCCGAGCGCATATAGGCGACCGACCAGTCGAGCACCCGGGCGGAGGGCGCATAGCGCTTCGTGCGTTCATCCTTTTCGAGATAGCCGAGCGTCATGAGCGTATGTGTAAAGCGCTGCGCGGCGCTCTTGTCGAGCTGCGCCAGCCGGCAGATCTCGGTGAGGCTCAAAGCCGTCTCGCCTCCCGAGAAACATTCGAGAACCTTGAGGCCCTTTTCGAGCGAGCCGACGAAGAGGGGGTCGGCCTTGCGCAAGGCGTTGGACACCAGGACCGGTGCCGCAACCGGTGGCGGTAACTCCCTCGAACGCTGTCTCGCACTGCCCATTCCGGCAACTCGTCTGGCTGAATCCGGCGCATGAGGGCTTGTCAGCCCAGAATGTCTCACCTATTGTTTTATAATAACGAGTATTTCATTGCAATACAACGTTGCCACCCGGCGGGAAACCGTCCGGACAAAAAGAGGCGATGACATGTGGGAAGAGCGCGGGGCGGACGAGGTCAGGGAGGTCGCGATCGGCAAGCACCGGGTCGTGACCTATTCCTTCGGCAAAAGCGAGGACGTCGTCCTCCTTCTCAATGGCGGACCGGGCCTGCCGTGCGATTATCTGCGCGAGGCGCATTCCATCCTCACCGACAGGGGCTTTCGCGTCGTCACCTTCGATCAACTCGGCACCGGCAAGTCGGATCGTCCCGACGATGAATCGCTGTGGACGATCACGCGCTATGTCGAAGAGGTCGAAACCGTCCGCACGGCGCTCAAGCTCGGCAAGGTGCATCTCCTCGGGCATTCGTGGGGCGGCTGGCTCGCCATCGAATATGCGCTGCATCACGGCGACAAGCTGAAGACCTTGCTGCTCGAGGACACGGTCGCCGACATGCCGCATCTGGTCAGCGAGCTCGAAAGGCTGCGCGGCGCGCTCGGGCCCGAGACGGTTGCGATGATGCAGCGGCACGAAGCGCAGGGCACGCTCAAACATCCGGAATACGAGGCGGCGATCACCTTGCTCAACTACCGGCATGTCTGCCGGCTGGAGAATTGGCCGGCGCCGGTGCGGCGCTCGCTCGACGACTGGAACATGGGGCCGTATGTGACCATGCAGGGTCCGAACGAGTTCCTCTATACCGGCAACCTGAAGGACTGGGACCGCATCCCCGACCTCCATTCCATCACCGTGCCGGTGCTGATCACGGTCGGCCAGCATGACGAGCTGACGCCGGCCTGCGCCCTGCGGATGAAGCAGCACCTGCCGCAGGCCGAGCTCAAGGTTTTCCCCAATTCGTCACATATGCCATTCTATGAAGAGCCGCAGGCCTACTACCCGGTTCTGTTCGAATTCCTCGACCGGCACCGGAACTGATCCCGGGTAACCGATGCACCGATACCGCTTCGTGCTCTTCCGTCCGCTGCAGCTCATTCCGGTGCTGCTGGGCATCAGTCTCTTGAGCTTCGTGCTCGTCAAATCCATACCGGGCGATCCGGTCCGCTTCCTGCTCGGAACCAAGGCGACGCCGGAGGCCGTGGCGCGGATCAGGGCGCTCTACGGCCTAGATGAGCCGCTGCTGACGCAGTATCTCTACTATCTCAAGAATCTGGCCTATGGCGAAATGGGCCAGTCGATCCTCTACAAGGTCCCGGTTCTCCCGCTGATCGTCGAGCGCATGGCGCCGACGCTGCTTCTCGTATTCGGCAGCGTCGTGCTGACTCTCCTCATTGCCGTGCCGCTGGCGAGCCTCGCCGCGATCAAACGCGACAGTGCGGTCGATCACCTGATCCGCGGCGTCACCACGCTCGGCCTCGGATTTCCCGCCTTCTGGCTCGGCATCATGCTCATCATCCTGCTGAGCGTCGAACTGAGGCTCTTTCCGGTATCGGGCTTCGGCGACAGTTTCGGCGAACGCCTCAATCACATGATCCTGCCATGCCTGACGGTGGCGCTGGCGCTTTCCGCCGTGGCGACGCGCAACCTGCGCGCCAGCATGATCGCCGAGCTCGGCTCCGATCACGTCATCGCGGCGCGCGCCAAGGGCCTGCCCGAGGACTGGATATTCCGCCGCCATGTGGTGCCCAATTCGGTCATCCCGACCGTCAATCTACTCGCAATCAATATCGGCTGGCTGATCGGCGGCAGCGTGGTGGTGGAAACCGTGTTCTCGTTGCCGGGCATGGGCGAGCTCCTGGTGCGGGCGATCTTCAGCCGCGACTACATGGTGGTGCAGGGCGTCACGCTCGTCTTCGCCTGCGCCACGGTCGCGGTGAACTTCATCGCCGATGTCGTCACCGTCGCCCTCGATCCGCGGGTGAAGCTGTGAGCCGGGCCGCGCTCGTCCAGCCGAGACGGGGCACATCGCTTGCCGGCATCACCGGCTTCACGGCGACCTTCTGGGCCGGCGCGCTCATCGTCGGCGGCTGGGTCATCGTGGCGCTGCTGGCGCCCTGGCTCGCCCCCTTTGATCCGATCGCGCATAATCTGCCGGAGAAACTGCAGGGGCCGAGCCTGCGCCATATCCTCGGCACCGACAATTTCGGCCGCGATCTCCTGTCGCGGGTGATCTATGGCGCCCGCATCGACCTGCAAATGGGCGTCATCGGCGTGCTCTTTCCCTTCATGATCGGCACGGTGGTCGGGGCGATCGCGGGATATGCGGGGCGCTGGGTGGATGCGGCGCTGATGCGCCTGATCGATGTCGTTCTCGCCTTTCCCTTCCTCGTCCTGATGCTGGCGATCATCGCTTTCCTCAAGCCCGGTCTCGTCAGCTTCTACATCGCCATCACGCTCGTCGGCTGGGTCTCCTATGCGCGCCTCGTGCGCGTCCAGGTGCTGGTGCTCAAGGACAGCGATTTCGTGGTCGCGGCGCGCTCGCTGGGCCTCGGGCCATTGCGCATCCTGTTCAGGCACATCCTGCCGAACTGCATCGCCGGATCGGTCGTCTTCGCCATGTCAGATGTGGTTCTCGTGGTGCTGTCGGGATCGGCCATTTCGTATCTGGGCCTCGGCATCCAGCCGCCCACCGCCGAATGGGGCGTGATGATCGCCGAGGGCCAGAACTTCATTTCGACGGCATGGTGGATCACCACTTTTCCGGGTCTCGCGATCGTCTCGATGGCCTTCGGCTTCAGCCTCCTGGCCGACGGTCTCGCCGCCCGCTTCGGCGTGCAACGGTCATGACCATGCTCAGCGTTCGCAGCCTCGCCATCGCGCTCGACCAGGTCCGGCTGGTCGAGGATGTCGACCTCGACCTGGAGCAGGGGCAGGTGCTCGGCCTCGTCGGCGAGAGCGGGTCGGGCAAGAGCCTGACATGCCAGGCCCTGATGCGGCTGCTGCCGCCCGGGCTTCACGCATCGGGCGAGATCGTCCTCGACGGACGCGACCTCACGGGTCTCAGCGAAGCCGGCATGCGCAAGGTACGCGGCGTCGAAATGGGCATGATCTTCCAGAATCCGGGCTCGCGCCTCGACCCGGTGATGACGATCGGCGAGCAGATCATCGAGAGCATTCGCTATCACGAGGGCGTGAGCCGGGCCATTTGCCGCGCCCGCGCCGTCGAACTGCTGCGGCAGGTCGGCATTCCCGATGCGGCGAACCGGCTGGACAGCTATCCGTTCGAGTTCTCCGGCGGGATGCGCCAGCGGGTGATGATCGCCATGGCGCTTGCCTGCCGCCCGAAGGTGCTGATCGCCGATGAGCCGACGACGGCGCTCGATGTCACCGTGCAGGCGCAGGTCCTGCGCCTGCTGCTCGACCTGCGCGATCGTCTGGGCCTCGCCATCCTGCTCGTCACCCACAATCTGGGCGTCGTCGCGCAGACCTGCGACCAGGTCTATGTCATGTATGCCGGGCGTGTGATGGAGCGCGGCCCGAAGCGCGCCCTTCTGCGCGCACCGGCCCATCCCTACACGGAAGCGCTCCTCAGGTGCCAGCCCGGCGCGGCGCGGCCCGCCGGAATGCTTCCCGCCATTCCAGGCCAGGCGCCTGCCGCCGACGCCTTTCCGGAAGGCTGCCGGTTCCATCCGCGCTGCCCGCGGGCCGAGGCGGCGTGCCGGGAAAGCCTGCCGCTTCTGCACAAGGTGGCGCCGCAACGCCTAGCCGCCTGCCATCTCGCCGAAGCCCTGAAGGCCGCGTCATGAGCGCGTCCTCGCCCTTGCTCGCGGTCCGCGACCTCAAGGTCAGGTATCGTGCCGCCGGCATCGACCTGCCGGCATTCGGCCTCAAGGCGCGCCATGTGCAGGCGGTCAACGGCGTGAGCCTCGCCATCGAAGCCGGCGACACGCTGGGCATCGTCGGAGAATCGGGATGCGGCAAGAGCACGCTCGCCCGCGCCATTCTCGGCCTGACCGAGGTCGAAGCGGGTGAGGTGCTGTACGAGGGAATGCCGGTTTCGCCGCGCGAGCGCCCGTCGCTGGCGCGCCTGCGCGGCGAGGCGGCGATGATCTTCCAGGACCCCTATGCCTCGCTCAATCCGCGCATGCCGATCGGCGAAGCGCTGGCAGAAGTGCTGCGGGTGCATCGCAAGGTCGAGCCCCGGGCCATCGAGGCGCGAGTCGCGGAGCTGCTGAGGCTCGTCGGCCTGCCGCCCCAGATGGCGCGGCGGCGCCCGCATCAGCTGAGCGGCGGACAGTGCCAGCGCGCCGGCATCGCCCGTGCCCTTGCCATCGAGCCCCGCCTCGTCATAGCCGATGAATGCGTCGCCGCCCTCGACGTCTCGATCCAGGCCCAGATCCTCAATCTCCTCGTCGAGTTGCAGCAGAAGATGAAGCTCGCGCTCGTCTTCATCTCGCACGACCTCGGCGTGGTGCGCCATTTGTGCCGACGGATCGCCATCATGTATCTGGGCCAAGTGGTCGAGCAGGGCCTAACCGAGGAAGTATTCGCGGCCCCGCGCCATCCCTATACCAGGGCGCTGCTGGCGGCGATTCCCGATACCGATCCCGACCAGAGGCTGACGCCGCAGACACTGCGCGGCGATCCGCCGAGCCCGCTCGATCTGCCCGAGGGGTGTCCGTTCCATCCGCGCTGTCCGCACAGCGAGAGCATCTGCACCACGGGCGCGAGACCCTTGCTGCGCGCGGCTCGGACAGGAGAAGTAGCCTGTCATTTCGATTTTTGACTGCAACAGGGAGAGAAACATGAAAGCCAAGCTGAGATATGGCGCCATCTTCGCCGGAGCGCTGAGCGTGCTCGCCGGCGATATTGGACTGGCGTTCGCCGAAGGCGTGCTGACCATCGGGCGGCGCGAGGACGGCACCACGATGGATCCGATCAAGACCGCCCAGAACGTCGATTTCTGGGTGTTCTCCAACATGTATGACGTGCTGGTGCGCGTCGACAAGACCGGCACGAAGCTCGAACCCGGCCTTGCCGAGAGCTGGACAATTTCCGACGACAAGCTCACCTATACGTTCAAGATGCGGGACGCCAAGTTCTCGGACGGCTCTGCGATCACAGCCGGCGATGCCGCCTTCACCATCAAGCGCATCCGCGATCACAAGGAGTCGCTGTGGGGCGCCACCTATTCGGTGGTGAAGGATGCCGTCGCCACCGACGACAAGACGCTCGTCGTCACCCTCAACCAGCCGACGGCGCCGTTCCTCGCCACACTGGCGATGCCCGGCATTTCGATCCTTCCGGAAAAGGCGGTCAGCGCCGACGAGGCGGCCTTCGCCGAGCGTCCGGTCTCTTCCGGCGCCTTCATCATGAAAGAGTGGCGGCGCGGCGAGAAGGTGGTGCTGGAGAAGAACCCGAACTTCTGGGAAGCCGGCCGCGTGGCCCTCGACGGGGTCGAATGGCTGTCGATCCCCGACGACAATACCCGCGTCCTCAAACTGCAGGCCGGCGAGATAGACTGCGCCATCTTCCTGCCGTTCTCGCGCATCTCCGAGCTGAAGAAGGATTCGGCGCTGCAGGTGCTGCTCGATCCCTCGACGCGCGAGGATCATCTGCTGATCAATCACGAGCGCGGCGCGCTCGCCAAGAAAGAAGTGCGCGAGGCGCTCGATCTCGCCATCGACGAGCAGTCGATCGTCGACACCGTTACCTTCGGCGTCGGCACCGTCGCCAACTCCTATGTTCCGGCGGGCACGCTTTATTACTATGCCGACAATCTCCGCCGTCCGAATGATCCGGAGAAGGCCAAGGCTATGCTCAAGGAAGCGGGTGCCGAAGGCCTGACGCTGCAGTACAATGTCGAGGCCGGCAATGAAGTGGACGAGCAGATTGCAGTTCTCATCCAGCAGCAGGTGGCGGCCGCCGGCATCACCATGAACATCCAGAAGGTCGATGCGAGCGCCGGGTGGAACGAGCTCGTCGCCGGCAACTACGATGTCGCGGTCAACTACTGGACCAACGACATCATCGATCCCGACCAGAAGACGACCTTCGTACTGGGCCACGACTCCAATCTGAACTACATGACCCGCTACAAGAACGACAAGGTCAAGGAACTGGTGGAGAAAGCCAGGATCGAGTTCGATCCGGCGAAGCGGGAGCAGATGTATATCGATCTCCAGAAGATGGCGAAGGACGACGTCAACTGGATCGATCTCTATTACAGCCCGTATCGGAATGCCTGCCGCAGCGGCGTCGAGGGCTTCTATCAGAATCCGCTGGGCCGCTTCTTCCTCGAGGATACGGTCAAGAAGTAAAACATGCTTCCCGGGAGCGTCATGCGCGTGGCGCTCCCGGGTATTTGCCTGGCGGCCTAGATCACGATGAGTTTGGGTCGTTACGATCCAAACTCATGAACGTGATCGATTCTTGTATGTTAGCGCGGGATTCTCGCGAAAAACCGGTAACTACTTTTTCGCATCCCGCGCCAGGAACAGGAGCGTGGTTAAACGCTCATCTGCATGCCGAGTTCGACAACGCGTTCGGGTGGGATGCGGAAGAATTCGATGGCGCGCGCCGACTGGTTGGCCAGCATGATGAACAGCCTTTGCTGCCAGAAGGGCATTTTGGCGCGGGGCGAGGTGCGGATGGCGCGGCGTCCGAGGAAATAGGACGCCTGGCGCGGATCGATCGAGAGGCCGTAGGGCTCGCACAGGCGCAAGGCGGCCGGGACGTCCGGCTGCTCCATGTAGCCGAAGCGGGCCTCGACCAGGAAGGCGCCGAGCGCCAGCTTCTTCACCTCGACGCGTTCGCTGTGCGGCACGCGCGGCACCTCCATCGTCTCGACCGAGATGAACACCAGGATGTCGTGCAGCACGCGGTTGTGCTTGAGATTGTGCATGAGCGCGCTCGGCGCATAGACGGGATCGGTCTGCAGGAAGACGGCGGCGCCGGCGACCCGCGTCGGCGGCCGGCGCTCCAGCGTCTCGAGCAGACCCTCGAGCTCGACGCTGTCCTTGCGCAGCTTCTCGGCGAGCAGCGAGCGGCCGCGCAGCCAGGTCAGCATGGTGACGATGATGGTGAAGCCGATCAGCACCGGCACATAGCCCCCGGCGACGAGCTTGGCGCTGTTGGCGGCGAAGAAGGTGAGCTCGATGGCGAAAATGATGGCCAGGACGGGCAGCACGATCGCCGGCGGGAAATGGCGCGCATGCCAGAAGACGATGAGCGCCAGGGCGGTATCGATGATCATCGAGATGTTGACGGCGATGACCTAGGCTGAAGCGAGGCTGGCGGAAGAGACGAACAGCAGAACGAGCAGGATGACGCCGGCGAAGATCAGCCAGTAGATCTGGCCGATATAG
>CAZICN010000123.1:0-1556 GCA_964537655.1 uncultured Aestuariivirga sp.
CTCACCCGGCCTTCGGCCACCCTCTCCCATCCTGCGGACGGGAGAGGGGGAAATTACAACGGCTGGGTAGAAGAGGAGAGCCCATGGAATTCTTCGTTCAGCAACTCGTCAAAGCCGTCAGCCTCGGCGGCATCTATGCGCTGCTGGCGCTCGGCCTTGCTGTCGTCTTCTCGATCGTCGGCCTCATCAATTTCGCCCATGGCGAGTTGATGACGGTGGCGGGCTACGGGCTGTTCTTCGCCATCGGCGTGTCGCTCGGCCTGCCGGTCGCCATCGTGCTGGCGATCCTCGCCGCCGTCGCCATGGCGCTCATCATCGAGCGCGTCGCCTTCCGGCCGATGCGGCGGGCCGATGTCACCGGCCTGCTCCTGACCAGCTTCGCGGTCAGCGTGATCCTGCGCGTGCTGTTCCAGAACGGCATCAGCGCCAGGGGCATGCCGGTGCCGATGCCGAGCGCGCTCGCCGGCAGCATCGATCTGGGCTTCGCCCAGATCGGCGTCATCCCGTTGCTTTCGATCGCCGCGACCGCCGTGTCGCTCACCACCCTGATGCTCTTCCTCAAGCGCACCGTGGTCGGCACCGCCATGCGGGCCGCGGCCGAAGATTTCGCCGTCGTCCGCCTCATGGGCATTCCGGCCAACCGTGTCGTCGCCGTCGCCTTCGCCGTCTCGGGCGTGCTCGCCGGCGTCGCCGCCTTCCTGTGGGTGGCGCAGCGCGGCTCGGTCGATCCGCTGATGGGCTTCGTGCCGGTGCTGAAGGCCTTTGTCGCCGCGATCATCGGCGGTCTGGGCGGCCTTGCCGGGGCTGTCGCCGGCGGCTTCGTCCTGGGCTTCCTGGAAGTCGCCTGCCAGGCCTTCCTGCCGGCCGCGATACTGCCCTATCGCGACGCCTTCGTGCTCGGCATCGTGATCCTCATCCTGGTGCTGCGGCCCCAGGGACTCATTCCCGCGGCGACCGGCAAGCGTTCATGACCACGAACGATCTCTACCAGCGCGATGGCGCCGCCATCGGCAGCCTGCAGAAGCTCAGATTCTTCCCCTCGGCGCTGACCGGTGGCGCGGGCACGCGGGTGACCGACCAGTCGGGGCGCTCGCTTCTCGATCTCTCCGCCGCCTGGGGAGCGGCGGGCCTGGGCTATGGCCATCCGGCCCTGGTCGAGGCGGTGACGAAGGCGCTGCGCAATCCGGCCGGCGCCAGCGTGCTCTCCTCGGCCAACCTGCCGGCGGTCGAACTCGCCGAGGCGCTCTTGGCGACGCTGCCCGATCTTTCGGGATGCAAGGTCTGGTTCGGCCATTCGGGGTCGGACGCCAATGAAGCGATGTTCCGCGCCGTGACCGCGGCGACCGGGCGTTCGCGCATCATCGCCTTCGCCGGCGCCTATCACGGCGGCACCGCCGCCTCGATGGCGATATCGGGCCACAGCGTGCAGACCCATGCGGCACGCCACTCGGGCCTGACGCTCATTCCCTATCCGGCACCATCGCGGCCCTTCATGGGCGACGTGACGGGCGAGAAGGTGCTGGAGCTCGTCGAGCATCTGCTCAAGACCACCTGTC
>CAZICN010000123.1:1566-11316 GCA_964537655.1 uncultured Aestuariivirga sp.
GCCTTCCGGGACGGCGGTCCGGAACAGGCATCGGCCAAGGCGCTGGCCCATATCGAGGAGCTTTTCGCCGGCCCCGTGCCGCCGGAGGAGGTCGCGGCCCTCTTCCTGGAGCCGATCCAGTCCGACGGCGGCATGATCGTGCCGCCGCAAGGTTTCCTGAAACGCCTGGTCGAGCTCTGCCGCCGCTATGGCATCCTGATCGTCAGCGACGAGGTGAAGGTCGGCCTTGCGCGCACCGGCAGGATGCATGCCTTCGCGCATGAGGGCTTCACGCCCGACATCATCTGCTTCGGCAAGGGACTGGGCGGCGGACTGCCGCTCGCCGCCGCGGTGGCGCCGGCGCGCATTCTCGATTTCGCTTCCGCCTTCGCGATGCAGACCTTGCACGGCAATCCGGTATCGGCGGCGGCCGGCCGCGCGGTGCTCGACACGATCCGCCGCGACGATCTCGCCGCGCAGGCGGCGTCCGTCGGCGCCTATTTCATGGAACGGCTCGCGGGCCTCAAGCCGCGCCATGACATGATCCGCGACGTGCGCGGCCGCGGCCTTGCCCTTGGCGTCGAGCTCGCCAGCGATCGCGACAAGCGCATGGCGGCGAAGACCGTCTATCGCGCCTTCGAGCTCGGCCTCGTCCTCTATTATGTCGGGCTCGATTCCAACGTGCTGGAGCTGACACCGCCGCTCATCCTCGGCCGCAAGGATGTCGATGAGGCGATCGAAATTCTCGACCGCAGCCTCGGCGATGTCGCGAAGGGCGTGGTGAGCGACGCCGAGATCGCGCCCTTCGCCGGATGGTGAATCAGTTTGTCAACGGGGCGATTCAACCCGTTGAAATGAATCAGCTTTTGACGAGCGATCTCAGCACGTCGGCGGCGATCTCGAAGGAGCGCAGGCGCGCCCGATGATCATAGATGTGGCCGGTGACCATGAGCTCGTCGGCTTCGGTGATCGCGAGGAAGTTCTCGATGCCGGCTTTGACCTTGTCGCGCGCGCCGACAAAGGAATAGGCGAGCGCATGATCGGCGCCGGCGCGCTCCTGCGGCGTCGCGAAACTGTCGATGTCCTCGATCGGCGGCGGCAGTTGCCCGGGCGTCCCGCGCCGCAACCGGACGAAGGATTGCTGCAGCGAGGTGAAGAGCCGGCGCGCATCCGCATCGCTGTCGGCGGAAATGACATTGGCGGCGGCGACGACATGAGGCCTGTCGAGCTGGCGCGACGGCTGGAAGCGCTCGCGATAGATGGCGATCGCCGGGATGAGCGCATCGGGTGCGAAATGCGAGGCGAAGGCGAAGGGCAGGCCGAGATGTGCGGCGAGCTGCGCGCCGAACAGGCTCGACCCCAGGATCCACAGCGGCACTTTCAGCGAGGCGCCCGGCACGGCGCGGATCTTCTGGCTGGGCTCGGGATCATCGAAATACATCTGGAGCTCGATGACGTCCTGCGGGAACTGGTCGGCGGCGGTGGCGAGATCGCGGCGCAATGCCCGCGCGGTCAGCATGTCGGTGCCCGGCGCGCGCCCGAGCCCCAGATCGATGCGCCCGGGATAGAGCGATTCGAGCGTGCCGAACTGCTCGGCGATCACCAGCGGCGAATGGTTGGGCAGCATGATGCCGCCGGCGCCGACACGGATGGTCCTGGTGCCGCCCGCGACATGTCCGATCACCACCGCGGTCGCCGCACTGGCGATGCCGCTCATATTGTGATGCTCGGCCAGCCAGTAGCGCTTGTAGCCCCAGAGTTCCGCATGCCTTGCGAGGTCGAGCGACTGGCGCAGGGCATCGGCGGCGCTGGCGCCTTCGGGGATGGGGGAAAGGTCGAGAAGCGAATAGGCGATCATGGGGAGGAACCGGAGGGCGAGGGGAATGGGGAAGATGGGGTTCGCCCCGGCAATCTGCAATGCCGGCGCCGCATGGCTGGACATCTGCGGGGGTTTTGCTTTTCGGACCGGCATGGCAATCTGCCCGTCCCGCCATGAGCCGGGCGCCGTGACGCCCCCCGCAAGGATTGCCTGAGACCACCATGCCCGCGCCGCGCGACATCATCCTTGGCATCGATCAGGGCACGACCAACACCAAGGTGGTCGCCATAGATAAAGAGGGACGCGTCCTGGCCGAGGCGGTTCGTCCGATCGCCACGACCGCGCCCGAGCCGGGCTTCGTCGAGCAGGATGCCGCCGCCATGGTCGCCAATGTGCTGGCCTCTATCCGCGAAGTGCTGGAGCGGTTGGCGCTGAGGCCCGCCCAGATCGTGTCTCTCGGCATCGCCAGCCAGACCGAGACCTTGGTGATCTGGGACCGCGAGACCGGCGAGCCCGTGATGCCGGCGATCGTCTGGCAATGCCGGCGCGGTGCGGAGGAACTGAAGCCGCTGCGCACGAGCGGCACGCTCGCTCTGGTCAAGGCGCGCACCGGTCTCGATCTCGATCCGACATTCACCGCAGCGAAACTCCTGTGGATCACCCGCCATCGCCCGGAGGTCGCCGCCGGCCTCGCCGAGGGGCGGCTGCGCTGGGGCACGGTCGATTGCTGGCTCCTCTCGGCCCTGACCGGCGGCGAGGCCTATGCGACCGAGCCCGGCAATGCTTCGCGCACCATGTTGTTCGATATCGGGAAGCTCGCCTGGGACCCGGAGCTTGCCGCGCTGTTCGGGCTCGATCTCGCTTCCTTCCCGCAGTGCCGGCGTTCCGACGCGCCGTTCGGTCAGAGCCGTGCCGACCTGCTCGGCGCCCGCATTGCAATCACCGGCATGCTCGGCGATCAGCAGGCGGCGCTTTTCGGCCATGGCTGCTATGCGGAAGGCGAGCTCAAGGTCACCTACGGCACCGGCGCCTTCCTGTGGATGAATGCCGGACCGAAGCCGCCAACCGCATCGGCGGACGGCATCATCAGGACCATCGCCTGGCAGACCGGTCAGACCTGCTACGCCTATGAAGGCTTCGTGATGTATGCCGGCAAGATCCTCGACTGGCTGAGCGAGCGCCTGTCGATCGAAGGCCGGGGTGCGGGCGTCGCGGCGGAAGCCGAACGCGCCGGCACGAGCGCCGGCGCGCTGTTGATCCCGGCCTTTCAGGGGCTCGCCTCGCCCTGGTGGCGGCCCGATCTGCGCGCCGCACTTCTGGGCCTCAGCGAAGCGAGCAGCAAAGGCCATATCGCCCATGCCGGGCTCGAGGCCGTCTGCTATCAGATCCGCGCCGTGCTCGACGGCGTCATCGGCACCGGCAAGCTTGCGATGGTGAAGGCCGATGGCAGCATGACGCGCTCGAAATATTTCACGGCGATGCAGGCGAGCGTGCTGGGCGTTCCGCTCGCCGTCTCGGCCTCCGACGCCATGACGCCTTTCGGTTCGGCGCTGATGGCGGGATTGGGCGCCGGCTGCTGGAGCTCGCTGGAAGAACTGCGCCGGCTGCCCCGTGGCAGCGAGACGGTGGCGCCGTCGGCCACGGCATCCTACCAAGCCTCCTATGAGGCCTGGACGAAGGGCGTCGAACTCCTCATGGCGGGCGATCGCCGCAACGTGAACTAAGAACCGGTACGCATGACATCTCGAGACGACAGGAAAACATACGATCTCTTCGTGATCGGCGGCGGCATCAATGGCGCAGCCATTGCCTGCGACGCGGCGGGCCGTGGCCTCTCCGCCGGCCTGTCCGAGATGCAGGATTTCGCCGAGGGCACGTCGTCGCGGTCCTCGAAGCTCATTCATGGCGGCCTGCGTTATCTGGAAACCTATGATTTCAAGCTGGTGCGCGACGCGCTGATCGAGCGCGAGATCCTCATGCGCCGCAGCCCGCACCTCGTCTGGCCCTTGCGTCTGGTCCTGCCCTATGTCGCGAGCCAGCGGCCACGCTGGATGATCCGTCTCGGCCTCCTGTTCTATGACCATCTCGCCAGCCGCAAGGTGCTGCGCCGGTCCGAAGCGATCGACCTGCGGGCACATGAAGCGGGGAAAGCCCTGAAGCCCGATTATCGCCACGCTTTCGCCTATTCCGATTGCCGCGGCGATGATGCGCGCCTGGTCATCGCCAATCTTCTCGGCGCCCAGCGGAATGGCGCCGATATCCTGGCGCGGCACCGCTTTGTGGCGGCGGAACGCCAGGACGATCTCTGGCGCGTCACGCTTGAACGGGCAGACGATGGGGCGAGCGTGTCGGTCGCGAGCCGCGCGCTGGTGAACGCCGCCGGTCCCTGGGTTGTCGATGTGGCGGGCAGGATGAAGGTCGCGGTCGGCCGCAAGCTGCGCCTGGTGCGCGGCAGCCACATCGTCGTGCCGCGGCAATGGGAGGGCGAGCATGGCTACTTCCTGCAGACACGCGACGGGCGCCTCATGGAAGCCTTCCCCTATGAGGGCGACTTCACCTCGATCGGCACGACCGACGAGCCCTGGGACCAGGCGCCGGAAAAGGTTCGGATCTCGGATGGGGAGATCGACTACATGCTGGCCGAAGTGAACGCGTTCCTGCGCAAGCCCGTATCGCGCGCCGACATCGTCTGGAGCTATTCGGGAGTCAGGCCGCTGTTCGAGACCGGCGGTGGGCGTGACGGCGACCTCTCGACCCTGACGCGCGATTATTCCTTCGAGATCGATCATGCGCCGGGCGCGGCCCCCGTCCTCACGGTCTTCGGAGGCAAGCTCACCACGCATCGCCGCCTTGCGGAACATGCAATGCAGAAACTCTGCGCCATCATGCCCTGGCCAGCCGCAGGTCCTTCGCGCTCGGACATCCTGCCCGGCGGCGACTTCGGCGCCGACGGCATCGCGGGCTACCGCAAGCGCCTCGCCGGGCAACGCCCCTGGCTGCCGGAAATGCAGGCGGACCGCTATGTCCGGCTCTATGGCACCCGCGCCGACGCGCTCATCGGCGATGCGCGCGGGGTCGCGGATCTGGGGGTGCATTTCGGCGTCGACCTCTATCAGAGAGAGGTCGATTTCCTCATCGACACCGAATGGGCGCGAGGCGTCGAGGACATCATCTGGCGGCGCAGCAAGCTGGGCCTGAGGCTGACACCGGTTGAGATCGCGCGGCTCTCGTCCTACGTGAAGGACAAGGCCGCGGCTGCCTCACTGTCTCCGCCCATCAACCCTGCGAGTTCGCCATGATCGATCTCTATTACTGGACGACACCCAACGGCCACAAGATCACGATGTTCCTGGAAGAGGCGGGGCTTGCCTATCGCATCATCCCGATCGATATCGGCAAGGGCGATCAGTTCAAGCCCGACTTCCTCGCCGTGTCACCCAACAACCGGATCCCGGCCATTGTCGACACCAGGCCCGCATCCGGCGCCAAGCCGGTCGCGCTCTTCGAATCGGGCGCCATCCTGCTCTATCTCGCCGAGAAGACGGGCAAGTTCATCCCCGCCGATCTCGCCGGCCGCGCCGAGGTCCTGCAATGGCTGTTCTGGCAGATGGGGGGCCTCGGCCCGATGGCCGGGCAGAACCATCACTTCCGCAACTACTCCAACGAGAAGATCGACTACGCGATCGATCGCTACACCAAGGAGACGAACCGTCTCTATGGCGTGCTCAACAAGCGCCTTGCCGACCGCGCCTTCGTCGCCGGCAAGGACTATTCGATCGCCGACATGGCGTCCTATCCCTGGACGGTCTCGCATGAGCGGCAGGGCCAGACGCTCGACGACTTCCCGCATCTGAAGCGCTGGTTCGAAACCATTCGCGCCCGTCCCGCCACGGTCGCCGCCTATGCGCTGGTCGCCAAGGTCAACCCACAATCGGGCCGACCGATGACCGAAGAGGAAAAGAGGGTCCTGTTCGGCCAGACGGCGGCGGTGGTGCGATAAGGCCGGAGAGGATCAAGACTCCAGAAAGCGGGCGAGCTGCTCCAGCGACATCCTGGCGCCGGCGTCATTGTCTTCGGGCCTGATGCCGCGCGGTATGTTGCTGCAGGAGAAGGTGACCGCCGTTCCCGGGGACGAAGCCTCGAGCAGGATCTCGATCCGCATCTCACCGGAGAAAGCCGGGTCGTCGCTGTCGAACGTGACGGCTTCGACGATCTTGCGGTTCGCGACCAGTTCGATGAAGCGGACGGTGAACCTGTCTTCCCTGTCCGCCGTCTTGCCGCGAAATGTCGTCTCGGTTTCGGGATAGAACAGCGACATCTGATAGCCGCCGCCGACCCGCGCGTCGAATGAATGGATCGTGCCGGTCATCCCGCCGGGCGGAAGCCAGTGGGCGAGGGCGGCGGGCTCCGTGAAGGCTTCATAGACTTTCGCCGCATCGGCCCTGATGAGCCGGAATGTCCGTGTCGTGCTCATGCGCGGGCGAGCGCCTGTGTGATGTCGGCGATGAGATCGTCGGGATGCTCGACGCCGATCGACAGCCGGATCGTCGAATCGAGGATGCCGATGCGGTCACGGACGTCCTTCGGCACGCCCGAATGGGTCATGGCGGCGGGATGGCTGGCGAGCGATTCGGTGCCGCCGAGGCTCACCGCCAGCTTGAAGATCTGCAGCGCATTGAGGAACGCGAAGGCGGCGGCCTGTCCGCCCTTGATGTCGAAGGAGAAAGTCGATCCGGCGCCGAGGCACTGCGCCTTGAAGACCCGCAAGGCGGGCGAGCCTTCATCGAGAAACGGAAGATAGTGCAGCCTGGCGACCTTGGGATGTTCGCGCAGGAACTGCGCCACGGCGAGCGCATTGTCGTCGGCCTTCTGCATGCGGATGGCGAGTGTTTCGAGCGAGCGGCCGAGCATCCAGCAGGAATGCGGATCGAGCTGCGTGCCGATGGCGCCGCGCAGCGCCTTGATCGGCTTGATGACGGCGAGCGGGCCGAGGGCGGCGCCGGCGATGAGATCGGAATGGCCGCCGACATATTTGGTGAGCGAATAGACGGAGATGTCGGCACCCTGGTCGAGCGGGCGCTGGAACACCGGACCGAGCAGGGTATTGTCGCAGACGATCACCGGACGATGGCCCTGCTTGCTGGCGATCTCATCGGCGATGGTTTGCATCAGCGCGATATCGACCAGCGTGTTGAGCGGGTTGGACGGCGTCTCGATCAGGATGACGGAAACCCGGCCTTTCCCGAGCGCCGCCTCCGCCGCGGCGCGCACCGCCGCCTCGTTGACGCCATCCGAGAACCCGGCGGAGGCGATGCCGAGATTGAGGAAGGTGCGCGCCAGGAGCGTCTCGGTGCCGCCATAGAGCGGCTGCGAATGGAGGATCGCGTCGCCGGGCCGCGCGAAGGCGAGGAGCGTGGTGGCGATCGCCGACATGCCGGAGGAGAACAGCGTGCAGGCCTCCGTCCCCTCGAAGACGGCGAGGCGGTCCTCGACGATTTCGCTGTTGGGATGGTTGAAGCGCGAATAGACGAGCCCGGCGCCGGTTCCTTTCGGCGGCTCGCGCCGGCCGGAGACGAAGTCGAAGAAGTCCTTTCCCTCCTCGGCGGTCTTGAACACGAAGGTCGAGGTCAGGAAGACCGGCGGCTTGACCGCGCCTTCCGAGAGCTGCGGATCGAAGCCATAGCCCAGCATCAGGGTCTCGGGATGGAGGCGATGATTGCCGATATGAGTCTTGTAGGGCCTGGGTGCGGGCATGGCGTCCTCCACGTCGACTGTCGGGCGATCAGTCTAGATCACCCTGATCCCGGACCCAACTATGCGGCGATGACGATCCGGGTGCCGGCTGTCTCGATCGCCCGGCGCAGGGCATCGGGTGGCGCCGTGTCGACGATCAGCACATGGATCTCGTTGAGGCCGGCGATGCGCACCATGGCCTGCCGGTTGAACTTGCTCGAGTCGCAAAGCGCCACGACCTGATCGGATCTCTGGATGAAGACGCGTTTGATCTCGGAATCTTCCGGCGAATAGTCGAAGAGCCCGGTCTCGGAAATGCCGGACAGGCCGAGAAACAGGATGTCGTAGTGATAGGAGGAGACGAAGGTGGCGGCGCTCGACCCGAAGATCGACAATTCGCGCCCGCGCACCCGCCCGCCCGGGAGATAGACCGGATGCGGCGTTTCGGCGAGGAGGCTCGCGGCGCGCGTATTGTTGGTGATGATGCGCAGGTCCGCGACATCGCCGAGAAAGCGCGTGAGCTCGAGAGTGGTCGAGCCGGTGTCGAGGGCAATGGTGTGGCCGGGCCTGGCGAACTCGGCGGCGCTGCGGGCAATGCGGATCTTGGCGTCGCTGTTGCGCCGGCGCCGCGCCTCGAAGGTCGGCTCCCGGATGTCGTAGATGCTCGCCGCGCCGTTGCGCACGATGAGGGCACCACCATGGGTGCGCCTGACCGTGCCAGAGCGTTCGAGCTCGGTGAGATCGCGCCTTATGGTGATTTCCGAAACGCCGGTTTCCTCGGCGATGTCGGAGACGCTCATGAAGCCGCGCCGGCTCAGGCTTTCAACCAGAAGGGTTTGACGGGCAACCGGATCGCGAGATGGCATGATCGCTCGGGAAGGTGATGTGATGATCGATATCGTTCAGATTCGCTCGCGAAAATTGCAGGCGAATTTGAGCATTCTGTCTTGTTTTGAAGCGTCTCGCCACTATAATGATCGAAAATGATCAGATAAAGTTGAGGAACGGCCTTCGCATGAGAGGGATCGCCAAGCGAGTGTTGCCGCACATTATTCTATGTGCCTTCTCTCTCATGATCCTGATGCCGCTCCTGTGGATCCTCAGGGTGAGCTTCACCGACCGGCTCACCGCCTACAAGATCCCGCCCGAGATCGGCACCGTCGGGCTCATGAACTATGTCGAGATCTTCGCGCGCTATCCCTTCGCCGGCTGGTTCCTCAACAGCCTCATCGTCGCCCTGGGGGCGACCGCGATCGCCCTGCCGCTGGCCACGGCGCTGGCCTATGCCTTTGCGCGCTTCAATACCGGCGGCACCTTCCTGCGCCTGGGCGTGCTCGCCAGCCAGATGCTGCCGCCCATCATCCTGGTCCTGCCGCTCTTCGGCATGTTCCTGTTCGCCGGGCTGATGCAGAGCCGCACCGGCCTCGTCATCGCGCATCTCACCATCTCGCTGCCGTTCCTGTCCTGGATGCTGGTCTCGTTCTTCGAAGGCGATGTGGCGCGCCTCGAGGAGGCGGCGCGCGTCGATGGCGCCACCCGCTGGCAGGCCTTCCGCTATATCGCCGTGCCGGTCGCGGCGCCCGGCATATTGGCGGCGGGCCTCCTCGGCTTCATCCTGAGCTGGAACGAGTTCCTGTTCGCGCTCGTGCTGTCCGGTCCCTGGAGCCAGACCCTGCCGGTCGGCCTCGCCGCACTCGAGACCCATGCCGGCGTCGAGATCGCTCCGCTGGCGGCGGCGACCGTCGTGTCGCTGGTGCCGGTCTTCGCGCTGCTGCCGTTCCTGCGCAAACATCTCATCAAAGGCCTTTCGCTTGGAGCCCTCAAGTGAAACGGACCTCAGCACAAAGGGCCCGCTCGGGAGGTAGGACATGTTGAAGAAATGGATGCTGGCGGCGGCACTGGCGACGGGGCTTTCGAGCCCGGCCTTCGCCGAGACGGTGAACATCCTCATGGAAGGTGTTCCCGATACCGAATATGTGAAGACCCTGCTGCCTGAGTTCAAGCAGGCGACCGGCATCGACGTCAATCTCGAGGTCGTGAACTATGCCGAGATGCATACCAAGCTGGTGCCGCAGCTGGTGGCGCCGACCGGAAGCTATTCGGCCATCGTCGTCGATTTCTACTGGGTCGGCGAGTTCACCAAAGCCGGTTGGCTGCAGCCGCTCGACGAGCGCATCAAGGCCGACGGCTTCGACACCTCGGTCTATGTGCCGAAGATG
>CAZICN010000124.1:0-11304 GCA_964537655.1 uncultured Aestuariivirga sp.
GACAAGCAGACGGGTGAGCGCAAGGAGCGCACCGAGTGGCACCGCGTCGTCATCTTCAACGAGAATCTGGCGAAGGTCGCCGAGCAGTATCTCAAGAAGGGCGCCAAGGTCTATCTCGAGGGCCAGCTGCAGACGCGCAAATACACCGACAAGGACGGGGTAGAGAAATATTCGACGGAAGTGGTGCTGCAGCAATATCGCGGCGAGCTCACCATGCTCGATGCGCGCGGTGGCGGCGGCGACAGCGGCTTCGCCAATGGCGGTGGTGACAGCTTCGGCCAGTCGAGCCCGATGGAGCGGCCGCGCGGCGGTGGCGGCGGTCGGCCGCAGCAGAACTTCGCGCGCGATCTCGATGACGAGGTGCCGTTCTAAGAGCCCTTGGCGGCCTCCACAAACCCGCAGGGCTTCACGAGCAACCTGATGAGGCTGCCGCAAAAGGCGCCACAGACCCTGCAATCTTCCAGGCAAGGCGGCTGGAAACGTGTGCTCCTGATAACTATCTGGGAGAGGCGTCGGTGGTCTCCGGCGGGGTTGCTGACGCGTTCCGTCCTGACGGACGCGTAAGCTTCTGCCGGCGAACGTCGCTTGAATAGACTTGCAGGCAGTGAGCCCCTAAAACCTGCTGGCACCTGCCAGAAAGCACCCGCATTGATGTCCATAGCTCCCATCCAGCGCCGGCTCGTTGCCATTCTCGCCGCTGACGTGGTCGGTTACAGCCGGCTCATGGAGCAGGATGAAACATCGACATTGACCGAACTGAAGGGGCGGTGGAACGACGTCCTGGAGCCGCTTGTTGCCAGCCATGAGGGCCGCATCTTCAAACGCATCGGCGATGGGATGCTGGTCGAGTTCGGCAGTGCCGTCGCCGCCGTCGAATGCGCGGTGGAGCTGCAGAAGGCCATGGCCGCCGCGAATGACGATGCACAAGCGGACCGGCGCATCGTGCTGCGCATCGGCGTCAATCTCGGCGATGTCATGGTCGACGGCGGCGATCTCTACGGGGCCGGAGTCAATGTGGCCTCCCGCATCGAGGGACTTGCCGATCCGGGCGGGGTGGCGATCTCGAATGCCGTTCACGAGCATCTGCATGGCCGGCTCAGCATCGATTTCATCGACGGCGGCAGTCATGAGGTCAAGAACATCGAACGGCGGCTTCACATCTGGACCTGGTCGCCGGACGGCGGCACGCCTCTCACGCTCGATGCGGCAAACGCTGCGCCGCAACCACCGCCGAACCGGCCTTCGATCGCCGTCCTGCCCTTCGACAACATGTCGGGTGATTCCGAGCAGGGCTATTTTGCCGATGGGATCACCGAGGACATCATCACTGATCTTTCCAAGATTTCGGGCCTCTTCGTCATCGCGCGTAACTCCTCCTTCGCCTATAAGGGCCAGGCGCCCGACATTCGCAAAGTGAGCCGGGAGCTCGGTGTCCGATACGTCCTCGAGGGCAGCGTGCGCAGGATCGCCAGCCGGGTTCGCATCACCGCCCAGATGATCGACGGCGCGACCGGCGGCCATCTGTGGGCCGAGCGCTACGACCGCGATCTGGCGGATGTCTTCGCGGTCCAGGACGAGGTGACCCGCACCATCGTCGATGCCCTCAAGGTGAAGCTGACCGCCGGAGAAGAAGCGCGGCGTGAACACCGAAGCAAGATCGATCCGGAGGCCTATGATCTCATCGTCCGCGCCCGGCAGACGGTCTTGCAGTTGCGGCCCGACGCGGTCATGGAGGCACGCCGGATGCTCGAGCGTGCGATCGAGATCGACCCTGGACTGGCGGTTGCCTATGCGCGGCTCGCGATCATCACCTTCGCCGAATACGCCAATCAATGGAACAACGCGACGGATGAAAATCTGACGCGGGCGTTGGGACTGGCCCGCAAGGCGATCGAAACGGACGACACTGAACCGCAAGGCCATATCTCGCTCGCCATTGTCCTCGGCTGGATGCGCCGGCTGGATGAGGCGGAGCAGGCGGCGGAGCGGGCCATGGCGCTCGCTCCCAATCTGGCCGACGCCTATACCTGCCTCGGCAATGTAAGGGACTACCAGGGCCGGCATGAAGATGCCGCGGCGCTCTTCAGGCGCGCCTGCCGCCTTGATCCGCAATTCGACATGTCGCTGCATTTCCTCGGCCGGGCTCTGCTCGCCCTTGGCCGGTACGATGAGGCCGAGATCGCATTCAAGCGGCGGTTGGCGCTGATGCCGCGCTCGGACATGTCGCGGTTTTATCTGGCCTGCCTCTATGGCCTCACCGGGCGCCATGACGAGGCGCGCCGCTATTGGCAGGAGACGCTGGAGGTCAATCCCAGCTTCTCGATTGACCATGTGAGGCGGACCTTGCCTTACAAGGATCCCGCTCTGCTCGACCGGCTCCTGGAGGGGCTGCGCAACGCCGGCGTTGCCATCGCGTCTGCCGGGAAGTGACAAGGCAGTCAGATGCGTTTCAGAAAATCGAGCACTCTTCGGGTCAGGAGTGCCGTGGCGTCCGCATCATAGGACGGGAGTGAACTGTCGGCGAAATAATGCTGGTCGCCGGGATAGAGGAAGAGTTCGGCATCTTCCGCCGTCTCCACGATCTTGCGCGCTGAGTCGATATCGCCTTCGCCGACGAAGACCGGGTCGTTGTCCATGCCATGGATCTGGACGGGCACGCCCTGCGGCCAGGGACCAAAGGACCACTCGCCGCTGATCGGAAGGCAAGAATGGAAGAGCAGGGCGCCGCGGGCGCCGGGTCGTGTCTGCGCCAGCTTCTGCGCCGGCAGCACGCCGAACGAGAAGCCGGCATACACAAGCCCGGGAGGCAGCGCGTCGGCAAGACGAAAGCCGCGCTCGCGCATATCGTCGAATCCGATCTTGCCGATATGGGCCAGCCCCTCGTCGATGCTCTGGAAGGTGCGCCCCTCGAACAGGTCCGGTGTGTGCACGATGTGTCCGCCGTCGCGCAACGCGTCGGCGAAGGCGCGCACGCCGGGGGTCAGTCCCTGTGCATGGTGGAACAGCAGGACTTCGGCCATCGGGAGCCTCCGGGTCGTCTGTGAATTCCCGGATGATCGCTGATCGGAGCGCGAAGCGGCAAGCGATATCGTCGCCGGTTCCGTCGGATGCTGACGCATTCTGGCCGGAGCCGCGCCTAGCTTCTCCGGCCGGGAGGCAGTCATGGCCGTCGGGACGAAACTCAATCGGACTCTTTGCGATTTCATCGCGCGCCAGCCTTTGTTCTTCGTGGCGACGGCGGCTCCGCAGGGCCGGGTCAATCTCTCGCCCAAGGGCCTCAAGTCGCTGAGGATCATGGACGACCGGCGCATCGTCTGGCTGAGCCTGTCGGGCAGCGGCAATGAAACGGCCGCTCACCTCGCCGAGAGCGATCGCATGACCTTGATGTTCTGCGCCTTTTCGGGCGAGGCGATGATCCTCAGGGTCTATGGCCGTGCGAAGCTGTTCCATCCGCGCGATCGCGAATGGAAGGAACTCGTCACCCTGTTCGCGCCCATGGCGGGATCGCGGCAGATTTTCGATTTCGACATCGACCTCGTCCAGACATCCTGCGGCTCGGGAGTTCCGATCATGGATTTCAAAGGAGAGCGCGGCACGGATGAGCTTCTGCCCTTCTATGAAGCCATGGGCGAGGAAGGGGTGCGCGACTACTGGCGCCGCAAGAACACCGTGAGCATCGACGGCAAGCCGACCCATATCCTGCCTTGATCGATAGCGGAATCGACCTCGGCAAAGGCAGCGACTGCCCCTATAGTGCCGGCCGCAACCCCGCATTCCTCCCGAGGAAGTTTCGCATCATGAGCGCGATCACGCCGCAAATCTTTGCCGATGCCGAAACGCTTGGCCGTCACTTTGCCCAGCGCCTGCTCGCCATGATCGCCGGGGCGCGATCGCAAGGGCGGCGCTTCCTGCTCGGCTGTCCTGGCGGCCGGTCGCCCCGCCCGGTCTATCGGTCCTTGGGACAGATGCTTGCCGCAAAGCCGCAAGACCTGAGCCACCTGACCATCGTCATGATGGACGACTATCTGGGTCCCACGGGCCATGGGCTCGATCACGTGCCGCAAGACAGCCATTTTTCCTGCCGCCGCTTTGCCCAGGAGGAGATCGCCGGCGTCCTCAATGCCGGTCTGCCGGCAGGTTTTCGTATCCCGGGAGCACAGGTCTGGTTCCCCGATCCGCGCGATCCCGGTGCCTATGACGGGCGGATCGCGGCCGCCGGTGGCATCGACCTGTTCATCCTCGCTTCCGGCGCCAGTGACGGACATATCGCCTTCAACCCCAAGGGCAGCGCCCGCGACAGCCGAACCCGCATCGTGCCGCTCGCCGAAGAGACGCGGCGCGACAACATGAAGACGTTCCCGGGCTTTCGCTCGCTCGACGAGGTGCCGGGCTTCGGCGTTACCGTCGGCATCGACACCATCGCCAGCCAGTCCCGGGCAGCGGCAATGATCGTCTGGGGCGAGGGCAAGCGCCTTGCCTTCGCCCGCCTGGCGCGGGCGCGGGACTATGATCCGGACTGGCCCGCCAGCATCGTCGCGGCCTGCCGCAACCCTGAGATTCTCGCCGACCGTGCGGCGGCGGGGACGTGAGAACCTTCGCCATAGGCATCGATGTCGGCGGCACCAAGATCGCGGCGGGCCTGGTGGAGCTGGAAGAGGGGCGGCTGATCGACCGCATCGAGCTTGCGACACCGCGTGGCCAGGGGGCCGCCGCGATCGTCGATGCTATCACCGAAGCTGCGCGGCGCATGGAGGAGACCGCCCGTGTATCGGATATGAAGAGTGCAGGGATCGGCCTCGGCCTGCCTGAGCTGGTACGTCTCGACGGTACACCGGCGAGCGACTGGATCGCCGACTGGAAGGGACATGATCTGCAGGGAGCCCTTGCGCAATTTGGCCCCGTCAGGGTCGACAGTGATGTCCGCCTCGCCGCGCTGGCCGAATTGCGATACGGCCATGGCCGGGAGTTGCCGAGCTTCATCTTCATTTCGGCCGGGACCGGTCTGAGCTGCGCGGTCGTCAGGGATGGGGTCATCCAGCGCGGCGCCCATGGCTTTGCCATCCATTTCGCCTCGAGTGATCTCGTTTCCATCGATCCGGTCACCGGGCAGCATGTCAGCTTCAATCTGGAAGGCTTCGCCTCGGGCCTCGGCATGAGCCGTGTCTACGAAGCGCGTACCGGCGCCGCCATGACGGCGCGCAGGATCATCGAGGGCGAGGCAGGCCCCGCTGGAGTCCAGCTTCTCGACGAGGCGACGACGGCGCTCGCCAGCTCGATTGGGCAGTTGATCAACCTGATCGATCCCGATGGTGTCGTGATCGGCGGCGGGCTGGGCACTTCGGAACCTTATTTCACGAGGCTCCGCGCCAAGGTTCCGGCCCATATCTGGGCGCGCGAATGTCGCGCTCTGCCGCTGCTGCCGAGCGCCTTGCACGTGACGGCCGGCATCATCGGCGCGGCGGCGCTGCATGCCGCGAAGCGCTGACCCGACGGTCGTTTTCATCCTCGTGCAAGGCCTTGATTTCAGGGCATGATTCGGTGCATGAAAAAATGCATTTTTCCTACTCTTTTCATGCGCTTGGCATTGCTCCGGCCAATGTGGGTGAGTAGTATGTTCCGCCGCTCGAATCGTTTCCAGGAACGGGGCCTCCCAGGCCCGCTCGGTCGGTTCATGCAGCGACGTTCCATTCAGGTTTTCCGTGGCCGACAACGACGACAAGAACGAACCGAATTCCTCCGGCAATCCGGGTGAAATCGCCCCCATCTCCATCGAAGAGGAGATGAAGAAAAGCTATCTCGACTATGCGATGAGCGTGATCGTGTCGCGCGCGCTCCCCGATGTGCGCGACGGCCTGAAGCCGGTGCATCGACGCATCCTCTATACGATGCATGAAAACGGCTTCACGCCCGACAAGGCCTACAAGAAATCGGCGCGTATCGTCGGCGACGTGATGGGTAAGTATCACCCGCATGGCAATCTCGCGATCTATGACGCGCTGGTGCGCATGGCGCAGAACTTCTCGCTCCGGCTGCCGCTCATCGATGGGCAGGGCAATTTCGGCTCTGTCGACGGCGATCCGCCGGCGGCCGACCGCTACACGGAATCGCGCCTCGCCAAATCCGCCATGCCCTTGCTCGACGATCTCGACAAGGACACGGTCGGGTTCTCTCCCAACTATTCGAACGAGTTCCACGAGCCGACGGTTCTGCCGGCGAAATATCCCAACCTCCTGGTCAACGGCGCGGGCGGCATCGCGGTCGGCATGGCGACCAACATGGCGCCGCACAATCTGGGCGAGGTGGTCGATGGCTGCATCGCGACGATCGACAATCCCGGCATCTCGATCGAGGATCTGATCGGCATCATCCCTGGGCCCGATTTCCCGACCGGCGCCATCATCCTGGGACGCGCCGGCATCAGATCGGCGATGCATACCGGGCGCGGCTCGATCGTGATGCGCGGCAAGGTCGATGTCGAAGAGCTGCGCAAGGAGCGCCAGGCCCTCGTCATCACCGAGATACCCTACCAGGTGAACAAATCGGCAATGATCGAGAAGATCGCCGAACTGGTGCGCGAGAAGAAGATCGAAGGCATTTCCGACATCCGCGACGAAAGCGACCGGCATGGCATGCGCGTGGTGGTCGAACTCAAGCGCGATGCGATGCCCGATGTGGTGCTGAACCAGCTCTACCGTTTCTCGCCGCTGCAGACGACCTTCGGTGTCAACAATGTCGCGCTCATCGGCGGCAGGCCGGAACTCCTCAATCTCAAGGATCTGATCCAGGCTTTCGTCGCCTTCCGCGAGGAAGTCGTCACGCGGCGCACCAAGTATCTCCTCAACAAGGCGCGCGACCGGGCCCATATCCTCGTCGGCCTCGCCATCGCGGTCGCCAATATCGACGAGGTCATCGCCTTGATCCGCCGGTCGAAGGACGCCGCCGAGGCGCGCGAGGCTTTGATGGCCAAGGCCTGGCCGGCCAAGGACATGGCGCCCCTCATCGCGCTCATCGCCGATCCGCGCCATCGGCTCAATGCCGATGATACCTACAAGCTCTCGGACGAGCAGGCGCGCGCCATCCTCGAACTACGCCTGCAGCGGCTGACCGCGCTCGGCCGCGAGGAAATCGCCGAAGAGCTGGAAAAGCTCGCCAAGGAAATCTCCGACTATCTGGAAATCCTGCGTTCCCGCGCCCGCGTTCTCGGCATCATCAAGGACGAGCTCGCCGCCATCAAGGCCGAGTTCGCCACGCCGCGGCGCACCCAGATCGTCGACAACGAAGGCGAGGTCGAGGACGAAGACCTCATCCAGCGCGAGGACATGGTGGTGACGGTGAGCCATACCGGCTATGTCAAGCGCGTGCCGCTCTCGGCCTACCGCGCGCAGCGGCGCGGCGGCAAGGGCCGGGCCGGCATGCAGACGCGCGAAGAGGATTTCGTCACCAAGCTCTTCATCGCGAACACCCATACGCCGATCCTGTTCTTCTCTTCGGCCGGCATGGTCTACCGCATGAAAGTATGGCGCCTGCCGGTCGGCAATCCTCAGGCGCGCGGCAAGGCGCTGATCAACCTCCTGCCGTTGGCGCAGGACGAGCGCATCACCACCGTCATGCCGATGCCCGAGGATGAGGGGACCTGGGGGACACTGCAGCTCATGTTCGCCACCCGCACCGGCAATGTGCGGCGCAACGAGCTGTCCGATTTCGAAAGCATCAACCGCAACGGCAAGATCGCCATGAAGCTCGATGAAGGCGACCAGATCGCCGGCGTCGACATCTGCACCACCGCCGATGACGTGCTGCTGACGACGGCGCGCGGGCAGTGCATCCGCTTTGCCGTCGACGACGTGCGTATCTTCAAGGGCCGCGACTCGACGGGTGTGCGCGGCGTCAAGCTCGAGGGCGGCGATCACGTGATTTCGATGGCGCTGCTGCGCCATGTCGAGGCGTCGGCGGACGAGCGCATCGCCTATCTCAAGATGGCGCGCGCGGTGGCGGGCGATGAAATCGAAGAGAACGGCAATGGCGAGGAGGAGACGACACAGGGCGCGATGCTGTCGCAGGAGCGTTATGCCGAAATGGGCGCTGCCGAGCAGACCATCCTCACCGTCTCGTCCAACGGCTATGGCAAGCGCACGTCGAGCTTCGAATACCGCATCACCAACCGCGGCGGCAAGGGCATCACCGCCATGGCGGTCAACGACCGCAACGGGCCGCTGGTCGCTTCATTCCCGGTCGAGAATGAGGATCAGATCATGCTGGTGACGGATGGCGGCCAGCTCATCCGCTGTCCGGTGAACGATATCCGCAAGGCCGGACGGTCGACGCAAGGGGTGATCGTGCTCGATACGGCCGATGACGAACATGTCGTCTCGGTCGAGCGGATCAGCGAGGAAGAGGAAGGCCCCGAGGCGTAGGGACGGTCCTTGCGCAGACTGAACATATGTAAGAAGTGATCAGCATTATCCGGGGCCAATCTGTATGCCGCTCGATCTGTTCTTTGCCTTCCTGGCCGCCAGCGCTCTCCTGTTCGCCAAGCCCGGGCCAGCCATGTCGGTCATCGTCGCCAACAGCATCGGGCAGGGGATGCGTGGCGGCCTCGTCACCGTCTTCGGCAATGTCATCGGCTTCGTCCTGCTGATCTCGCTGGTGGCGTTCGGCCTCGCCTGGATCGCCGAAACGATGAAGACCTGGTTCGATTGGATCAGGCTCGGTGGTGCTGCCTTCCTGTTCTATCTCGGCGCGACGCGGCTCTGGTATGCCGGCAAGGCCGGCCTTTCGGGACCGCAGCCGACCGGCCGCCTGTTCCGCGACGGCTTCCTCGTCGCCGTCGCCAATCCGGAAGTGATCCTGTTCCTGGCGGCGTTCCTGCCGCCCTTCATCGACCCCAACCGCCCGGCGGTTCCGCAGCTTTCCATCCTCGGGATCACATTCGTCGCGGTCAGCGCCGTCTTCGGCGCCGTCCTGGCGGTTTCGGCTGCCCAGGCGCGCAACTTCCTGTCGGGCGAGCGGCTGGTCTGGCTCGACCGCATCAGCGGCGGGCTTCTGGTGATTGCCGCGCTCTGGCTCGCCTGGCCGAGATAGGCCTATAGTTGCCCCCGGCGAAAATCGAAGGTCGGACGTGACGGACGCGCGCGCCCATTCGGACCACACCTATCTGGTGAAGTCCGATACCGAAGTGAGTTGGCATCAGCCGTCGCCCTCCGCAGCCTTCAGGCGAGGTTCCTGACGCTGGACAGAAGGGACTTGAGGCGATCCTCGCCATCGCCGCCCCAGAACTCGCCGGTGACGAGGTCGGCGAGAGAGAGGCGCTCGCGCCAGCCTTTGCCTTCAAGGTCGGGCTTTCTGGCGAAATCGGCGACATAGCCGAGGCAGAGATAGGCGACCGGCATGATGTGGGCCGGGATACTGAGCAGGGAGCGCAGTTCGTTCTTGTCGAGGATGCTGACCCAGCCAACGCCGATGCCTTCGGCGCGCGCCGCGAGCCAGAGATTCTGGACGGCGCAGACCGTGCTGTAGAGGTCCATCTCGGGATTGTGCCAGCGCCCGAGCGGGGAATCCCCGGCGCGCGTGCGGTCGCAGGTGATGCAGAGATTGACCGGCGCCTCGATGATGCCCTCGAGCTTGAGCGACCGGTAGAGTGGCTGGCGGGTTTCCTCGATCTGGCTAGCCTCTTCGGCGCGGGCTTTCAACACGAGATCGCGGATGCTGGCCTTGCGCGCCGCATCGCGGATGATGATGAAGTTCCAGGGCTGCATGAAGCCGACCGATGGCGCGTGATGGGCGGCGAGCAGAAGCCGCGCCAGCACCTCGTCGGGAATCGGACGGCTTTGAAAGTGACTGCGGACATCGCGCCGGGTGAAGATGGCGCGATAGACGGCGGCGCGGTCTTCGGCATCGAAGTCCTGAACGGTCGTCGCAATAGTTTCGGCCTGCATCGCTGTTCCCCTTGCGCTGCATTATGGCCCCCCGCCTGACCATGCGTTGGGCCTTCCTGCCGGGCCGGTCTTCTGGCTTGGGTTCGTCTCTTTCCGGCGCCTTCCCGGTCTTTCTGGGGCGCTTCCTTATCGCGAAAGTCGAACAACTTTCGCGGGAAGCGCCTTGACCAGTGGCACGTTGCCGGAAAAATCCCCCTGACAGCGTTGGGCACGCCACGGCGTTCAACCGTGTTTCCGATTCTCCCCTGGGTTAGCAGGGACACCAGGCAGTGGGCGGAAATTAGGGGAGGGGATGCCGCCTGTCCAGATTCCTCTTGCAACCGCGTTCACGCTTATGGCTTGCTCGCCTTCCGACTGAAGGAGAAGACCATGACGCTCGAAGCCTATATCGCCTTCTGCCTTGCCGCCATTGCCATCGTCATCGTGCCCGGGCCGACGGTCACCGTCGTCATCGCCAACAGCTTGAAATACGGCCAGCGCGCCGGTCTCCTCAATGTTGCCGGCACCCAGGCGGGCCTGGTGGTCTGGATGGCGATCGCCATTCTGGGTCTTGCCTCGGCCATCACCTTGATGGGCGTGTGGTTCGATGTCGTGCGCATCGCGGGCGCCGCCTATCTCATCTGGCTCGGCATCAAGCTTGTGCGCTCCAAGGGCGAGCTCCTGTCGGCGACGGCGGCCGCCCCCAAAGGCGGCTTCTTCCTGCAGGGTTTCGTGGTCATCCTGTCCAATCCCAAGGTGCTGCTGGTCTTCGGCGCGCTCATCCCGCAGTTCATTTCACCCGAAGGCGATTATCTGAACCAGCTCGTCCTGCTCGGCCTCACCTTCATGATCATCGCCACCGTGTTCGACAGCCTCTATGCCTTCGCCGCCGGCAATGCCGGGTCGTGGCTGTCGCACAGCCGCGTGCGCTTCGTCGAGGTGTCGAGCGGCCTGTGCCTCATCGGCGGCGGCATCTGGCTGGCGCTGCGCGGGCGTTAATTGCGCAAGCGAGCCATGTAAATTGGGCGGTTGACAGGGCGCCGGTCAGCCGTCACGTAAACCTGGCAATTGAAAAGGAAAGCGTCGAGTTATGCCGAGCTATCGTTCCCGCACCACCACCCATGGCCGCAACATGGCCGGCGCCCGCGGCCTGTGGCGCGCCACCGGCATGAAGGATTCAGATTTCGGCAAGCCGATCATCGCGGTGGTCAATTCGTTCACCCAGTTCGTGCCCGGCCATGTGCATTTGAAGGACCTGGGCCAGCTGGTGGCGCGCGAGATCGAGGCGGCGGGCGGCGTCGCCAAGGAATTCAACACCATCGCGGTCGATGACGGCATCGCCATGGGCCATGACGGCATGCTCTATTCGCTGCCGTCGCGCGAGATCATC
>CAZICN010000125.1:0-11299 GCA_964537655.1 uncultured Aestuariivirga sp.
CTCGGCAACCTGGCGCAGCGATCGCTGTCGATGATCGGCAAGAACTGCGCCGCCAGGGTTCCGGCCTGCGGCGCACTCAGCGATGAAGACAAGGCCATCCTCGCCGCAACCGATGCGCTTCTCGCCGAATGCCGCACGCAGCATGATGTGCAGGCGATCAACCGGGCGCTCGATGCGATCTGGAAAGTCGTCGCCGAGGCCAATCGCTATTTTGCAAGTCAGGAACCCTGGGCGCTGAAGAAGACGAATCCCGAGCGCATGGGCACCGTTCTCTATGTGACGGCCGAAATCCTGCGCCAGGCCGGCATTCTGGTGCAGCCCTACATGCCGGTTTCGGCGGCGAAGCTTCTCGATCTCCTGGCGGTCCCGGCTGCTGCGCGGGACTTCAAGGCGCTGGGATCACGAGGACGGCTGGTCTCCGGCACGGCCCTGCCGGCGCCAGTGGCAGTGTTCCCGCGCTATGTGGACGAGACCGACGCGCCGGCATGAATGTCATCGACAGCCACTGCCATCTCGATTATCCGGGCCTTGCCGAAGACCTGCCCGGCGTGATCACGCGCGCCGGGGGCGCAGGGGTCAGGCTGATGTTGTCGATCGGCACGCGGGTGAGCAAATTCGAGCAGGTCCTGGCCTTGGCGGAACGGTACGACAACGTCTTCTGCACCGTCGGCACGCATCCGCATAATGCGGCGGAAGAGCCCGATGTCACCACCGATGAACTGGTGCGCCTGGCGCGCCATCCCAAGGTGGTCGGGATCGGCGAGGCCGGGCTCGACTATCATTATGATCTGAGCCCGCGCGACATTCAGGCCATGAGCTTCCGCGTCCATATCGAAGCGGCGCGCCAGACCGGGCTGCCGCTCGTCATCCACAGCCGCGAGGCCGAGGCCGACACGGCTTCGATCCTCGAAGAGGAAATGGCGAAGGGCGAGTTCAAACCTCTTTTGCACTGCTACTCCTCGAAAGCGGAGCTGGCGCGCCGAGGCCTCGCGCTCGGCGCCTATGTGTCCTTCTCCGGCATCCTGACCTACAAGAACGCCGAAGACATCAGGGAGACGGCGCGCGAAGTGCCAGTGGACCGCCTCCTGGTCGAGACGGACGCTCCCTACCTTGCGCCGGTGCCTTACCGGGGCAAGAGCAACGAACCTGCGTTTGTCGTCAAGACGCTCGAGAAGCTGGCGGAAATCAAAGGCGTCGCACCTGAGGAAATGGCCGGCATTACCAGCCGCAATTTCTTGGCCCTGTTCGACAAGGTGGCGAAGCCCGCCTGGGCGGCGTGAGCGATGGCCGGCACTCTCACCATACTGGGCTGCGGCTCGTCAGGCGGGGTGCCGCGCATCGGCAACAACTGGGGCTTGTGCGACCCCGCCAACCCCAGGAACCGGCGCCGGCGCTGCTCCATCCTGCTCAGCCGGCAAGGTGCGGCCGGCGAGACGCGGGTGCTGGTCGACACTTCGCCCGACTTGCGTGACCAGATGCTGTCGAGCGGTACCGACGCGCTCGACGCCGTGCTATTCACCCATGAGCATGCCGATCATACACATGGCATCGACGAGCTCAGGGCTTTCTATCTGAGGCAACGCCACCTGATCCCGATCTGGGCGGAGGAAACCACCGCGAACCTCCTGGTGAGCCGGTTCGGCTATTGCTTCGTGACGGCGCCCGGCAGCGACTATCCGCCGATCCTGCGTCTCAACCGGATCACGGCGGGCCACGTGGTGGAAATTGCGGGGAAGGGGGGCACGATCGCCGCACTGCCCTTCATCCTCGATCACGGAAACATCAAAGCGCTCGGCTTCCGCATCGGCGATGTCGCCTATACGCCCGATCTGAACGGCATTCCCGACGCCAGCCTCGCTGCCCTGAGCGGGCTTGATCTATGGGTCGTCGACGCACTGAGGCCGGTCCCGCATCCGAGCCACTTCAGCCTGCCCGAGACCCTGGCCTGGATCGAGCGGCTCAAGCCGAAGCGCGCAGTCCTCACCAACATGCATGTCGACCTCGACTATGCGACGCTGAAGCGTGATCTCCCCCCCTATGTCGAACCTGCATATGACGGTATGATTCTGCCCTTCTGAATAGGGAGGAGAGCCAGCCTCACCCGATGATCCAAATTGGGATCCTGTTCTTGCCCTAGCAGATACCCGGCTTTACCTCTTCGATCTCATTCAGAGACAGCGAGAACTTCAAGCCCGCTTTCGTGCCGGCGCTTTCTTCACGGCCTTCGCGAGAGGCAGGCCCCGCACATTGGATCTGCGACGGTCTGGCCTTGCCATCGGCCGCAGCTCGACGCCTACGGCTTCCATGACCTTGAGGATGGTGTCGAAGCTGGGGTTGCCCTCGTCGGATAGGCTCTTGTAGAGCCCCTGGCGCTGGAGGCCAGTAGCATCGGCGATCTTCTGCATGCCGTAGGCTCGGGCAGCGGTTCCGAGCGCGCGGATGACAGTACGGCTGTCATTGCCGCGAGTTTCGAACACGGTTTCGAGATAGTCGGCGATTTCCTCCGGGGTGCGGAGAAATTCGGCGGTATCGTAGGGGGTGAACGTGATGTCCTTGGTTTTCATTTCCGCGACCTCCAGATTTCAGCGTAGCGCCGGGCGGTCTTGATGTCCCGGACCTGTGTTGACTTGTCGCCGCCCAGCAGGATGACGGTATCCTCAAGGACGGTGAAGTAGACCCGGTAGCCGGGTCCGAATGCGATGCGCATTTCGGAGACGCCGCCACCAACCGGCTTGACGTCGCCCGGATGGCCGGTTTCCTCGAAACGGTCGATGCGGTCCAGTATCAAGGTGCGGCCTTTGCGGTCTTTCAGGCTGTTGACCCAATCCGCGAAAGCCGATGTCTTGATGAATTGCGCCATGGCTCATTGTCTCATATAGAGGACATTTTGTCAACTATAAAAGACAGTCTGTTCCTCACCGTCGCCACATCCGCAATTGCCCCCGCTTCGCGCTCGATGCCGTGCTGTTCACCCACGAACATGCCGATCACACGCATGGCATCGACGAGCTCAGGGCTTTCTATCTGAGGCAACGCCACCTGATCCCGATCTGGGCGGAGGAAACCACCGCGAACCTCCTGGTGAGCCGGTTCGGCTATTGCTTCGTGACGGCGCCCGGCAGCGACTATCCGCCGATCCGAAGCGCGCCGTCCTCACCAACATGCATGTCGACCTCGACTATGCGACGCTGAAGCGTGATCTCCCCCCCTATGTCGAACCTGCATATGACGGTATGATTCTGCCCTTCTGAATAGGGAGTCGCCCAATGACCCGCCGGATCATTTCCCTGATCGCCCTCATGGCCTTCAGTTCCACCCCCTTGCTGGCGCAGACGGCATGTCCCGACGGCTCGCAGCGCGACGCGACGAAAATATCGGCCGCCATCGACCTTTACGCTCGTGAGCCGTTCTCGGCCCGCACCTTCCGCGTGCTGAAGGGGCTCGGCGATCCGATGATCGATCCCAATTACGGCGGCTATTCCTCCTGGGAGGACGCCAATGCCTTCCGCAAGACAGTCGCCGAGGTGGCGCCCGAGGCGAAGCAGCCGAGCTATTACGGCTATGAATGCCGGCTCGGCTATCCGCGCGAAGTTCTGGATAAGCGAATTGCCGATCTCGGCAAGGCCGATCCCTATGTGAAGCAATGGATCACCGTGCAGATGGCGGTGCTGGCGGCCTGCGGCGGCGAGAAGATCGCCGAATTGCCGGGACCGCTGACCGATCAGCAGGCGCCGATCCAGGTCCTGCAGGATGCGGATCGCTCCTATCAGGCGGCTTCCCTGGTGTTCTACACCGATCGCGCCAAATCGCTCGATCTCTACAAGACCATTGGTGCGTCCGATTCCCCGCACAAGGGGGCGGCGCGTTACATGGTGGCCAATATCCTCGCCAACGGCAAGCAGCTCGCGGAGGCGCGCGCCGAGGCCAATGCGATCCTGGCCGATCCGGCGCTCGCAAGCGTGCATGAAATCACCCAGGAGCTGATCGGCTATATCGCCAATCTCGAGGACACCGCGCAGGGCTGGAGCGAACTGATCGACGACACCGTCGCCGTGCTCGACAAGCCGGCCAAGGAAATCCTCGCATTGCCGAAACTCAAGACCGATTACGGCCGGGCCCTCTATGACATCGACTTCGTCGGTATCCGCGGCAAGTCCGACGACTGGTGGATCGACGGCAAGCTGCCGGAGAACCCGACCATCTCGAAGTCGATCGTCGATGCCACGCGCCGGCATCCCATGGCGGCCTGGATGATCGGCGGGCAGAGCACGCAAGACTATTATATGCGGGCACCTTGGCAGTTCATCGGGCCGAAATGGGAAGCGCGCACCCAGTCGCTGGTCGATCGTTCGCTGGCGCTGGCGCAAGGCACGCCTTCTCTGGCCAGGGAAGTGTTCGAGGCGCTGAAGGCCAAGCCCGATGACGCAAGCCGCAAGGCGCTGTGGGACAGGGCGCAGGCCACGGCCAGGTCGGCCAATGACAGCTGTGGTACGGCGCCTGAAACGGCTGCCGCCGGCACACTTCTCACCCATGCGGTGAGGCTTTCGGCCCTCGCCGGCAAGTTCGACGAGGCCTATGCCGGGCTCGAAGCCTATCCGCTCAAGAGTTCCGTTGCCTATACCCAGAACACACTTGTCCCGCTCGGCCAGTATCTGCTGGGGCAGGGCATGGTCGATGAGGCAAGACGCTTCCGTGACCGCCTCCTCACCGATGAGCTGTGGGCTTCGTTCAAGGACAATGACGGCACGCGCAACAGTCTCGCCGAATTGTCCATGTGGGCGGCGGAGGACCGCGCGCAATGGAACAAGGCGCTGGCGCATCACTCACTGAAGACCGGCCAGTCGATCATGAATTTCCTTCCTGCCAAGGATCTCAGGGCGATGGCCAAGGATGAGGCCTTGTTCACGCCCGAGGAGCGCGCGCTTCTGGTGCGCACCGCCTGGACGCGGCTCTATGCGCGCGGCCGGGCGCCGGAGAAGTCCTTCACCGATGAGCTCTACGCCCTCAACCCGCAAGTGAAGGCGGTCGCCGACAAGGTCGCGGCCGACTATCCGAAGGCGAACGCGGCAAACCAGCGCCTGTTAACCATATTGCGCGCGCCGCGCATGGGCATCCTGGTGAACGCGCCCGGTATCTGGGAACCGATCACCATGACTGGCGGCAGCGACGCCATGGCGCTCGATTCCTTCGACCACAATGACAAGAACTGGTGGTGCCCGTTCGAGCCGGATCGCCAACTCGGCGGCCTGCGCGGCGATCTTGACAGCCTCACCGGCGCCGAGCGTGCCGGCTGGTCGGCCAAGGCGCTCGAGGCCGTTCTGGAGGCCGATGCGATGGCCGGGCTCGCTGCCAAGCGTGAGGGCGTCCTCAAGGCGCATCCCGTGGTCAAGAGCGTCAGCTGGAGCGAGATCAAGGCTCTGAGCCAGATGGCGAGCGCGCCCAGGCTTCTTGCGGGCGCGGCGACCAGATGGGGCAAGGTGGCCCGCAAGGAAGATGGTGCCGCGGCAGAGGCTCTGGCGCTCGCGATCAAGACGACGCGTTATGGCTGCAACTGGCATGGCGGACACGGCAAATATTCGAAAGCGGCGTATGACGTGCTGCACAGGCGGTTCGGCACGACGCCCTGGGCGACGCAGACGCCATACTGGTTCGATTGCGTGAACTTCTATCTCCAGACGAGCACCACGGGCGGCGCATGCCCAAGCCCGTCCTGGCCGAAGCAGGAAATCCCGCGCTGACGCTCTAAACAGGCAAAACCTCGGAAATCCGGGCATTTTGCCCGTTTTGGGTAATGCAGAAATATTCCATAATATACATTATGCGAATGACATATCCGATTTGGCGGTCCGGGGAATCCTCCCCTGGACAGCCGGGAGAAACATGACGGACAAACGCGTCTGCTTCGACTTCGAGGTCGATTTCTCGAATGGCGGCGGCATACAGGGCCAGGACTTCCGCCTCGACATCGAGGGCGACGACATCGCCGATGATGCTCTCGCGGCCTATATCATCCAGGACCTGCGGCTGCTCATGGTCGGCGAAGTCCGCATCCTCAATAAGAAGGTGATCGAGGAGCGCCATAAGCGCTCGGGCGATGCCCAAGACACGTACGCGGAAGATGCTTCCCGGATCGTCGATCTGAGCCATGTGATCGAGAGCGGCATGATCACCTACAAAGGGTTACCCGCCCCCCTCATCTGCGATCACCTGTCGCGCGAGCAGTCGCGCAAGGTCTATGCTGCGGGCACCGAGTTCCAGATCGGCCGGATAGAGATGGTCGGCAACACTGGCACCTATATCGATGTGCCGTTTCATCGTTATGCGGATGGGCACGATCTGTCCGAACTGGCGCTGGGCAAGGTCTCAGGCGTGCCGGGCGTTGTCGTCCGCGTGACCGGGGCCAAGGAACGCGCCATAGATTGGCATCATTTCGCGCCCGTGGAGTGCCGTGGCCATGCCGTCCTGGTTCATACCGGCTGGGACCGGCATTGGCGAACCGACCAGTATTTCGAAGGTCATCCGTTCCTGACCGAGAAGGCGGCTCTCTACCTGCGGGATCGAGGCGCCCTGCTGGTCGGAATAGACTCGTTCAATATCGACGACATATCAGGGGGTGCGCGTCCGGTTCATTCGACGCTGCTCGCCGCCGAGATTCCGATCGTTGAGCATCTGACCGGCCTCTCCGCCCTGCCGGCGACGGGCTTCCGCTTCTTTGCCGTGCCGCCGAAGTTCAAGGGCATGGGCACGTTTCCAGTCCGGGCGCATGCCCGCCTCGAGCCCTGAAGCGCCCTATTTCGCCGGTTCCCACAGTTCGACCGGGTTGCCCTCGGGATCGTGGATGCGGCAGAAGCGGCCGACTTCCGAATCCCACTCGGCCCGTGTTTCGACCGCGATCCCGGCGGACTCGAGCTGCGCCATCATCGCGTCGAGATCGTCGACGCGGAAATTGACCATCCATTGCTGGCCGGGCTTGCCGAAGTAGTCGCTGTCCCTGGCGAAGGGCGCGAGGATGGTGACGCCGGCCTCTTGGCGCCAGATCGTCGTCTGTGGGCTGCCGATGCCCAAATGCCTCTCGTACCAGGCCGCCAGTTCTTCGGGATTGTTGGCACGGAAAAACAGTCCGCCTATGCCGGTGACTTTCGCCATTGTGGTCCTCCCTGGATCTGGCGCAATACTGCGCCAGGGCATCCAATTCAGGAAGCAGCCCTTTTCAGCCACTGGACAATGGCATCCTGGTCGGCGGCGGTGAGTTCATGGCCGGCTGCGATGATCTCGGCATCGATCCGGGCGCCCGCATCCCGCAAGGCCTGTTCGAGCGCCGGCGCCAGAGCGCGGTAGGGATCGCTGCGGCCGGAGAGCATCAGGACCCGGCTTGCGGCTAGATTTGCCTGCGGTGCCTCCTCCAGCACCATCACCGGGCGCAGCAATACTGCATGCGCCGCGAGTTCCGGATGGAGCAGCATGGCCGCCGCCAGCAGGTTGGCGCCGTTGGAATAGCCGAGGAACACGAGCCTGTCCGGCGCGAGACCGTAAGCCCGGATCGCTTCCGCCACGAAGGCGGCGAAGGCCTCCGCCTCGAAGCGGATATCGGACTGGTCGAAGGATGTCGGCGACAGGCGCCGGAACCAGCGCAGGATGCCCTCCTCGGTGCTGCGGCCGCGCATGCCGAGCAGCGTCGCCCGGGGCGCGATGCGCCGCGCCAGCGGCATCAGATCCGTTTCATTGCCGCCCGTTCCATGCAGCAGCACGATGGTGCTGCCGTCAGGGTTCTCGGGCGTGTGGAACCGATGGATAAAAGGAAGATCCCGGTAGATGACCCGCGCCGCGCCCGGCAGCGCGAATTGCGGCAGGAGGGCCAAGACATCCTGAGCCCGGCCCTCTTCCTTTGGCGGCACGAAGAGCCGGCTGCCCAGGGTCTCGACCGGCTCGTCGACGGTGAAGCCCGGCCCGTCGGTCGCGAATTCCAGCAAGGTTCCCGAAGGCTCGCGCACGTAAAGCGATGAAAAATACTTGCGGTCATGCAAGGTCGTCGGACTGGAATTGAGGCCGGCCAGGTTCTTCTCCAGTTGGCGCAGCTCACCGATATCGGCGGCGCGGAAGGCGATGTGATCGGCGATCCCCGTTCCAGGGCTGCCCGGCCAGAAACCATGCGCGTCGCGAATATCCACGACGTCGCCCGCTGCAGACCCGAGCCGCGTCAGCGCCCCGTCGCGCGAAAGCGGCGTGAAGCCGGCAAAACGGGCGATGAAGGCCTGCGTCTCCTCAGGCGTCTCGGACAGGATGGTGGCGCCGCGGATCCGGCGGACGGCATGCGCCACCGGGATGTCCGGTGATGTCCATTCATCACCCGCCGGCATCGCCGAGCCGACGAGCTTGACGGTGACGCCATCAGGATCGCGCAGGCGCAAGACCGGCTCGTCGAACTCGGTCACCGGACCCGTCGCCGGCACATGAAAGCGCAGCGTGCGCTCCAGCCAGAAGCCAAGGCTGGCGGGATCGATGGCGAGCGCCACCTCGCCGATCTGACCATGGCCTGCCCTGCCCGGCGAGCCGTCCTCCCAGACGAGAAAAGTGATCAACGATCCGGGCGAGCCGCTGCGGTCGCCGTAGAAGAGATGGAGCTGGCCCGCATCTTCATAGCCGCCCGTCCGCTTGACCAGGCGCAGGCCGAGAAAGCCCACATAGAAATCGACATTGGCCTGCACCTTGCGGGTGATCAGGGTGATATGATGGATACCGCCGGTCACGGGCTCAGTTCCATATGGACGATCTCGATCGGCTCGCCGCCAAGCCCGTGCGAGAAATAGCCTCGCCGCACGGTTCGAAAGCCGTGTCTGCGATAGAAGCCTTCGGCGTTGATGGTGGATTCGACCTTGATGGGCCCCAGATGCCCCTTGCGGGCGTTCTCGATGCCGACACTGAGCAGCCGCGTTCCCAGCCCCGAGCCTGCGACACCCGGCAAGAGAAACAGCCGTGTCACCTCGCCGGGCTCGGCATCGACGAAGCCCACGACAGTGTCCTTGAATTCGGCCACGACGACCTGGCCTTGCGCGATGAGTTCCTCATAGTAAGCGGACGTGCGATCACCCATCCATCCGGCGACCTGTTCCGGCGAATAATGATTGCGCGCGAGCGCCTGGACGGAACGCCGCGTGATGTCGAGCAAGCTTTCGCCATCACCTTTGCGCGCCGGACGCAATGTCACTGTATCCACGTCTTGCCTGCTCCTCGAAAAGCTCACGCGACAGCGACGGCCTCGATTTCGATGTCGAATTCCATCGGCCATGAAGCGACGGGCACAAAGGTACGCGCCGGTGGATTTTCCGGGAAGTGCCGCGCATAGACGCGGTTGATCGCGCCGTAGAATCCGGCATTGGCGGCGTAGATGCGCACCATCAGGATATTGGCGGGTGCCGTGCCGGCCGCGGCCAGGCAGTAGGTCAGGGCCTTCAGCGACGCCTCCGTCTGGACCTCGATATCGCCTTTCACCAGCGCTCCCGTCGAGATATCGAGAGGCGGTGTCCCGGACACGAAGACGAGACCGGCGCCGCGGGTGACCAGCGACAGGGGCAGCCCGATCGCCCGGACCGCGGCTGACAGAACCGGCACTTCGATGATCTCTCTTTTCATAGTGATCTCCTGGTAATAAGCGACTTGCCGTCATACTGGCAGAAGCGCATCGGGCTTCACATCGGCAACGGATGTGTAGGTGTGCGTTTCGCGCACACCCGGCAGCGGCAGGATGACGCGCTGCAGGAAATCCTGAAACACCGACATGTCGGCAATCCGTGCTTTCACCAGATAGTCGAAGCCGCCGACGACCATGTGGCATTCGAGAACTTCCGGGGCGTTGGCGACCGCTTCGGCAAAGCGGTCGAACACCAGCGGCGTCGTCTGGTCGAGCCTGACCTGGATGAAGACGATGGTTCCCCGGCCGATCTTGGCGGGATCGAGAACCGCCCGGACGGCGGTAATGAAGCCTTCGCGGAACAGCCGCTTGACCCGCTGGCTGGCGCCGGTCGGCGAAAGGCCGACGCGCGCGGCGAGATCGAGCGTGGTGCGCCGCCCGTCCTCTTGCAGGAGACGGAGGATATTGCGGTCGATCGCATCGAGCTCGGGCATCTGAACTCACATAAAACCGCTATCCATTGTGCGATATTCGCTCCAATTAGGGCAAAACAACGTATTTCGTCGCAGCTTCCCCGGCAATAGGCTGCGATTCTCATTGAGGCCATCGCCTCGGGAATTGCGAGGATGTACTGGCCATGGATATCCAACAGCCAAACCGGAGACTGGCCCTTCTTGCCGGGCTCGCGATGATCGCCATCACCGCTGTGCAATTCGTGGCGGCGCGTTACAGCCTGCGCCAGAATCTTTCCGCCATCGACATCGCCACGCTGCGTTTTCTCGGCGCCGGCGCCGTCTTCCTGCCGATCGTCTGGCTTGGCGGCCTCGCCAGGCTTCGGAGGCTCGGCTGGCGTCGGGCCTTGGTGCTTTCTCTCCTGGTCGGCCTGCCCTATCCGATGATCATCAACTGGGGCTTGACCCATGCGCCGGCTACCCATGCCGCGGCTCTATGCCCGGCCTCCATAGTGTTCTTCTCGTTCCTTCTGTCGCGCCTGATTTTCCGCGAGCGCATTTCGCTGTTCCAGCTCGTCTTCATTGGCGTGCTGATCGCGGGTCTCGTTCTCTTCATCTCGCCCCAAGGATCCGGCAGCGGCGACACGCTGCTCGGCGATCTGGTGTTCGTGGGATCGGGCATCATGTTCTCGACCTATGCCATCCTGGTGCGGCGCTGGGCCGTCGATTCTACCATGGCGACCGCCGCGGTCTCGCTTCTGTCCTGTCTGCCGCTTCCCCTGGTCTATTTCTTCGTGCCCAACGGTCTCGATGCGGCACCCATCAGCGAGATCGCCGGCCAGATCGTGATACAGGGATTTCTCGCGGGCGCCGCCGCCATCTTCCTCTATACCTATGCTGTACGGCAGCTGGGGCCGCAAATGGCGTCATTGTTTCTGCCCTGCGTGCCGATCGCCACGGCTTTCACCGGCATGATGGCGCTCGGCGAGGTGCCCACCCTGCTGCAGTTCGCGGCCATCGCCATCATGACGGTGGCGATGATCGCGCTCGCTCTTCTCCATCGTGGTGGCGAAAGGCGAACGTCTCAGCCAGGCCATGCCAGAATTCCGGCATCCGGACGCGTATGCGACCCCCGGATTCGGGACACCTGCTAGCGAGGCCACTGAAACAGATTCTCGTCACTTCGCCTTTTTTCTCTTGCGGGCCTGTCCGGCCTTCG
>CAZICN010000126.1:0-11242 GCA_964537655.1 uncultured Aestuariivirga sp.
TCGAACACCGCCCGATCGGCCGATGACAGCGCGATCTTGGCGGCCGAGACGGCGCGGTAGAGCGCAAAGCCGAGATCGTTGTCGATGATGTCGATCAGCTTCAGCAGCGGGCCGGGATCGACGGCCTGGCGCGACAGCTCGATGAGTTCCCGGAGTTCGCCCGAGGATTTCATCAGGGCGAGTTGATTCCAGCGGGCGAAATTCGCGTAATAGCCGTTGGGTATGGTCAAGGTCTTATCGAAGGAGCGATAGGATCCGCCCTTTCCGAGACGCGGCGAGACGACATGGTCGATGATGCGGTAGTCGAAGGCATCACCCGCGATGCCGATGCCGGCATGGCCGAGCGGGCGGGCCCGGAAATGTCCGTCCCGCTTCTCGAAGCGCATCACCGAGAAGTCGCTGGTGCCGCCGCCGAAATCCGCCACCAGCACCGTCGCATCCTCGCGCAACTGCCGAGCATAGGAGAAGGCCGCGCCGACCGGCTCATAGACATAATGTCCGTGGGCGACGCCGAGCCCGGCAAAGGCAGAACGGTAGCGCCGCATCGCCAGGGCATCGTCGGGGCTGGCGCCGGCGAAGCGCACCGGCCGGCCGATGACCACGGACTTCGCCGAGAACGAGAAGCCGGCGCCGGCATTGCCGAGCAGGCGGCGCAGGAATGTCGCCAGCAGATCCTCGAAGCGGAAGCGCTGGCGGAAGATGCGCGTCTGGACGAAAAGGGAACTTGCGGCGAAAGTCTTGAAGGATTGGATGAAGCGGTGCGCGGCGTGACCGTGAAGGAACTGCTCGATGGCCCAGGGACCGCCGGCCACGGCGAGCCTGGCGCTCGCCCCCTGGGTCTCCTCCCAGAAACACAGCGCCGTATTGTAGGTGCGGTGAACGATGCCGTCATGGGTGAATTGCAGGGCTGACGCCTCCCCGTCGCGGCCGGCGATGGCGACGACCGTATTGGTCGTGCCGAAATCGATGCCGATCGAAATATCGTCAGGGTTGCCTGGCATCTCTGTCTCGCTCTCCGGCGGCAACCGTCCAGGCGCGAGACGATGCTTCGCCTCAGCGTGGAACCGGGATGGCCATTGGGATGGGCGGTTAGATAGCATGCGGGACGGCGATATCAATGGGAGATGCGTCAGGGCCCGAAAGGCGCTAATGTGGTGGTTCAGAAATTCCTCCAGGCAAACCGGAGAGCGGCCATGGTTCCGTCTCGTTCCACTGGTGCGAAGCTTGCCGTCACCTCGATCACGGTCGCCGCCGCGATCGCCTTGGCCGGCCCGCCGCTTGCGGCCAATCCGCAAGCTGGCACCGTCCTCGAAGCGAGCGGCCCCTGGAATTCAGGCGACTATGTCGAGGCGATCTTCGCCGTCCACAATGGCGCCATCACGCTGCCGAGGCGCGGCAACCCCAAGACCGAAGCCTATTTCGACAGGCTGATCGACCGCGGCAATATCGAGGCCCTGATGACGGGCGCCCTGGCGGTCGAAGAGAAGCGCCGGCAGATCCTCACCATCCTGTCGGCCACAGGCGAGTTCCGCGGTCGCTACGGCTATGCCGTCTTTCTCGGCGATGATGTCCAGAACGAGCTCATCCAGATCCAGATCTTCAGGCTTTACCTCATCGACCGGCTGGCGCGGCTCGACATGCCTGATCTGGCGACCCTGCAGCGCCGCAGCAGCGCCATCGCCACCACCCTTCAGGGCACGCTCGACACACTCGCCGAGGCGTCCGTTTTCACCAGCGATCAGCGTTTCGCCCTGGCAGAGGCGCTCTCGCTGCACTACCCGCTGATCCGGATGCAACTCAGCAGCGAAGAGGACCAGGCGATCGCGCGCCGGCTGGAACGGATGGCCATGGCCGAGAGCGACCCTGCCCTCAGATCCGCTCTGGCGGCCGCGCTCGCCGGGGACGGACGCGGCAATTGACGGCTACCTCCCGGACGACTATAAGCCCGCCATCCGATGAGGGGATAGGCAGCCGCGCGCTCTCGAGAGCCAGCGGCATTTTGCATTGAACCGATATCGACCGGTTTCAACTTCAGGAAGTGAATTCATGGCGAACACAAGTTCGGCGAAAAAGGCGACACGCGTTGCGGCTCGCCGTGCCGTCATCAACAAGAACCGTACCAGCCGCGTGCGCTCCTCGGTGCGCAAGGTCGAGGAAGCGCTCACCGCCGGCGACAAGGCCGCGGCGGAAGCAGCGCTCAGGGCAGCCGAGCCGGAGCTGATGCGCGGCGCGCAAAAGGGTATCATTCACAAGAACGCCGCGGCACGCAAAGTGTCGAGACTTGCAAAGCGCGTGAAGGCCATCAAGTAACGTTCTGAAATATAGCCGGTTTTCCGGCCATCCACAGGCGGCGCGCCGGAAAATCCCGGACGCGCCGTTTTTCTTGTTCAGCCCGCTGACAGTTTGGCGCAGTACTTTCCTTTGTTTTTCATCAGCTTAGCGGAGTGAATGGCGGCGATCGGACAAACGCCCGGAAAACCCCCTCAGGCCCGCAACAAGAATCGAAGTTTTATGGCGAGTGTGGTTTTTCCGCATCTATACCCGCCGGACGATTGAATCCTCAATGCGAGTCAACTACTTGCCGATGCTGCTCATGACGTGAACGGCAAGCCCTGCCGCGTCGTATGGAAAATCCGTGCACGGAAGAGCGTCCGAGTTCAGTTGTCACTTGGGCGGGCTTGTGAGTATGGTCTTTGGGCGCTGCCGAGGGGCTGCGGCACGAGTAGATGGGTAAGTCAGTCAAGGTCACATGCGGGGCTCAAAAGTGACCGGGTTTTTCTAAATTTTGTTCGCCTGAGGTTCAAGTGAACCGGAAAGGAGTTGGCTTGCGGATCAGTCGATCCGCAAGATGGGAGTTTGCGTGCCGAAAAGCGCGGCTAATCGCTGTGAGTACAAGAAAATAAGGGGTTTAGGTGTGATGACAGATGCGGCGGGTGTCGAGCTCAAGCAGAGCTGGAACAGAATTGCACAACGGCTGAAAGCCGAGCTGGGCGATGATCTCTATACAAGCTGGTTCGCGCGCATGGAGCCCGAGGAATGCTCCGATGGCCGCCTCGCCGTTTCGGTTCCCACCCGTTTCCTGAGGAACTGGATCGAAACGCATTACGCAGCGAAGCTGCTCAAGGCCAGTGAAGCCGAGCTCGGCCATCTCGACAATGTCCATGTGAAAGTCCGCACCCGCGGCGTGCCGCAACGTCCGCAGGATGTCGCCGACCGGCGCATCGCGCGCGAGGAGGAATCGGAAACGGCGAGCCGGAGTGTCACCCAGCCGGTACAGACTCCGCACCAGCCGACCGCCGAACGCGGTTCACCGCTCGATCCGAACCAGACCTTCACGAGCTTCATCACCGGCGGCTCGAACCGCCTCGCCCATGCGGCGGCGCAGCGCATCTCGGAATCGCAGCCGGGCATGCCGGTCAGCTTCAATCCGCTGTTCATCCATTCGGCGGCGGGCCTCGGCAAGACGCATCTCCTCAACGCGATCGCCTGGCGGGTGCGCGAGCGCCACCCCGAGCGCAAGGTCCTGTTCATCACCGCCGAGCGCTTCATGTATCATTTCATCGGCGCGCTCAGGTCGCGCGACACGATCGGCTTCAAGGACTTCTTCCAGTCGATCGACGTGCTGCTTATCGACGACTTCCAATTCCTGCAGGGCAAGTCGATGACGCAGGAATTCTACCACACCTTCAATTCGCTGGTGGACGCCAAGCGCCAGATCGTCATCGCCGCCGATGCGCCGCCCGCACAGCTCGACGCCATCGACCAGCGCATGCGCTCGCGGCTCATGGGCGGGCTGGTCGTCGATATCGAATTGCCGGAGCTCGAATTGCGACGCGAAATCCTCGCCCGGCGCCTCGCCGAAGTGGCGGCGCGCGATCCGCAGATCCGCGTCGATCCCGATGTCGTCGAATTCATCGCCAACAAGGTGCAGGGCGGTGGGCGCGAGCTCGAAGGGGCGCTCAACCGCGTCATCGCGCATCAGCAGTTCTCGCATGCGCCCTTGTCGGTCGATCTCGCCGCCATGGTGCTGCGCGACATGTCGGCCAATCCGGACCAGTGCCGGGTGCGCATCGACGACATCCTGAAGGTGATCGGGCGTCACTACAATGTGGCGCGCGCCGACCTCCTGTCGCCGCGCCGGGCTCGTTCCGTTGTGGTTCCGCGTCAGGTCGGCATGTATCTGGCCAAGAAACTGACGCCGCGTTCGCTGCCCGAAATCGGCCGCCGCTTCGGGGGCCGCGACCATTCGACCGTCCTGCATGCGGTGCGCAAGATCGAAGAGCTGATGAAAAACGACGACCGGCTGGCCCGCGAAGTTGCCCTCCTGATCAGGCTTATCGAACAGCAATAGACAAGCCCAGCAAGGCGGGCTTAATCTCTGCGGCCCAGACGGCTAGACAGGATTGCAAGAATATGCGGGTGACTATTGAAAGATCAGCCTTTCTCAAGGCCCTGAACCATGTGCAGAGCGTGGTGGAACGGCGCAATACCATCCCGATCCTGTCCAATGTGCTGGTCCAGGCCAAGGGCGATGCGGTCAGGCTCACCGCCACCGACCTCGATATCGAGATCATCGAGACGGTTCAGGCCGAGGTCGCCCAGGAGGGTGCCGTCACCGTCGCCGCCCACATGCTCTATGACATCGTGCGCAAGCTCCCCGACGGAGCCCAGCTCGAGCTCGACCAGGGCCCCGATGCCGGCCGGGTCTCGATCAAGGCGGGGCGCTCGCGCTTCGCGCTCCAGGCGCTGCCGCCCGAGGATTTCCCCGATCTCAACGCCGGCGATCTCGCCAACCGCTTCACATTGTCCGCGGCCGATCTGAAGGGACTGGTCGAGAAGACCCGCTTCGCCATCTCGACCGAGGAGACGCGCTATTACCTCAACGGCATCTATTTGCATGAGGTCGCGGCCAGCAAGATGCTGCGGGCGGTCGCGACCGACGGGCACCGGCTGGCGCGGGCGCAGGTCGCTCTGCCCCAGGGCGCAAAAGGCATGCCCGGCATCATCGTGCCGAGGAAGACGGTGCTCGAGATCGTCAAGCTGATCGAAAGCGATGAGGGCGAGGTCGAGGTCGCGCTGTCCTCGTCCAAGATCCGCTTCTCCTTCAACGGCCTCACCCTCACCTCGAAGCTGATCGACGGCACCTTCCCCGACTATGAGCGGGTCATCCCGCGCAACAACGACAAGACGCTCGATGTCGACACCAAGCTGTTTTCGAGCGCCGTCGACCGGGTGTCGACCATTTCCTTCGAGAAGGGCCGCGCGGTGAAGCTCAATATCGGCGACGGGCGCGTGGTGCTCACCGTCAACAATCCGGATTCGGGTTCGGCGGAAGAGGAGATCGCCGCGACCTATGAATCCGACCCGGTCGATATCGGCTTCAATTCGCGCTACCTGCTCGACATCGCCTCGCAGATCAAGAGCGATACGGCGAGATTCCAGTTGGCCGATGCCGGCTCGCCCACCATCGTGCTCGACCCCTCGGACGACCAGGCGCTCTATGTGCTGATGCCGATGCGGGTGTGAGAACGAGAAACCGCCAACCCCTCCATCATCCCCCCTTCTCCCGCTTACGGGAGAAGGCGCCCAATGGGCGGATGAGGGTGTTGGTGCAACCGGGCCACTGCGAGACACGCGGAAATCCGCTCGGGCCTGTATCGGCATCTGCAAAAGCAGGCATGCGCTCGCCAACATTTGAGCCACACCCTCACCCGGCCTTCGGCCACCCTCTCCCGCAGGCGGGAGAGGGGGAAAATCAGGCAGAGTGAATGTCCGCTTCCGCTTTCGTCGTCACCCGCCTGACGCTCACGGATTTCCGCAATTACGATGCCCTCAGGCTCGATCCGGGACCCGGCCTCCTCGCGCTGACCGGCCCCAATGGCGCCGGCAAGACCAATCTCATCGAGGCGATATCGCTGCTGGCCGCCGGACGGGGCCTGCGCGGCGCGCTGTTCGAGGACCTCGCCCGCCAGGGCGCCGGCAAGGGTTGGGCCATCGCCGCCCATGTCGCATCGCCCGAGGGCGAGACGCGGCTCGGCACCCAGTGGATGCCCGAGGGTGACAGCCAGAGCCAGACCCGCCAGGTCGTCATTGACGGTGTCCCCCAGAAGAGCCCCGGAATTCTCAGCCATCATTTGCGGGTCATCTGGCTCACCCCGGCGATGGACCGGCTGTTCTCGGGGCCTGCTTCCGACCGGCGCCGTTTCCTCGACCGACTCGTCACCGCCAACGATCCTGAGCATGCCTCGCGCGTGCTGGTGTTCGAGAAGCTCATGCGCGAGCGCAACCTCCTGCTCGAGGAGATGCGCCCCGACGGGGTCTGGCTGTCCGGCCTCGAGGCCCAGATGGCGGAAGCGGCGGCGGCCATCGCGGCGGCCCGCCTGCATGCCGTCCAGGCCTTGCAAAACCACATGAAATCCCTACTTAAGGGGAGCGCTTTCCCCGCCAGTTTGCTGAGCCTGCAGGGCGATCTCGAAGACCGCCTCAAGACCATGCCGGCCGTGCAGGCGGAGGACGAATATCGTAGACTTCTCCTCGAATCGCGGGGCCAGGACAAGGCGGCCGGGCGCACCCTCAACGGCCCGCACAGGAGTGACCTTTTGGTGATGCATGAGCCCAAATCCATGGCGGCGGCACTCTGCTCGACAGGCGAGCAGAAGGCACTGCTGATCGGGCTGATCCTCGCCCAGGCGGCCTCGGTGACGGAAGAGAGCGGGGCGGCCCCTGTCCTTCTTCTTGACGAAGTTGCCGCCCATCTTGACGCGAAAAGACGCTCCGGGCTGTTCGAGACGCTGCGTGAGCTCAAGGCCCAGAGCTTTATGACGGGTACGGATGAAGCGCTCTTCAACGGGCTTGGCAAGACGGCCGATTTCCTCCATGTGGAAGCCGGAATAGTGACGAGGCAGTAATGGCTGATCCGATCAAGAAGCAGGCCGAAGACTACGGCGCTGACGCCATCAAGGTGCTCAAGGGCCTTGATGCGGTGCGCAAGCGCCCGGGCATGTATATCGGCGATACCGATGACGGATCGGGCCTCCACCACATGATCTACGAGGTGGTGGACAATGCCGTCGATGAGGCTCTCGCCGGCTATTGCGACCGTGTCATCGTCGCCCTCAATGCCGATGGCTCGTGCACCGTTTCGGACAATGGCCGCGGCGTGCCGACCGACATCCATCCGAGCGAAGGCGTGTCGGCGGCCGAGGTCATCATGACCCAGCTGCATGCCGGCGGCAAATTCGACCAGAATTCCTACAAGGTCTCGGGCGGCCTGCACGGCGTCGGCGTATCGGTGGTCAACGCGCTGTCGATCTGGCTCAAGCTGCGCGTCTGGCGCGGCGGCAAAGAGCATGCGATGAGCTTCACCAATGGCGCCGCCGATGCGCCGCTCGCCGTGGTGCGCGACAGCCATGACAAGCGCGGCACCGAAGTGACCTTCCTGCCGTCGCCCGAAATCTTCACCAGGACCGAATTCGACTATGCGACGATCGAGCACCGCCTGCGCGAGCTCGCTTTCCTCAATTCCGGCGTGCGCATCGTGCTGGCCGACCGGCGCGGCGTCGAGCCGAAGGAGGTCGAACTCTATTATGAAGGCGGCATCCAGGCCTTCGTGCGCTATCTCGACCGCACCAAGCAGGCCCTCGTCACCGATCCGATCATGATGCATGGCGAGAAGGACGGCATCACGGTCGAATGCGCCCTGTGGTGGAACGACAGCTATCATGAGAATGTGCTGTGCTTCACCAACAATATCCCGCAACGCGACGGCGGCACTCATCTGGCCGGCTTCCGCGGCGGGCTCACCCGCGTCATCAACAACTATGCGACGTCGAGCGGCATCGCCAAGAAGGAGAAAGTGGCGCTCACCGGCGATGACGCGCGCGAAGGCCTGACCTGCGTGCTCTCGGTCAAGGTGCCCGATCCCAAATTCTCATCCCAGACCAAGGACAAGCTCGTTTCCTCCGAGGTGCGCCCGGTGGTGGAAAGCCTGATCGGCGAAGAGCTCTCGGCCTGGTTCGAGGAACATCCCCAGGACGCCAGGCAGATCGTCGGCAAGGTGGTGGAAGCCGCCGCGGCCCGCGAGGCGGCCCGCAAGGCGCGCGAGCTGACGCGGCGCAAGGGCGCCCTCGACATTTCCTCGCTGCCGGGCAAGCTCGCCGACTGCCAGGAACGCGATCCCGCGAAATCGGAACTGTTCATCGTCGAGGGCGACTCGGCCGGCGGCTCCGCCAAGCAGGCGCGCAATCGCGAGAACCAGGCAGTGCTGCCCCTGCGCGGCAAGATCCTCAATGTCGAACGCGCGCGCTTCGACAAGATGCTCTCCTCGGCCGAGATCGGCACGCTCATCACCGCTCTCGGCACCGGTATCGGGCGCGAGGAATTCTCGCCCGACAAGCTCAGATATCACAAGATCATCATCATGACGGACGCCGATGTCGACGGCGCCCATATCCGCACCCTGCTGCTCACCTTCTTCTACCGGCAGATGCCGGAGCTCATCGAGCGCGGCCATCTCTTCATCGCCCAGCCACCGCTCTACAAGGTGAAGCGCGGCTCCTCCGAGCAGTATCTGAAGGACGGCAAGGCGCTGGAAAACTATCTCATCGAGGCGGGGCTCGAAGGCTCGGCCCTCGTGCTCGCCTCGGGCGCCGAGCGCGCCGGCACGGATCTGCGCCAGATCGTCGATGAGGCGCTCTCGGTCCGGGCGGCTCTCGATGCGCTCCATTCGCGCTATTCACGCACCGTGATCGAGCAGGCGGCGATCGCGGGCGTGCTCAATCCGGAAGTCCTCTCCAATGTCGAGAATGCGACGGCGGCGGCGAGCTATATCGCCAAGAGGCTCGATGCCATTGCCGAGGAAACCGAGCGCGGCTGGTCAGGCTCGCCCTCTTCCGATGGCGGCCTCGTCTTCGCCCGGGAGGTGAGAGGCGTCAAGGAAAGCTGGACGATCGATGCGCGGCTGATCGGCTCGGCCGATGCCATCCGCCTCGACAAGAAAGCCGCGCATCTGCAGGATATCTATGCGAGGCCCGCCAAGTTGCGCCGCAAGGACGGCGAGAAGATCATCCATGGTCCGATCGATCTGCTCGAAGCGGTGTTCGCCGCCGGGCGCAAGGGCATTTCCATGCAGCGCTACAAGGGCCTGGGCGAAATGAACCCCGAGCAGCTGTGGGAAACGACGCTCGATTCCAATGTGCGCTCGCTGCTGCGCGTCAAGGTGAGCGAACTCGACGAGGCCGACGACATCTTCACCAAGCTGATGGGCGATGTGGTCGAGCCCAGGCGAGACTTCATCCGCGAGAACGCGCTGTCGGTCGCCAATCTGGACGTTTGAGGGCGCGCGCACCCCTCCCCGATAAGGACATGACCTTACGGCAATTCTGGCGTATGCTCCCGCCGGTGCCGTCTTCAGGTGAATTTCTCACCCCAGTCCGCCGGAACCCTGACTGAGCCGGCGCACCGGCATCCGCATCGCCGAGACAGCGCCGCGTCAGGGTTAGGACGTTCCATGGCTCAGCCGTTCGCGCGCCCGCAAGGCATCGCGGCGCTCATTCTGCTTGCCGCGTTGACCAGCGGCGCAAAGGCGACCCAGCACCTCAATTGCGGGGCCTATGCCGCCCTCGCCGTCGCCCAGCAGGAGCAGAATATTCAGATGGGCTGCGGTTTCGCCGGTGGCCGTTGGTCGGCCGACTACAATGGACATTTCGCCTGGTGCCAGACATCGACCATGGCCAAGCTCACGGCCGAGGACAAAGCGCGCAAGGGAGCGCTCGCCAAATGCGCCAAGAAACCGCAAGAGGACCAGCAGGCCTGCCAGGATTACGCGGCAGAGGCCGTCAAGCAGCAGAAGGCCAACAAGGCCAAGGGCTGCGGGATCAAGGGGGGCGCCTGGTCGGAGGATTATGCCGGTCATTTCGGCTGGTGCCTCAAAGCCAGCCCGAACCAACGCTCGGCCGCGAATGACAGCCGCAACCAGCAGCTCGCCGGCTGCTTTAGCGCCCAGAAGAGCGCCGGGGATCAGGCTGAGAAGGACGCCTGCGCCCAGTATGCCGCGACTGCCGTCGCCCAGCAGACGGAAAACCTCGCCCGCAAATGCAATTTCACCGGAGGCGGCTGGAGCAAGGACTGGAACGCGCATTTCAAATGGTGCATGGGAGGTCAGCTCAAGAAGACCGCACCACAGACGCAGGCCCGGCTCGCCGCCCTTCAGACCCAATGCACGAGGCTCGTCTGCACCACGACGGAAGAAGTGCTGCCCTATCCGCCGTTCTTCAGGACGACGACGAAATGCCGGAAAGTCCCGAAATAGGGCGCTCTGACTTGACGGCAAAAGCCCGCCGGGATGCTTGCCCTGGGCGCTTGCTTTCGCTATAGACGCCCCGTTCCAGGCCGCCCGTCGCTGACGGGCGCGTTCACGGGGCGCCATCGGTCGGACCGGCTGCGCCCTCAACTGTTTCCGGATCATACTCGAGCCTGAGCCTGGGTGGCCTTGTTGAGCCGGAAATGACGTGGTTTGCCCGCCTGGCACCTATTTTGGTGACGGCGCCTTGCGGGAGGTCCTGCGGATATAACCGTGGGCCAGCCTCGATATCTCAGGAAACCTGACCTCATGGCAAAATCTGCCGAAACACTCAATCCGACCCGTGCCGACTTCGAAGCCCTGCTCGCCGAATCTTTCGGCACCGGCGCCTCCGCCGAAGGCTCGGTCGTCAAGGGCCGCGTCGTTGCCGTCGAGAACGACTTCGCGATCATCGATGTCGGCCTCAAGACCGAAGGCCGCATCGCGGTCAAGGAATTCTCGCAGCCCGGCAAGGACGTCAGCATCAAGGTGGGCGACGAAGTCGAAGTCTATCTCGAGCGCATCGAGAATGCGCTGGGCGAAGCCGTTCTGTCGCGCGACAAGGCGCGCCGCGAGGAAGCCTGGACCCGCCTCGAACAATCCTCCACCAACAACGAGCGCGTCGATGGCGTCATTTTCGGCCGCGTCAAGGGCGGCTTCACCGTCGATCTCGGCGGTGCGGTGGCCTTCCTGCCCGGCAGCCAGGTCGATATCCGCCCGATCCGCGATGTCGGCGCGCTGATGAACGTCACCCAGCCCTTCCAGATCCTCAAGATGGACCGCCGCCGCGGCAATATCGTCGTGTCGCGCCGCGCCATCATGGAAGAGACCCGCGCCGAGCAGCGCTCCGAGCTGGTGCAGAACCTCACCGAAGGCCAGGTGGTCGACGGCGTCGTCAAGAAC
>CAZICN010000127.1:0-11182 GCA_964537655.1 uncultured Aestuariivirga sp.
AAGGAACCAGCGCCGCCAGAGGGAAAATCCCCGGCGGCCGGTCCGCTCCGTCCGGTGAGGGCGGCGCGGCACACAGAGAGAAGGAGGAAATATGCTTACGAAACTCGTTAAATCCGTGCTCGGCCTCATGGCCGGGCTGACACTCCTCGCCGCCGCGTCCGGCATGGCCGCGGCGGACGAAACCCGCGTGGTCTTCGTCACCCATGGCCAGTCGGGCGATCCCTACTGGTCGGTGGTGAAGAACGGCATGGACGATGCCGCCAAGACGCTCGGCGTCAAAGCCGAGTATCTGGCGCCCGAGACCTTCGACATGGCCAAGATGGCGCAGATGATCGACGCCGCCGCGGCCTCGAAGCCCGACGGCCTCGTCGTCTCGATCGCCGATCCCGCCGCCTTGAGCGAGCCGGTGAAGAACGCCGTCGCTTCCGGCATTCCGGTCATCGTGATCGATTCCGGCGGCGGCAAGCTGACCAAGGAACTGGGCGGCCTGCTCTATCTCGGACAGAGTGAATATGAAGCGGGCGTCATGGCGGGCGAGCGCGTCGCCAAGCTCGGCGTCAAGAAGGCGGTCTGCGCCAATCACGAGGTCGGCAATGTCAGCCTCGATGATCGCTGCGCCGGCTTCGCCAAGGGCCTCGGCGTCGACGTGCCGGTGCTCAACGGCGTGATGGACCCGACCGAGATGAAGAACCGCATCATCGGCTATCTCAACAGCAATTCCGGCACCGAATTCGTGCTCACCGTCGGCATCGGCGGCGCCGAGCCCGGCCTCATGGCGCTGGATGAACTCGGCCTCACCGGCAAGGTGAAGATCGGCACCTTCGATCTTTCGCCGACGATCCTGCAGGCGACCGCCGACGGCAAGATGGAATGGGGCATCGACGCCCAGCAATATGCCATGGGCTATATCCCGGTGGTGATGTTCGATCTGTGGAAGAAATACAAGATCGCGCCCATCGCCGATTATCCGACCGGCCCCGGCTTCGTGACCAAGGAGACGGCGGCGTCGGTGATCGACCTCGCCAAGCAGGGGAAGAGGTAGAACATTAACCCCACGCGTTCCGCGTGACACCCTCCCCGCCAGGCGCGGGGAGGGAGGGTTTTCGTTCTCCCTCCCCGATCTTCGGGGAGGGTGGCGCGAAGCGCCGGGTGGGGTCGTAATGCGAACGATTGAGGATCAACTCACATGACCTCCGACATCCGTGACGAACGGGTCCGCTCCATATCGCGATTGAGCCGGCTGCTCAGCCGGCCGGAGCTTGGCGCCATGGCGGGCACCCTCCTGGTGCTCGCTTTCTTCGCCGCGACCGCCGGCGACGCCGGGCTGTTCAGCGCCAAGGGCATCGTCAATTTCCTCGAAGTCTCGGCCCAGCTCGGCATTCTCGCCGCCCCGGTGGCGCTGTTGATGATCGCCGGCGAATTCGACCTCTCAGTCGGCTCGATGATCGGCTTTGCCGGCATCGTCATCGCTATTCCGACCATCGCCTGGGGCTGGCCGATCTGGCTGTCGCTGCCGCTCGCTTTCGCGGCCTGCGGCTTCTTCGGCTATCTCAACGGGCTCATCGTGGTGCGCACCGGCCTGCCGTCCTTCATCGTCACGCTCGGCAGCCTGTTCATGCTGCGCGGCCTGACCCTTGGCGTCATGCGCGGCGTCACCGGCCGCACCCAGGCCTCCGGCATCCATGAATATTCGCGTGATTCCTGGATCGCGCCGCTGTTCTCCGGCCAGGTGCTGAAGACGCCGATCGCCTGGCTCGCCGATCTCGGCTTCATCGGCACGCGCGCCGACGGGCTGCCGATGATCGCCGGCATCCCCATGTCGATCGTCTGGTGGATCGGGCTCACGCTGTTCTGCACCTGGCTTCTGATGCGCACCCGCTTCGGCAACTGGATCTTCGCCGCGGGCGGCGATGCCAATGCGGCGCGCAATCTGGGCGTGCCGGTGGCGCGCACCAAGATCACGCTTTTCGTCTTCACCGCCCTTGCCGCCTGCCTCTTCGCCGCGATCCAGGTGCTGGTGACGGGCTCGGCCGACACGTTGCGCGGCAATCTCAAGGAATTCGAAGCCATCATCGCGGTGGTGATCGGCGGCACGCTGCTGACCGGCGGCTATGGCTCGGCGATCGGCGCCATGTTCGGCGCGCTCATCTTCGGCGTCGTGCAGATGGGCATCTTCTATACCGGCATCGATACCGACTGGTTCAAGCTCTTCATGGGCGCCATGATGGTGACGGCGGTGCTGTTCAACTCCTATGTGCGCAACCGCGCCATGCAGAGCCGCTGATGAGCGCCCCCCTCATCGAGCTCGACCGGGTCAGCAAGTATTTCGGCACCGTCATCGCGCTGAAGGACGTGTCCTTCGACCTCAAGGCGCATGAGGTGCATTGCCTCCTGGGCGACAATGGCGCCGGCAAGTCGACGCTGATCAAGATCCTGTCCGGCGTCCACACGCCGGACGAGGGTGCGATCAGGGTGGCGGGTGAGCCCGCCCGCTTCGGCTCGCCCAAGGAGACGCTCGATAAGGGCATCGCCACCGTCTATCAGGACCTGGCGCTGGTGCCGCTGATGAGCGTCGCGCGCAATTTCTTCCTGGGGAGAGAGCCGCTGCGCCGCCGCGGTCTGCTGCGCCAGCTCGACATCGACTACGCCAACCGCACTGCCTGGCGCGAACTGCGCGACATGGGCATCGAGCTTCGCGACGCGGAGCAGCCGGTCGGCACGCTGTCGGGCGGCGAGCGCCAGTGCCTCGCCATTGCGCGCGCCATCCATTTCGGCGCCAAAGTGCTGATCCTCGATGAGCCGACCTCGGCGCTCGGCGTCCACCAGGCCTCGATCGTGCTGAAGCTCATCGTCCAGTCGAAGGCGCGCGGCATCGGCGTGATCTTCATCTCGCACAATGTGCACCATGCCTATGTGGTGGGCGACCGCTTCACCATCCTGAAGCGCGGCAAGAGCTCCGGCACCTATGCCAAGGGCGACATCAGCCGCGACCAGCTGCTCAACCTGATGGCCGGCGGCAAGGAACTGGTCGATCTCGAGGCCGAGATCGCCAAGCTCAACCACCGGAAGGCGGGCGGAGGGGTCATGAGCAAATGAAGGTCTCCCCCTGCCCTCCACCGTCATCCCGGCGAAAGCCGGGCGCCATTGGGCGAGGACAAGATGAGCGGTACTGCTTGTCTCAGGATATTCAGGGGATCCCGGCTTGCGCCGGGATGACGAAATAAGTGAATGCGAATCCCGGCTGGAGCAATTCTCAATGATGGAACGGATCGGCGTCGGCCTGATCGGGACAGGCTTCATGGGCAAGTGCCATGCCATGGCCTATGGCGCGGTGAAGGCGGTGATGGGCGATGTGCCGGCGATCGAGCGCGTCATGCTGTGCGATGTCGAGGCGGCCCATGCCGAAAAATACGCGCGCGACTTCGGCTTCGCCAAATCGACCACCGACTGGCGCGACCTCCTCGCCGATCCCGCCATCTCGCTCGTCTCGATCACCTCGCCCAATGGCCTCCACCGCGAGATGGCGGTGGCGGCACTCGAGGCCGGCAAACATGTGTGGTGCGAGAAGCCAATGGCGCTGACCCTGGCCGATGCCGAGGCGATGGCCCACGCCGCGGCTAAGGCGAAGGGCCAGGCGACGGCGCTGGGCTATGGCTATCTGCGCAACCCGGCCCTGCAATTCGCCAGAAAGCTCATCGCCGAGGGCGCGATCGGCGAGGTCTTCGATTTCAGGGGCAGCGTCGATGAGGACTACATGGCCGATCCCGCCCTGCCGTGGTCCTGGCGGCTGACGCGCAAGGACGCCGGGCTCGGCACGCTGGGCGACCTCACCGTCCATCTCGTCTCGCTCGCGCGGGAACTTATGGGGCCGATCACGCGTCTCAGCGCCATGGTCGATGTGGTGCATGGGGAACGCCCTGTGCCGGCGGGCGGGACGGCGCGCGTCGAGAATGACGACATCGCCCATGCGCTGGTGCGTTTCGCGTCCGGCGCCCGCGGCGTCCTCGCCTCGAGCCGGGTGGCGCATGGCCGCAAGAACGGCCTCAGGATCGAAGTGCATGGATCGACGGGCATGCTGTGGCTCGATAATGAGCGGATGAACGAACTCAATCTCTATATCGCCGAAGGCCCGGCCGACCGGCGCGGTTTCCGCCGCATCCTGTCGGCGCCGCATCATCCGGCCTATGGCCATTTCTGCCCCGCACCCGGCCACGGCCTCGGCTTCAACGAGCTGAAAGTGATCGAGCTCGCCGAGTTGCTTCATGCCATCACCGGCCGACCTTCGGGCACCGTCGGCTTCGCCGAGGGGCTTGCGATCGAGAAGGTCATCCACGCCTTTGCCCGCTCGGCCGAGAAGGGCCAGTGGGTCGACATATGAGCCTGTTGGGGTGAGTCAACAGGTACCCGCGTCACCTTCGGTCACATGAAGGATACCGGGCGTGAAGCGCATGGCACATCTTCACTCTTCGAACACCTGACCTTGCGGTCGATCGCCGGGCCTTCGAGCCATCCTGCCGGAATCGCTTCGCTTTCCTGAACGCGCCGCAATTCGCCCTGCCCGCATGCATTTTTCCGCACGACACGGTTCCGTTTGCCGCCGCGGTGTCGCGACATCACATCAGTCCCTGCAGATGCGTTTGCATCACCTTTAGTCAAGAGGACACCACCATGCGGAAATTGATTCTTCTCGCGCTGCTCGCCATCCCGCTCATGGGAGGGGCCGCCCTGGCGGCGAGCGACAGCGGAACCGTGTATTCCGTCGACACCCGGACGGGCATGCTCAGGCTAACTGACGGAGCAAGCTATTACGTCTCCGACCGCGTGCGGCTCAGCACGCTGCGCAAGGGCGACATCGTGCGCATCGACTATGAACCCCGCAAGGGCGGTCCGGTGGCCGGCGATATCGTGAAGACCGGACGGACGGAGAATGTCCGCACGGTCATCAGCCCGACCCGCGGCGGCGGCGTGCAGAACAACTTCACCGCCAACAGCGATATGTGCAAGGCGACCGCCGGCAACCCGAATCCCTGCCATCTCGGCGCTCAGTAAAATCGAGCGAAGGCCCTCTCTCCCGCGCCGCGCGGGGGAGAGAAGGCTCACTTTCCCCTGATCCGGGCTCCCGTCGCGGTGTCGAACAGGAACACCGCGTCGTCGGCGAAGCTGATGCCGATCGGCTCGTCCATCTGATAATGGGCGCTCTTGTCAGCTTTCACCGTGACCGTCCTGTCGCCCACCTGGCAGGAGATCAGCGTGTGATCGCCGATGAGCTCGAGGGCATAGACACGCGCCTTGATCTTGCCCTTGCCCGGGCTCGTCACCCGGCAGTCCTCCGGCCTCAGTCCTGCCGTCACCTGCGCATGGCTCTGCCTGACCTGCGTCGCGAACTTGCCTTCCGGCCAGACGAAGCTTCCCTTGACGAGCGCGCCTTCGAGGAAATTCATCGGCGGCGAGCCGATGAAGCCGGCGACGAAGAGATTGGCCGGATCGTCATAGATATGGCGCGGCTCGGCGATCTGCTGCACCACGCCTTTGTTCATGATGGCGACGCGATGCGCCAGCGTCATCGCCTCGATCTGGTCATGCGTCACATAGATGGTGGTGACGCCGAGCTCGGCCTGCAGCCGCTTGAGCTCGAAGCGCATGGCGCCGCGCAGCTTGGCGTCGAGATTGGAGAGCGGCTCGTCCATCAGGAACACCGAAGGGCGCCGCACCATGGCGCGGGCGAGGGCCACGCGCTGGCGCTGGCCGCCCGACAACTGGCGCGGATAGCGGCCGAGATACTCGTCGAGGTGAACCTTCCGGGCGGCGCTCTTCACCGCGGCGTCGCGCTCGGCCGGAGCGGCTTTGCGCATCTTGAGCGGATAGCCGATATTCTCGGCGACCGTCATGTGCGGATAGAGCGCATAGGACTGGAACACCATCGCGACGTCACGGTATTTGGGCAAGACACCCGTCACGTCACGCTCGCCGATCAGGATGCGCCCCGACGTCACCGTCTCGAGCCCCGCCACCATGCGCAGCGCCGTCGTCTTGCCGCAGCCCGAGGGACCGAGCAGCACCAGGAACTCGCCGTCACCAATGGTCAGGTCAAGGCCCTTCACCACCTCGACCGGTCCGAAGGACTTGTAGATTTCCGACAGCGTGACCTTCATGCGCCTATCCCTTCACCGCGCCGACGAGCAGCCCGCGCGCGATATGTTTCTGCAGCACGCTCGCAATGACGACGACGGGCGCGATCATCACCACGATCAGAACCGACATGTTCCACCATTGCGGGCCTCGCGTGGTGTTCTGCGCCGAGACCAGCACCGGCATGGTCTGCGCCTTGGCGTTCGACAGGAAGAGCGCGAGGAGATATTCATTCCAGGCGAGGATCAGCACCAGAAGGAAGGTGGCGACGAGGCCGGAGCGCACCAGCGGCAGCGCGATGGTGAGGAAGACGCGCAGCTTCGAGGCGCCGTCGATCTCGGCGCTCTCCTCGAGGTCGAGCGGGATGGCGGCGAAGAAATCGCGCGTCAGCCAGACGACGATCGGCAGGTTGACGGCGGTATAAGTGGCGATGAGGGCGGCCTGCGTGTCGAGCAGGCGCAACTGCTGGAACATCACATAGATCGGCAGCACCGCTACGATCGGCGGCATGATGCGGTTGGAGATGATCCAGAACTCGATGTCGCTGTTGCCGACCGCGGCCTTCGTGCGGTTGATGAGCGTGAACAGGGCGATGACGAAGAGCGCAATGGCGACGATGGTGGCGATCGGCCATCTGACGCCGAAGCCCGCCACCGCGACGATGACGGCAATGAGGAGAAGGATGAAGAGGGCGACACCGAGGAGCTTCACCTGGAAACGGATGCGCACCAGCGCATAGGCGGCGAGCGCCCCGATCAGCACCGCGAGCAGCGTGCTCATCAGCGCCACGACCACCGAATTGAGATAAGGTCCGAGCGTGTAGTTCTGCAGCAGCATGAAGTCCCAGGCGGCGAGCGAGGGCTCGAAATCGACGAAGGGGAGATAGAACGGGCCGTTGTCGACCTCGCCCGGCCCCTTGAAAGAGGTGATCAGCACCCAGTAGAGCGGCACCAGCACGACCAATGCCCACAGGAGGAGCAGCGCATAGGTGATGACGGCGGCAAAGGGCGACTGCCGGTCGACGGCGGCGGGCTCGAACAGCCTTTGCGCCAGGGTTCTCTGCGGCGCCGTCATGTTTCGTGCCTCCGCGCCGGCCTGACCACAAAATTGAAGAACGACACGCAGACGACGGTCGAGATGAAAAGCAGGAGATAGCCGACCGCCGCCGAGCCGCCGAGATCCTGGGTGCGCCAGGCGATGAAGGAGTGGAGCGTCATCGATTCGGTGGCGAGGCCGGGGCCGCCGCCGGTGAGCACATTGGGGAGATCGATGATCTTGAAGGCCTCGATGAGGCGGATGAGGACGACGGTGGCGGCGATGGGCGCGATGGCCGGCCAGGTGATGTCGCGGAAGATCTGCAATCCATTGGCGCCGTCGAGGCGGGCCGCCTCGACCTGGTCGCGCGGTTGATTCTCGACCGCGGCGAGCAGCACGATGAACATGAAGGGCGTCCATTGCCAGGTGTCGCCGACCAGAACCATGAGGCGGGCCGACCAGGCTTCCGTCGCCCACGACCATTCCTGGATGCCGACGGCCTGGACGAGCGGGGCAAATGGCCCCTTCTGCATGTCGGCCAGCATCCGAAAGGTGTAGGCGATGCCGACCGGCGTCACCATCAGCGGGATGAAGAACAGGACGCGGAAGAAATTGCGCCCGCGGATCGGCTGGCCGCACAAAAGCGCCAGAGCAAGGCCGAGGGCAAACTGGATGGCGACGCCGACCACGACATAAAGCAATGTATTGACGACCGTGCCGGGCACGCCGCCTCGAGCCGTGGTGGCGATCACCACAAGAGCGAGGCCCATCGCCACCGCCACCGCCAGGAGCCGGCCGAGCAAACCTGCGATGCCGATCCGGCCGGACCTGAAATAGCGCGACAGCAGATAGGCAAGGCCTGACGCGATCAGCGCGACGAGGAGCCAGTGCAGGGGCGAGAGCGCCCCGAAGCTGCCGAGCAGGTGATATTGCTGCGAGCCGGCGATGAGCTTGCGGAAATTGGCGAGGCCGATGAATTTGAGCGTGAAGCCGCCGGGCGCCAGCGCGAAACGCGACAGCGCCAGATAGGCCGAGATGATGAGCGGAAATACGGCGAAGGCGAGGATGACGAGAACCGCCGGCAGCACCATGACCGGGCCGCAATGACGGTCGAGCCATTCCGACAAGCCGCGGGTTTCCGGTGCGTGTTCAGCAGGAGCGGACAACTGATCTCAGCTTCCCCAATTTCGTCATCCCGGTGAAAGCCGGGACCCCTTGAATAAGCGCAGTCTGGCCGGCGCTGCCCGCGCGTTACGAATTTAATGGGTCCCGGCTTTCGCCGGGATGACAGTGGTTTGCATTGTTGCCCTCTCCCCAGGGGGAGAGGGCATGGCTGCACCTATTTCGCGCCGATGGTCGCCTTGTAGAAGTCGAGCTGCTGGTCCTTGCCGATCTCGTTGTTGAGCTCGTTCCAGCCGTCCTCGACCGCCTTGACCGTCGCTTCCTTGTCGATCTCGCCCGCGAGATAGCGCGACACCGCCTCGTCCAGCACCACCTGCTGGTACTTCTGGTTCTGCGGGATGCGCAGATCGAGGATCATGTTCGGGCTGCTCATGCTGGCATTGATGGCGCCGAGATAGACCTTGGCCTCATCCTCGCTCATGCCGGCGTTCTTCCACAGGTCGCTGTAGCTGAGCTGCGAGGTGCGATAGGGATTGAAGCCGGTGCCGCCGATCGTCACGTCGGAGTTCGACTGCGCCGGCTGCGTCATATAGGAGAAATAGGCGTAGGCCGCGTCCTTGACCTTCTGGTCGGCCTTGGCATTGATGCCCCCGCCCCAGCCGCCGAAGGCCGCGAAGGGCGCATGGTTGACGCCTTCGATCGAAGTCGGGCAGATCTCGGCGGTGCACGCCTCGAGCTTGCCGGTCTCCCAGTTCAGCACTTCCTTGGAGCCCGGCATGATGGCGGCACCCCATTTGCCCATCACCTTGGACTGCTTGGGATCGATCGCGATGGTGCCGACATCGCCCCAGTCGAGATTGAGGGCGCAGCGTCCCGAGGCGAAGAGCGGACGGGTGTCGCTGACATCGAGATTGAGCTCGTCCGGCGGCCCGTATTTGGTCGATTCCGACAGGAAGTCGAGCGCCTTGCGGAAGGCGTCGTTGTTGACCAGCGGCGCCATGTCCTTGGTGTTGAAGAAGGTGCCCTGGCTCGTGCCCTTGGACTGCGTCATCGAACCGACCACGTCCATGACGAACCAGTAGCTCTGCGCATTGCGCTTCTTGGCGATGCAGGAACCGAAATCGGGCGTACCGTCGCCATTCATGTCCTGGCCATGGGTGGCCTTGGCGACCGCGAGATATTCGTCCCAGGTCGTCGGCGCCTTGAGTCCGGCCGCTTCCAGGACGTCCTTGCGGTAATACATCATGTGGAAGTCGCCATCGAGCGTGATCATGTAGGTCTTGCCGTTGTACTTCTCGGAGAAGTCACGGAAGAACGCGCCGACATCGTCCTGCTGGATGTCCTTGTCGGCATCGACGCGCGGCGTGAGGTCTTCCAGATAGCCGCCGGCGATGTAGTCGACCATCCATTGCGGCGCGAACACCGCGGCATCGACCGAATTGGTGCCGCTCGCCCAGTCGGTGAGGACCTTCTGATAGAGGTCGGAGAAGGGCACCGCGACGACATTGATCTTGGCGCCGGTCAGCGCCTCGAAATCGGGCGCGCGCCGCTGCAGCGGCTCCTGAATGGCGCCGGTCTGGGTAATGACATTGACGGTGACGCCGGCAAACGGCTTTTCCTGCGCCACGGCGGGTGTCACAGCCAGGGCGCACAGGGCCGACATGCCGGCCAAGAGCTTCGCAAATCTCATCTGGGTTCCTCCTCGTTGACCGAACTTTATGCATCAGGCCGGGCCGTCGGCTGTAGCGCCCGCGAGGGCTGTGACCCGGTCTTTGGTCATACAATATCGACATCCGGGGATGAGTCCAGCATGTCTCTTCGCCGATTTTATCCTTCCCCGGGCAGCCGCCGCTTGCCAGCCGATCTAATTGTATGACAATAATTGGAGACACGGAGACGAGGACGCAAAGATGCTGCTGTCACAGGTGAAGCACAAGGGTGCGGTCGCGGTGGTGATGCGCGAGCCGGGTGCGGCGGGGCGCATCGTCAACGGCGCCCGGGGTGTCTATGAGCTGGCGCTGGAGGCGGCCGACCAGGGCAAGCGCCTGGCCGATGTGATCGCGGCGCACGGTCTCGGCGACACCGTCGATCTTGCGCGCGCCGGCGAGGCGGGCGACCTGCTGGCGCCGATCAGCCATCCCAACCCGGCCAATCTGCATCTGACCGGCACCGGCCTCACCCATCTGGGCTCGGCGGCGACGCGCGATGCCATGCACAAGAACCTGGCGGAGAAGGACAAGGAAACGCTCACCGATTCGATGAAGATCTTCCGCATGGGCCTCGAAGGCGGCAAGCCGGCGCCCGGCCGGGTCGGCGTCCAGCCGGAGTGGTTCTACAAGGGCAACGGCGCCACCGCGACCGGCCCCGGCCAGCCGCTCAGATCGCCAGGCTTCGCGCTCGACGGCGGCGAGGAGCCGGAAGTCGCCGGCATCTATGTCATCGCCGGCGACGGCACGCCCTTCCGCGTCGGCTTCGCCCTCTCCAATGAATTCTCCGACCATGTGACCGAGCGGATCAACTATCTCTACCTGGCGCATTCGAAGCTGCGCCCGGCGAGCTTCGGGCCGGAGATCCGGCTGGGGGAACCGCCCGCCGATATTCGCGGGCACTCGCGCATCCGGCGCGACGGCAAGGTGATCTGGGAGAAGCCGTTCCTGTCGGGCGAGGCCAACATGTCGCACAGCTTCGCCAATCTCGAGCATCACCATTTCAAGTATCGCCTGTTCCGCCAGCCGGGCGATGTGCATGTCCACATGTTCGGCACGGCGACATTGTCCTTCGCCGACGGCATCAAGCCCGAGGCCGGCGATGTCTTCGAGATCGCGTGCGATGCCTTCGGCCTCCCCTTGCGCAATCCGCTCGCGATCGACGCGGAAGCGCCCGTCACCATACGCAC